>MHDY01000048.1:0-1808 GCA_001803705.1 Nitrospirae bacterium GWC2_56_14 | reverse complement strand
GGGTTCATCGTCCCCCGTGTGGAAGGTCGCCGGATCAACGCCGCGACCTACAGCTCCATCAAATGGTCCTTCCGGGCGCCCGACGACCACCTCCTCATTCGGGGCTTCGTGGGCGGCGGACATCATGAAGAACTGGTCCATGATCTTGACGATGCCGGAATGACGAACATGATCCTCGAAGAGCTCGACACCATCCTCGGGATCAAAGCCAACCCGGCGTTCTCAAAGATCTACCGCTGGTACAAGGGCATGCCGAAGTACACCGTGGGCCATCTCGACCGGATCACCATGCTCGACCGGACCATGACCACGCACCCCGGATTGCACCTTATCGGCTGTTCCTACAAAGGCATCGGCATAGGTGACTGCGTGCACGAAGCACAGATCGCTGCGGAAAGGATCCTGAAGAGCTGACGCGATGAACCACTTCATGGAAGTAAAGATCTACTACGAGGACACGGACTGCGGGGGCGTCGTCTACTACGCCAACTACCTCAAGTACATGGAGCGTGCCCGGACCGAATACCTTGCCGGCAAGGGCTTCGCGGTCAAGAAGCTCATGGACGAGGGCACGATCTTCATGGTGCTTCGCGCCGAGATCGACTACAAGTCCCCGGCGCGGTATGGCGATACGATCGCTATCGAAACCTGGGTGCGTGATGTGACCCGGGCGACCATGGTCTTCGAACACATCATGAAGCACAAGGAAACAGGCCGCGTTTTCGTGCAGTGCATGGCAAAGGCCGTGTTCGTGGATGCCAACGCCAAACCAAAGCGCCTGCCTGCCGAGTTCGTGGAAAAAGTAAAGTGACCGAAGTATCCCGCGACAGCATCTCGCTTCGCAACGCCGGCATCGTCCACATCACCCAGCATAAAAAAGGCGTCCGTTTCACCCTGGACAGCCTTCTCCTCGCCGACTTCTGCCGCATCAAACCGCGCGACCGGGTCCTCGAACCCGGGGCGGGGACCGGCATCATCTCCCTGCTGCTCGCTAAAAAATTTCCTCAAGCCCGCTTCGTTGCCGACGAGATCGAACCGGGAGCATACGAGCTCCTGCTCCGCAACATCGAACGCAACGGACTGAGTGAAAACATCACCCCTGTTGACCGTGACATCCGCGATCTGAGCAGTTCCATCTCGCGGGATTCCTTCGATGTCATCGTTGCCAATCCTCCCTATATAAAAGCAGGCGCAGGCAGGAAAAGCCCTTTCCCCGATCGTCACCTTGCGCGGCAGAGCCAGATTGCGCCAATCGCTGAATGGCTCGACCTCAAAGACCTGTTAAAGAACAAAGGCAGATACGTCCTCGTTTTTCCCGCGAACCGGGCAGTTGAGCTCATGGCCCTTTTGCGCATGCGGGACCTGGAGCCGAAGCGCCTCCGGTTCGTTCACCCCTCCCTGCATAAACCGGCTTCGCTGGTCCTGTTCGAAGCAATGAGGTCTGCCGGAATCGGCCTTGACGTGCTGCCGCCTTTGATCGTTCATGAACAGGATGGAGGGTATACGGAGGAAGTGAGGGATATCTATGGAACGGAAATACTGAAATCAACCGGGCAAGAATTTTTCTCGCAAAGCTCGCAAAGGGAACCTTGAGTCAAAATCTTTTCTGGTTTAAAACCAAAACAAGCCATGGTTTAGATTTTCTTGGCGTCCTTTGCGAGCTTTGCGAGAGATGCTTTTTGCTCTCCGCCACATTCACGATGTTCTTTTTTTCTGCTGAAAATCCTTCTCAATGAGCCTGCGGAAAGCCTCGCGCGTTTCCGCATCTTCCAGGTCCTTCACATACCCATCGATCTGCTGCATGGTTT
>MHDY01000047.1:6881-8900 GCA_001803705.1 Nitrospirae bacterium GWC2_56_14 | reverse complement strand
TTGACCAGGCGCTGCAGTATTTCCGCGCGGGAGAACAGCTCGTGGCGGCCCTGCTGCTGGGTCATTATATCGAGAAACGGTTGAAGGCGCTCACCACGGCGGCGACGGGCCGGGTGTTCTCGGTGCTGTCCGAAGGGTTGAAAGAGATGGAACAAAGCCGCCGGATCAGCCGCTTCCGGGCAGGTTTATTCAACGACCTCATGTTCCTGCGGAACAAGGCGGTGCACAAGCCGACGACCGTCACTGAAGAGGATTTTAAAACCCTGGAGAAGAAAATGGCGCTTTTGGAGAAGACGGCATCATGAATCGTTGGAGCCTGTGGAGATACGTGCCGCCTGCGGGGCCGGTCCTGAGCCTGCTGCTGATCGGACTGGTGGTGCTGAGCGCGCTCCTCTATTACCGGGCCGTCAAGATCCAGCGGTTCCTGGAACCGGCCCTGGCCCTATCCCAGCCGCGCAACGAGTTCACCCGGAACATCAGCCAGACCTTCCAGCGGGAGTTCGGCGCGCTGCAGGTCGGCGGCCTCCAGGCACGGACGAGCTCCATTGTCATCGATCGGTCCCTCCTGTTCACCGCGGACGGGGCACTGCGGCCGTCTTCGACGGTCATCATCAAGAGACTGTCCCGCCTGTTCCTTTCGCTCCTGGGGGACACCCGTACCAGGAACAACATCAGCATCGTGCTGGTCAGCTTTCGTTACCCTGATGACGGTCCGAAGCTTGCCATCATCGCCGGGCGGGAACAGGCGCAGCAGATGGCCGGGCTCCTGCAGGATTCGCTGTACGAGGCTGAGCCGGAACTGGGAGCGAAGTACAAGGCCTATTTCGCGGCTACGGTCCAGCCGGAACATCTTCGTCGCGGCCAGAGCGGCGTGATCGAGCTGCGCATCATTCCCTCGGAACTGCTGCATATCGAGGTGCTGCAGAAGCTGGTGAAGTATACGCATTGAGAAAATGCAGGTGTTGAGGCTGAAGGCTGAGGGCTGAAGGTCGCTGAAAAAAGTAAATGCGAACGCCTGGCTTTCTGATCTATCGTTTCCTGACAGTCTTCAGCCTTCAGCCTATCAACCTGAATAGCTCCCCTATAAAAACCCTATCGTGACCTCCTATCCCATAGACACTATTATGCCGAAGCTCAAGGACGCAGTGGCGCGCCATCCCGCCGTTGTTCTGCAGGCGCCGCCCGGGGCAGGCAAGACCACCCGCGTGCCGATCGCGCTGCTTGACGTGCTGCCACGCGAAGCGGGCCGCATCATCATGCTCGAGCCGCGAAGGCTCGCGGCTGTTTCCGCCGCACGCTGGATGGCCAAGTCGCTGGGCGAACCGGTGGGAGACACCATCGGCTACTCCATTCGCTTTGACACGAAGACCTCGGCCAAAACGCGCATCGAGGTCGTTACCGAAGGAATCCTGACCCGCCGCATGCAGTCCGATCCCGGGCTCACGGGCGCGTCCCTGGTCATCCTTGACGAATTCCATGAGCGAAGCATCCATGCCGACCTTGCGCTGGCGCTCTGTCTCGATGTGCAGAGCGGCCTGAGGCAGGACCTGAAACTGCTGGTCATGTCCGCCACGCTCGACCCCGGTCCCCTTGCGGAGCTTTTGGGCGGAGCGCCGGTCATCACGTCCACGGGAAAGGCCTTTCCCGTGGAGGAACGCTACCTCGAAGACCGGTCCGGCCAGCTCGCGTTGCGCGTCGCTGCCGCGATCAGGACGGCGCTTCGCCAGACCCATGGCGATCTCCTGGTGTTCCTGCCCGGGGCCGGCGAGATCCGGGCCTGCGAGCGGGAGCTTCGCGCGACCCTCAACCTGATCGAGGACCGTCTTTCGCTCCATCCGCTGTACGGCGACCTGCCCTTCGAAGAGCAGGAGCGCGCCATCGTGCCGTCGCGGGACCATCGCAAGATCGTGCTCGCCACGAACATTGCCGAGACGAGCCTTACCATCGAAGGCGTGCAGGTGGTCATCGACAGCGGCCTGACGCGCCGGCTCTCGTACGATCCCGCGACCGGCATGAACC
>MHDY01000047.1:0-6874 GCA_001803705.1 Nitrospirae bacterium GWC2_56_14 | reverse complement strand
GACGATCGAACTCTCCCGGGCTTCGGCGGAGCAGCGCAAGGGCAGGGCGGGCAGGCTCGGGCCGGGCGTGTGCTACCGCCTCTACGATCGGTTCGCGCTCAAGGGCATGCAGGCGTTTACCCTGCCGGAGATCCTCGGGTCCGATCTTTCGCCGCTCGTGTTGGAGCTTGCGGCCTGGGGAGTCAAGGACCCGCAGAAACTGACCTGGCTCGACGCTCCGCCCGCTGCGGCATGGAAGGCAGGAGTCCAACTGCTCATCGATCTCGGCGCGCTGGACCGGACCGGTTCGGTCACCGCCGTCGGCCGGGCCATGGCCCGGTTCCCCCTGCATCCCCGCTTGAGCCGTCTGTTGCTGCGGTCGCAGGAACTGGGCTGCGCCGATCTTGGCGTCGATCTTGCCGCCATCCTCTCTGAGCGGGACCTGGTGCGAAAGAACGCCATACCCGGGACCGGGAAAGAACCCGATGTGGCTGAGCGGGTCCATATGCTGCAGCAGTGGCGGAAGACGAAAGAAGCGGACCTGAGAGCTGATATAGCAGCGCTGCGCGCCGTGGACAGGACGGCAACGCAGCTTCAGCGCCTTCTGGACAGACGGAATGCTCCAACACAGGCAAGTGTGGAGTCAGGCACGCTGTCCCGTCTGCTGCTCGCGGCCTACCCGGACCGTGTGGCCAGGCGCCGCGACGAAGGCGGACGTGTGTACGTTCTTTCACAGGGAAGGGGCGTACGGTTGTCCATGGACAGCCATCTGGTGAACGACCCTTTTATCATCGCCGTGCAGGTTGATGCCGGCATGAAGACCGAAGGCGTTGTGCATCTCGCCGCACCGGTGACGGAAGAGCTGCTTCGAAGCGAATGCGCAGCGCTCATCAGATCCATCCGAAGAGTGGAATGGGACCGGAGCCAGGGGCGGATCGTCGCCGCCATGGAAGAGCGTCTTGACGCCATGTTGCTGTCCTCGCGGCCCTTCAAACCTTCCGACGAGGAGGCGGCCCCGATCCTGTGCGAAGCGATCCGCACGACGCCCGGCATATTGACGTTCACCAACGAGGCGCGCCAGTTCCAGGCACGGGTCGGCCTGATGAAGAAGGCTTTTCCCGAAGAGGCCTGGCCGGACCTTGCCGATCAGGCGCTCCAGTCCAGGCCGGAGGAATGGCTGATGCCCTGGCTTACGAACATTCGCACGGCCCAGGGACTCGGCGGGCTGCATATTCTGCCGGCGCTCAAGGCACGGCTGACCTGGGAGCAGGGGCGGCTGCTGGACAAGCGCGCGCCCTTGTCCCTCCCGGTGCCGAGCGGATCTCAGATAACGCTGGATTATGCATCAGGAGAGCAACCCGTGCTTGCCGTAAAGCTCCAGGAGATGTTCGGGCTGGCTGACACGCCGCTCCTGGCGGAAGGCAGGGTCAGGGTGCTGCTCCACCTGCTTTCCCCGGCGCGCAGGCCGGTCCAGATCACGCAGGACCTGAAAGGGTTCTGGGACACTGGCTATCCGCTGGTCAAAAAGGACCTGAAAGGCCGCTATCCAAAACATCCCTGGCCCGACGATCCCTGGAACGCCGTACCTACGCGGCGCGCAAAACCGCGCGACCAGTGAAGCCGTCGCGTAGCGACAATTGCGGATTGCGGATTTCGAATTGCGGAATGGGAAAACCGGATGAAGTCGTTTTATACCGGCAATAATCCGCCCTTATCCGCGTCCAAAGATCTTTCAGAGCATGGCCGGCAATGCCTTCTCAGGGAGGCCTCAAGACCGATTACCCCGAAATTACCCCATTAATTTTCTTGCTTGTTCATCGGGTTTTAGGGTAGTGTGCTTCACTTAGGCACGCTGCCGGTCTCTTGACTATTTTCTCTCTTTTGGTAGAATCTAACCGCATTCCGCACGGTATCTTCTGAAGAGAACACAATTTCAAAGGTTATAGAAAAAATGTCCGATACGTCCGTTATTGTCCGCTGCAAGAACTGCCTCACGTTGAACCGTGTGTTGCAAAGCCGACTGAGAAGTAAGCCCGTCTGTGGTAATTGTAAGACCGTCATCGAGGTCCCGCAAGAGCCTCTCTGGGCAAAAGCCGAGAGTTTCGACCGGGAGGTTGCCTACTGGCCGGAAACGCTCCTGATCTTTTTCACTGCCTCCCTGTGCCTCCACTGCAAGATCATCGACCCCTTGGTGCGGGACCTTGCGCTGAAACGGACGGGCAAGCTCAAGGTCATGAAGGTCGATGTCGAGGCGGATGAATACCTGGCCCGGCGTTTTGCGGTCACCAAGACGCCCACCTTCATCGTGTATCGAAATGCCGTGGAGGTCATTCGCGTTGACGGCGCTCCCAAGGACAAGACCGACCTGGTAACCTGGATCGATAACCTTATGGGTTACACGAGCTATTGATCCATCCAGGCCCTGCATAGGGCCAGGCAGAACGGGCTTTCGGGCCGGAAAGGCGGCACGACCGCAAATAGCTCGTGATGGGAAACAGCGCCGCTCGGGTGCCGTCGTCACCGGAAGTCGTGATACCACGTATGGTCAATCGGATCGTTTCCGCTCTTCTGCTCGCCACCCTGGTCGTTCAGGGATGCGCTTCTCAGGTCCTCAGCGAACACATTCAAAAGGGAATGCTGGTCAAGGAGGAGGGCACGGGTGTTGTTGCCGAACGTTCAAGGAAAAAAAAGATCGAACTGATCTCCCCGCTTTCGGTCCGGGTCTACGAAGAGGTGGAGCAGCAGGAAACCACAAAACGCTATTATCAGAAAGTCCGGGTCCGGAGCAAGGCCACGCCGAAGGAATTTCCGTGGTGGGACGTCTGGACCAAGTTGCTTTTATCGACCACGATCGTCCCCCTGTTTCGGCCTGATTACTGGATAGCGGGAAGCTACAGCGGCCCGAACTGCCGGCAGGAACCGGAAGCGTGCACCAGTCGGGACGTGCCGAGCGTGCTTTCACGGAAGCATATCGTGGAGGACGGGACGCGCACCACCCTGCAGCGCCAACAGAACGTACCGCAGCCCGACACGGTCAGTCTGTTCATCAACGGGTTTACCAAGGGGGAACTGCAGATCCGCGGCGATGTGGCGATCGTGGACCTGCACGCGTTTCCCGAACTTGCCGCTCAGCATAAACCCCTGAAGCTTACGTTCAAATATCACGATGCCTACGCCTATTCAGTGCTGCCCCAGGCGGAGGTCGAAAGAATATTCGAGCAGAGCTCACCTGCGGGGGTCCGTACCGAGTAACTGTTCAGGTTGACAGGTTGAAGGCAGAAGGCTGAAGACTGGTCATACCGTCCGGACCGTGGCAGGAAACACTTTTTTCTCTTCTCCAAAGAGTCTCGGCATTACACCACAATAATAAGTCAACGGTTCTGACGCGATTCTCTCTTCTTGTGCCTGCCGGGAAATATGGTAAAATAGTGCCATGGAAAAACAAGACGACCCGAAAAAACAGACTGCTGGCGGCGAGCTGGTGCCTTATGTTCCTCCCGATGAAGCCACGTCCCGCGATTATCTGCGTCAGGTAAAGATCCATCTTTCGAAGGGCAAGCATAAGGATGCCTTCAGACTGCTTCAGCAGGCCCATGTAAATTTCCCTGATGATCCCTTCATCCTCTCCTATTTCGGCTGTCTTCAGGCCCTGGTGGACAAGCGGTACCGGACCGGCATCGAAAACTGTAAAAAGGCCCTTGCGTCGGTAAAAAAGGGTTCGTCCTTTGGAGAAGAAACGCTGTTTCCCGTGTTCTACCTCAACCTCGGGAGGGCCTACGTGGCAGCGGGGAAGAGGAAAGATGCGCTTGAGACCTTTCATAAGGGATTGAAGTTCGATAACTCCAACCGTGAACTTCTGAAGGAATTGCGGGCGCTGGGAAAAAGAAAGGCGGCACCGGTGCCGTTCCTGGACCGTTCGAACGTGATCAATAAATACATAGGCCTGATCCTGCGCAAGTCAAGCAAGGCAGCCGAGAAGAAATGAGTTCCCCATGATGGTTTCGTAAAAAGTCGTCATACCCGCGAAAGCGGGTATCCAGCGGGTCTGTAATGACTGGATTCCCGTTTGCACGGGAATGACGGAATCTGTAGAAATCCGGTTTATTGCGAGTCCATCACCCATAGCCGGCCTCAAATCATATCCCAGCTGCATCAAATCCACCCAGTTCCGAGGAGCGCATCATGATCGTTTCAGATCTCAACCACGTCAGCCGCCAGGCGGTACTGTCACCCAATCTTAAAAAAGCAATCGACTTTCTGCGGTCCCCGGACCTTCATCTGCTGCCGGACGGCAGGGTGGAGATCGACGGCGACCGGGTATTTGCCCTGGTACAGCGGTTCGAAACCAAGTGGTCGGCTGCGCCGAAATTCGAATGCCATCAAAAATATATCGACATACAGTTCGTCCTGTCTGGCGAGGAGATCATCGGCTGGGCGCCAACGGAGCGGATGGAGATCACTGCCGCCTATGATGCGGGCAAGGACATCAGCTTCGGCACCGTGGCAAAAGGGCAATGGACCCCGGTGCATCTGCAGGCAGGGCAGATGGCAGTGCTCTATCCGGAGGACGGCCATGCGCCGAAGATGGCGCTTCGCAATCCGTCTGCGGTGATGAAGATCGTGGTGAAGGTGGGGATTTGATCAGGCTGAAGGTTGGAAGACTGAAGGCTGAAGGGAGTAAGGCTGAAGGTGAAGAGCGGGTGAACGCGATGGTTCTTTTTACCTTCAGTCTTCAGCCTTCAGCCTATTCGCCTGAATAGTTACCGCCACCGCCGCGGATTGTACCCGCCGGTCACCTGCCGTGTGATCGCCTGCCAGAGCATCTGACGTCCCCAGTTATACTTTCCCCAGGGAGCAAGGAACTTCGCCACATCCTTCAGCACGATGAGCTTCTCGCGCTTGCTGCGCTTGGCCAGCGTGCCCATGAAGTCGGCCTCGTGGGGCCTGCCGAAGAGGATCTTCATGATGTTCCACTGGTCGGAGCAGCGGCGCACTTCGCTCTGGATCATGGTCCGGTAGATCTCCTGGATCGGCCGGTTCAAGCGGAAGGCATCCACTGCCGCCTCGCCTGCGATCGCGCCCGAGTGGAGCGCGGCCGACATACCCTCGGCGATCATGTTCAGGAAACCCGCGGCCTGCCCGGTCACGATGATGTTGCCCCTGCCGAAGACATAGCGGTTGATGAGCGACAGCCCGAAGTTGTTCACGCTCGTTTCGCGCGTGACGCACGGGCCGAGTTTTACCTTATGGCGATCTTCCAGGTAGTGCAGGGCCTTCGCGTGGCGCAGCGAGAAGTCGTCGTTCGCTTCATGCCCCACGCCCACGATCTGGCGGCCGTTCCTCTGGTGGCTCCAGGTGTAGTAGCCAAGCTCCGGGTGGAACCAGTAGTGAAAATAGGCAGGGTCCAGCGGGCAGTCGACGATCTCGTGCAGATGCTGTTTCACCGTGAACCAGGTGATGGCCTCGCGGTATTCCGGATAAAGCGTCCTGACCACCTTGGAGTTGGGGCCGTCGGCGCCGATGAGATAGCGCGCGCGATACAGCTTTTCTTCCTGTCCGTTGCCCGCCACAATGTCCACATGGGTGCCCTGGTCCGAGGCCGACAGGAAGCGCATGTTGTCATGGATTTCCGCTCCGCTCCGCTGGATGGTCCAGTGGTCGGAATAGGTGCGGTTCAAATGCGGCGTCGAACCGTGGTCGAACTCCATGGGAAGCTCGACACCGCCGGGAAAGTAGAAGGTCACCCCTTTGCAGGATGTCGGTTCATGCAGCACTTCTTTCGGCAGGGGGCCGAAGTTCTCGATCAAAAAACGGTGGCCCCGGGGAGAGATGATGCCGCTGCAGGGTTTCGTTCTCGGCAGGCAGAACCGCTCGAGCGCGATGGTCTCGTACCCCGCGTCAACAAGCCGCTTGGCTACGGCCGCCGCGGAAAGGCTTGCGCCCACGATCACAACGTCAACGGTCCGCGCTTTCGTCATGGCTTCGCCACCTCGGCAAGATGGACGACTGGGAGCTTCGCATACCTGGCAAATGCTTCGTGATCGTCAAGGCTTTCGACCACGATGCGTTCCGCATTCCGCCCCTCAAGCAGCCATTTCACCTGCTCCTCGATGGAGATGATCGTGGCCAGGCCCTCGCGATGCTGCATGCTTGCCGCGCCGGTTGGTGTTGCCACGCGCTGCAGATCCAGGTTCATGGAGCAGCCGGTCATCTGGCGCAGCGCATCATAGCCTGCCACGAACTCCCGGCGATTGGCGTTATAAGCCCGCGTCTCGATCATATAGAAATCGGTCGGCTTGAGGCCGGCGAGCACGCGCGGGTTCTCAAGCAGGGCCTGCCCCAGGGGCCGGACCTTGATTGACGACGGCAGCAGCGAGCGCAGCACATTGAACAGTAATCCGTCAGCGACGACGATCTTGCTTGCTTTCATCAACGGCGCGATAAAGTCTTCAAGACGGTCATCGTTCATTTCCTGTCCCGATTCAAGGGTCAGCATGATATCGTATCCATCATCGGAATGGAGCCCGGTTTTCTGTTCCAATAAGGCAAGAACGGACGCGGAAAGGGAAGCGTTCGCCCGGAGCGCTCTTCCCGGGATCATGATGCATGATGATGAACCGGTCTTCCCGGCATCGTGCACGCGAGGTTGGATGACCGGCTTGGGAAGGAACCCGCGTGCCGAGAGGTTCTTGCGCAATCTGATCGTGGCCTGCTGCGTGCGGATGCCCATGGGGCAGAGGGGCTCGCAGGAGCCGCAGAGGATGCAGCCGCGCGCCGCCGGAGCCAGGTCTTCCTCGTCCGCGCCGCCGATCAGGGCCCGGGTCCTGCCGCAATAGGTGAGCGCCTTGGTATGGTGCTGATGCCAGACCGGGCAGGAGAGCATGCAGACGCCGCA
>MHDY01000046.1:8366-9106 GCA_001803705.1 Nitrospirae bacterium GWC2_56_14 | reverse complement strand
GGATGTGAATCAGTTCTACGGCATCGAGATCGAAGAGTTCCCGGCCCAGATCGCCCAAGTCGCGCTCTGGCTCACGGACCACCAGATGAACATGAAGGTCTCCGAGGAGTTCGGTCAGTATTTCCGCCGTTTGCCGCTCATTCACTCGGCTTCGATCCATTGCGGCAATGCCTTGCAGATGGACTGGAACAAGGTCATATCAGCAGAACAGGTTGACTACATTCTCGGCAATCCGCCGTTTGTGGGGAAGCAATTTCAGAACGCCGAACAAAAGGCCGATATGGAACGGGTCTTCACACATGTCAAAGGCGCTGGTGTGCTTGATTATGTGACCGCGTGGTATTTGAAGGCTGTTCAGTATATCCGAGGTGATGAAAGGATAACAGCCCTGCTTGATAGAATGCCCGGCACACAAAAGTCGCCACGAGAGCGCGTGAAGATTGCCTTCGTCTCGACTAACTCTATTACTCAGGGCGAACAGGTCGGCGTACTTTGGTCAGAGCTGCTTCGACTAGGGGTCAAAATTCATTTTGCCCATAGGACGTTTCAATGGAGCAACGAAGCTCGCGGTAAAGCTGCGGTTCATTGCGTTATCGTCGGTTTTGCCCTTCACGATACAATTCGCAAGACGATCTATGATTATCCTGATTTGAACAGCGAATCGCATGCCCGAACAGCAAACAATATAAACCCCTATCTTGTAGATGCGCCGGATGTTCTTTTGCCAAAAAGAAGTGAAC
>MHDY01000046.1:8032-8329 GCA_001803705.1 Nitrospirae bacterium GWC2_56_14 | reverse complement strand
GCCCGTAGACGGTGGTCATTTGCTCTTAACAAATGACGAGAAGACGGAGCTTCTAGATGCCGAGCCGAATGCAAAAAAGTATATAAAGCGTTTTCTCGGCGCAGATGAGTTTCTATATAACATTGACCGATGGTGCTTATGGCTCAAAGACGTTTCTCCTGCTGAGTTGAAGGCCATGCCGTCTGTTTTGAAACGTGTGGATGCTGTGAAGAGCATGAGACTCGCAAGTGCGAAGGAACCAACTCGTGAAATGGCGGCTTATCCGACACTTTTCGCCGAAGACAGGCAGCCAAGCAA
>MHDY01000046.1:0-7973 GCA_001803705.1 Nitrospirae bacterium GWC2_56_14 | reverse complement strand
CGATTCCCGATGCAACCCTTTTTGTATTCGGCATGATCAGTTCTGCCATGCACATGGCCTGGGTGCGTAATGTTGCAGGAAGACTAAAAAGTGATTTCCGATATTCGAGTCAGCTTGTTTACAATACCTTTCCCTGGCCGAGTGATCCAACTGACAAACAACGTGAATCTATTGAGCAGGCTGGGCAGGCGGTCCTTGATGCCCGCGCCGCGCATCCCGACGCTTCTCTCGCCGACCTCTACGATCCCGTTGCCATGCCGCCGGACCTGCGAAAAGCGCATCAGGCTCTGGACAAGGCCGTTGATGCCGCATACGTAGGAGCAGGCTTTAAACTTGCCCCTGCAAAATCCGACGCCGAACGGGTGGCATTCCTGTTCGAGCTGTACCATAAGTATACGAGTCTGCTGCCGGGGCCGGAAACAAAAGTACAGGGACGCGGTAAGGCACAGGGACGAGCAAGGACTTTCACGGACGGGCACGGGCAGAAGAAAAAACATGACGGGTAAAGAACCCCTTATCGCAAAACACGGCGGATACCGCAATCTGAAAAGCTTTCAGCTTGCGCAGCTTGTCTATGACCTAACGGTTCGGTTCTGCGACCTCTACATCAGCAAGCGCAGCCGTACTCACGATCAGATGGTGCAGGCTGCCAGGAGCGGAGTGCAGAATATCGCCGAGGGTAGTCAGGCATCGGCAACTTCCAAAAAAACCGAACTCAAACTGACCAACGTGGCCCGGGCGAGCCTCGAGGAACTGAAGCTCGATTATGAGGATTTTCTGCGTCAGCGTGAGTTGCCCCTGTGGGAGCCGGACCATCCGGTCCTCACGCGCTTCAAGGCGAAGCGATGTTCCTCTCTGCAGGACGTGCGGGCTTGGGTAGAGGAGGAGAAGAGGAAAAGGCAAGGGCAAGGGCACACAGACGAACAAAATCACACGGACGAACAGGGACGGACAAGGACTGGCACGGAAAGCGGAAACAAAATCAAGCGTCCGTGGCTGTCGGTGGTGGTCAGTGTGGGTCCGTGTCAGACTCTACGCTTGTAGCCAATGCCGCGCTATCGCTCCTGAACCTGTGCTGTTATTTGCTCGACCGACAACTTGCTGCTCAGGCAAAGGCTTTTGAGACCGAAGGCGGCTTTTCGGAGAGGCTGTACCGGGTTCGGAGCGCAAAAAGGAAAAATCAGTAGGTTAAGGTCCAACTTGAATTTACCTCTCGATCACCCCTCCGCCCACAACAATGTCCCCATCATAGAACACCGCAGCCTGGCCAGGGCAGATTCCCGGGACCGGTTTCACAAACATGACCTGCACTCTTTGGTCGGCTAATGGCGTGATCGTGGCCGGAACAAAAGGCGAGCGGTAGCGTATCTTGACCGTTGCCTCAAGGGGAGCGGCGAGTTTGTCCATCATGGTCCATGTGGGATTGGATACGAACATTTCACTCGTCTGCAATTCTGCCAGCTTTCCGAGCACGACCCGATTCGTCTCAGGTTCGATGCGAACTACATACAGCCGCTCGCCGGCAGCAACGCCGAGCTTCCTGCGCTGCCCCACGGTAAAGAGCGAAATGCCGTCATGTCTGCCGACGATCTTACCATCGGTCATGACCAACTCTCCCGGCTGAAGCAGTGTCGGCGCGTGCTCTTTCAAAAAAGCGCGATAATCGTCATTCGGCACAAAGCAGATCTCCTGGCTCTCGGGACGCTCGGCAGCAGGGAGGTCGAGCTTGCGCGCAAGATCGCGAACGTCGGTCTTGTGCATGCCTCCCAGCGGGAAAAGCAGGCTCCTGAGCTGGTCCTGCGTCAAACGGTACAGGAAGTAGCTCTGGTCCTTGCCGGGGTCAATGCCTTTTTTCAGCAGGAACCGGGAAGATGCCGCATCCTGTTCAACGCGGGCATAGTGGCCGGTGGCAAGGGCATCAAAACCCTGCTCGCGGGCGTAGGAGAGCAGCAGCTGGAACTTGATGAGGTCGTTGCATCGTATGCAGGGATTGGGCGTCCTGCCGATGCGGTATTCAGCAATGAAATCCTGAACCACATTCAGCTCGAACGAAGCCTGCGCATCGATCATGCGGTGCGGGATGCCCAGATGCCGGCATACGGCCTGGGCGGAGCCGATGTCGCAGCACAAACCAGCGGTCAGCTTCATGGTGACGCCTTCGACGGACAGGCCCTGCTGCAGGAGCAGAGCAGCGGTCACGGAACTGTCGACACCTCCGCTCATGGCTACGAGAACACGCTTTTTCATAGGTTGCATAGTACCATAGCAGGATGAATCAGGGGAGGATTTTGATACGAGCTTACAAGGAGCGTCAGGTTTTTTTCCATTTGAGCGCGAGCAGCGAGACAGACCCCAGCATGAACAGAGCACTGCCGATCAGCGCCCAGATTGCGCCGGGGTCCTTGTTGACCATGAGCAGGGCGGCCGGGCCCCGTTCAAAATCGAGGCTCTTGAGGTAAACGCCGACGCCCTTGTAGAAAAGCGGTTTGTTCGGGCCGAGCGTACCGCGCTTCACGACCTCATTGTTCTCATACAAGGAAACTTCGGCGGACCAGTCCTGCATGTATCCGGCAGGATCTGTCTGAACGACAACGCTCTGCAGGGACAACGCCCTGTCTTCAGGCAAGCGCGCGAATCCGCCTTCAGGCATCATTCCCGATAGTTTGTAGCCCCAGCCCGATCCAAGCAAATGGGCCAGCAGGATGAACAGGAACCCGAGATGAATGATCTGCGGTGAGATCCGGAGGAGAAAGTCCGTGCGCGACCATTTCCCCTGGATCGCGGCAAGGCTGCAGACAAGGGTGTTGATGGTGAGCACGACGAGCCCTGCCAGGGCGGCGAAGAACCACCAGGTCAGCCAAAGGTCCCGGAGCGCGACGCTTTTCACCCAGTCGAACAGGAGGCTGTCGTTCATGGACGAAAAAACCTCCCGGTGCATCGGCATCATATAAGAGCCGATGAAAAACACGATGACCAGCCCGAGAAGGGTCCAGACGGTTGTCTTGAGTGAAAGAAAGAAGTTTTTCATAGTTTCTGACCGGAGCAGTCGTGGTGCAGTTTATTTTACGCCGACATGGTCGGCTTGCTCCATAAGTTAAAACTCATGCGAGCTTTTCATCAGAAGCCCCACGCCCGCATAAGTGAACAGCACGATCACAAAACCGACAACGCCCATCCAGGCGGTTTTCGGGCCTGACCAGCCGCGCACCAGCCGCGCGTGGAGATAGAGGCTGTAGAAGAACCAGACGATCGTGGTCCAGAGTTCCTTCGGCGTCCAGAGCCAATAGGTGCCCCAGGCGAGGAATGCCCAGATACCGCCGAAGATCATGGCAATGGAAAAGAGCACATAGCCGAGCAGCAGGCTCCGGTACTGGCCGCGCTCTGCATGAACATCATTTCCGTAGCGGTCGAGCAGTCCGAAGATCGCGCCGACGGCGAAAAGCGCATACGAGACGAACGACAGGATCACGTGGAGCTCGAACCACATGGTCTTGAGCACCGGCGGCATCCCGTGGGTCACGGGCGGCGAGATTGCCGAGCCGGCGAGGAAGATCAGGATAAGCGGTGTTGTCAAATAGGAGAAGAGATCGCGTGCCCGGTTCCATGCAGCAATGACGTACACAACACCGATGGAAAAAGCGAGAAAACCGAGCGTGTCGTGCATGCCCATAAGCGGTATTCTTCCGTACTGCAGCGCCGAAGCCACGATGAGGAACGCATGGAACACCAGGGCAGGCAGCATGAAACGCGGCCGTATCAGGGAAAGGGGATAGAGAATGAAAAGGATATAGTCCATGTATTACTCAGTATTGTCGTCCGGTGGGTGATGCTCCCGGGAGACGCAAAAGGCATTCCGGAAAGCCGGAATGCCTTTGTGTATTTTTGTATGTTTGCGGCAGAACCTACTTCTTGCCGAGGATCGCTTCTTTTGCCGCCTTGGCTACGCGGAACTTCACGACTTTCTTGGCCGGGATCTTGATGGCTGCGCCGGTCTGGGGGTTCCTGCCCATGCGCGCCTTGCGCTGTACGAGAACAAGTTTGCCGAGGCCGGGAATCGTGAAGGCATTCTTTGCTTCTTTGTAGGCCAGTGCTGCCATATCTTCGAGGATCTGAACTGCCAGCTTCTTCTTGATGTCCGCCTTCTTCGCGATGTGATCTGCAATCTGAGACTTCGTCATTGCTTTTGCCATAAACTTCCTCCTTAAAATAAAATGGAAACGAGAATAGTCCGCTGCCCAAAGGCAGAGTGATCCTGTTTTTCGAGGGAAGTATAAACAGTCTCTTATAAAATAGCAAGAAAAATTTTAGCGAAAATGGGGTATTTTCGGGGTAATTTAAGGGTAATGCCGATATGGAAGGCTGCCAGGCCCGCGCGGCAACGGATTTTCAGCGCAGGTTTTCGAGGTTGACTTGAACGTTTGGTTTGTGTTAATTTACTGCACTCAGCGAAGCATTGCAGAGCAACCATCTTGATCAGGAGGCAGGCCATGGCTACGAAATCGAATTTCATACTGAAAGTGCAGGACGCAAAACTTGCTGATGTGCAAAAGGCGCTCAAGGACGCGAACATCAACGTCGTGAGCATTCTCGAGGTCCACAAGGAAGAAGCGTAAACACTCCGGGACCGCTCCTGTGCAGCGGTCCTTTTTCACATGCTCCATGCAGCATCAGACGGCATCGTTCCCGGTCGCGCCAGGGTGACGGCGGCCATCCCATCCCCAATCTGCTATACTTAAAATGACAACACTATGAAAATTACGCTCGTGGATCTCGAAAACGTGGCCAAGGCCCTTTCCATCAAAGTGACCTATGACGATCTGAAGACATCAAAGGGCGGTTCGTGCCGGGTGATGGAGACCCGCAGGATCATTATTAACAAGTACCTTCAGAATGTCGACAAGATCAGTCTGCTGGCCCGGGAGCTGGGCAACTTCGATCTCAGCGGAATCGATATTCCCGATCACGTGCGTAAAAAAATTGAGAAGGAAACTGAACCGCAGGCCTGATGTCCCGGCATCGGTGTGCGGCCGTCCTCTTATTTCCCGGGTTCGATCCACAGAGAGGTGTGCGGCTGCCATGAAGAACATCATTCTCGCCATAAGTCTCGCCTTGTGCTTCCAGGGTTGTACCTACGCCATCTCCCGGGAGTATACCCGTCAGGCCGATAGAAAGATCTCTTTTCACGAAGTCAAGCAGGACCCGGAGACCTATAAGGGGAAACTGGTGATCATCGGCGGAACGATCGACCAGGTCAGCAGTACGGACCGCGGCACGCTGCTCGAGGTCGTGGAGCGCGCCCTGGACTACTGGGGCCGTCCCGAGCGCACCACGAAAACGGGCGGACGGTTCATATTGTCCTATCCGGCGCATCTCAATACCCTCCTCTACGCTCCCGGCAGGGAGATCACCGTTGCCGCAATCGTGGCGGGCACCGAGGCCGCCGCGCTGGTGGATCAGGGCCTTCGCGTTCCGCTTTTTTTCTCAAAGGAGCTGAAGCTGTGGGAGGATCAGCGGAAAGCCCGGAGCGGACCCCAGTGGTTCGATCCGCTTGACGATCCCAACCGGTCCGTGCGAACACAGGAGTAGCGCCTGTCAGGTCGTGTGTCTACCACACGCCGGAAGGGGGATACGCTATGAACACAGATAAAAAGAAACGCCTGGTATTTTGCGCGCTGCTCGCGCTGTTGCTGACCGCCGCCTGCGCGCCGCCTTTCCCGAAGCAGATGCTGGACCGCGTGGACAAGAACCTTTCTTTTAAAGAATTGCAGAAGAACCCCGATGCCTATAAGGGCGCGTGGGTGATGCTCGGCGGCATGATCGTGACATCAAAGAACACAAAAGAAGGCAGCGTGATCGAGCTGCTGCAGAAACCGCTGGACAGTTCGGGACGGCCGCTCCGGACGGACGCCACGGAAGGACGCCTGTTCATCGTGACCGAAGAATTTCTGGATGCCGCCGTGTACCACGCCGGCAGGGAATTGTCCGTCATCGGCGAGGTGTCGGGCCAGAAGGTGCAGCCGCTTGGCGAGATCGAGTACCGCTATCCCCTGGTGACAGCGAAAAGCATGCACTTGTGGGAGCCTTCTTCAGGGTCGCGCGTATCGTTCGGCATCGGCATCGGCGTGTCGTCGTACCATTAAGTCTAAAAAAATCATTAGACACGGAAGAAGCGGATTAAGATCGGATAAGGGCGGATAAACCCAAAGCAAAGCATTATCTTTTTTAGGTAATCTCTCGACAAAAAAATCCGCCGTTATCCGGTTTTTATCCGAATTTATCCGTGTACAAAAAGCTTTTTCAGGATGAAAAGAACGGCGGAGCAATCGAATTGATTGCCCCGCCGTTCTTGTTAGAGCTGAAACCGTTATCGTCAGGCGAACCGTATCGCCTTCACCGCTTTCAAACCGACCGCGCCGCGGGTCATGACGCCATAGGCCTTCAGGTCGATCACCTTTTCTTTTTCCTTTTCATCGACCACCTTCACCTGCTCGTTCTTGCGGACCGCCCTGAACAGAACAACGTCGCCGTTCTTCACATTCACAAGCTTCACGCCCTTGCCGGCGCCGGTGAGGATGGGAATGTCCTTTGCTGCAAGCACGACGGCCCTGCCTTCGGACGTGAGGAACAGCACATTGGGAAGGTCGATGAGGTCAACGCCCAGGATGTTGTCACCTTCTTTTATGCCGGCGAACTTCTTGCCTGCACGGGTCGTGATGCTGTTGAACTGCGCGAGATCGAACTGGAAGCCCACTCCCTTGGCTGAGACGGTCAGGGCCAGGGCGCTTCCGCCGGTGAGCGTGAGCTCCGCCTGCTTGTCCGGGGTCCCGCCGTCAACCGCGGCAGCACCGCCGGACAGGACGGTGGTAAGGTTCATGGCCATGATGGGCCGCTCGCCGTCGCCGAACTTATACAGATGCTGCACGGGCTCGCCGAAGCCGGATCCGGTCGGCAGGTCGAAGGCCTTGTTCACGTAGACCTTGCCGGCTGAAGAGAATATGGCGATATTGTCCCGGGTGTTGGCCGGCAGCAGCGCCAGCAGCGAATCGCCGTCTTTGAACCGGAGGTTCTCTCCCACGGTCTTGACGCGCCGGATCCATCCCATTTTCGTCAGGATAACGGTGACGTCCTCATGGACAACGAAGTCGTCCTGGGAGAACTCCACGTCATCGGCAGCTTTCATGACCGACCTGCGCTTGTCGCCGTACTTTTCCTTGATCTCGAGCAGCTCGGTCCTGATGAGGCCCCAGATCTTTTTCTGGCTCGCCAGGATGGCTTCGATGTCCTTGCGCAGCCTGGTCTTCTCCGCCTTCTCCGCAAGGATGCGGTCGATCTCGAGGCCAACCAGCTTGTAAAGCTGCATGTCGAGAATGGCCTTTACCTGTTCGTCGTCGAGCTTGAAATGTTTTTTAAGCTTTTCCGCAGCGTCTTCGCGCGACTTTGCCTTGCGGATGAGCTTTATCGCCGTGTCGAGATCGTCGTAGAGCGCCTCAAACGCCGCGAGGATGTGGAGCCGCGCCTTGAGCAGCCGAAGATCGTAGTTGAGCCGCCGGGTCGTGATCTCGTGCCGGAAATCCAGGAAGTAACGCATGATCGCCTTGAGCGACAGGCGCTCCGGCTCCATGTTCGGTTTGAGCGCCGTGAAGTTGATGGGGAAGGTCGACTCCAGGTCCGTGTGCTTGAAGAGGTAGGCGGTCACGAGCTCGGCATTGGTCTCAGCCTTGAGCTCGAGCACGATGCGCACATCGCCCGTCGATTCGTCGCGGACCGTGGTGACCTGCGGCAGTTTCCGTTCCTCCATGAGGCCGATGAGCTTCTCCAGCAATCGCGCCTTGTTCACCTGATAGGGGATGGAGGAGAAAACGATGGCCTGCTTGCCGCGGGGAAGTTCCTCGACCTTGTACTCGCCGCGGGTCCTGATGCCGCCGGAGCCTGCCTTGTAGATCTCAAGCAGTTCTTTTTTCGTGTTCAGGATC
>MHDY01000045.1:7164-13358 GCA_001803705.1 Nitrospirae bacterium GWC2_56_14 | reverse complement strand
CTATAGTTGCTCAGCTTTTCAATCGCACATGACGAGGTTGAAAAAAATGAGCGCAAAATTTATCGACTATGATCAGTCCACACTCTTCTTATTGCCACCATCGCTTCAAGACTGGCTGCCCGAGGATCATCTAGCCCGGTTTGTCGTCGAGATTGTCGACCAACTCGATCTCAGCTCTTTGAAAGCAGCATATGCAGGACGCGGTTCGCAGCCCTATAATCCGGAAATGCTTCTGGCGCTCCTGTTCTACGGATATGCCACCGGGGTGTTCTCCAGCCGAAAACTGGAGCGAAGCACCTATGATTCGGTAGCCTTCAGATTTATCGCTGCCAATACCCATCCGGACCACGACACTATCGCCGTCTTTCGGAAGCGGTTTCTGCCGCAACTAAAGCCGCTGTTCGTTCAGATCCTGCTTATCGCACAGCAGACAGGTGTCTTGAAGCTGGGCACCGTCAGTCTGGACGGAACAAAGGTTAAAGCGAATGCCTCCAAGCATAAAGCCTTGAGCTACGCCCACGCCTGCAAGGTGGAAGAGCAGCTGAAGGCGGAAGTAGCTGAACTTCTACGCCAGGCGGAAGCCGCCGACCAGGCCGATCTCCCAGATGGGATGAACATCCCTGACGAACTATCCCGGCGCACCGACCGGCTCAAGGCAATAGCCGAAGCCAAGGCCGAGATTGAACGACGAGCCCTCGAGCGCTTCGCTCAAGAAAAAGAAGCCTATGATAAGAACTTGGCCGAGCGCGCCGAAAAAGAACAGAAGACCGGCAAAAAGCCGCGCGGCCCTAAACCGCAACCGCCAGAACCTGGTATCAAAGGTAAAGACCAAGTCAACCTGACGGACGGAGAATCCCGCATCATGAAAAAGTCCGGCGGCGGATTTGAGCAGGCTTACAATGCCCAGGCCGGCGTTGATACCGAATCAATGATGATCGTCACCAGCCATGTGAGCCAACAGACAAACGACAAACGCGAACTGGAACCAGCGGTCGCCAATCTGATGGCATTACCGGAATCTCTCGGTACGGTAGATGCGGTTCTTACCGATAACGGTTTCTACAGCGAAACCAACGTCGGCGCTTGCGAGAAAAACAAGATCACGCCGTACCTTGCCTTTGGCCGGGAACAGCACAACCAGCCGCTCATGGATCGGTTCCGTGAGCCGTTGCCGCTGCCTGATGGTGCTGATGCGGTTATGAGGATGAAGCACCGTCTCCGGACACAGGCTGGAAAGAGGCTCTACGCCAAGCGTAAGAGTACGGTAGAACCGGTCTTCGGCATCATTAAGGCAGTCATGGGGTTCCGGCAGTTCCTCCTACGAGGTTTTGAGTCGGCACAAGGCGAATGGGATCTGGTTTGCATCGCTTGGAACCTGAAAAGGCTGTATGCCTTGAGCTGATAGCATTAAGAAAGAGCAGAACAATCGCTTTTCCAGTAACGACATTGCTGGAAAGTTAAAATATCAGGCCGCTTTTGGGCGGCCGGTTAACTTACGCCGCCGGATTGATCATCACAAGTCCGACAGACTCCTAGAAAAGATGCGCTAATTTTTTCTTTTTCCTTTCGCCAAGTCATGCTATAGTTCTTGCCATGTCTCAGCCCAGATCTTCCCGCCTTCCCTTCCATTATGCCTGGATCATCGCCGGGACCGGCACGCTCGTCATCCTCGCCTGCCTCGGCATCGGACGGTTCGCCCTTGGCATGCTCTTGCCTTCCATGGCCTCGTCGCTCACGCTTTCTTACGCCCAGATCGGGTTCATCAGCACCGGGAACTTCATCGGCTACCTCATTGCAGTGCTGCTCTGCGCGCCGCTGGCTCGAAGGATCGGTTCCCGCCAGCTCATCATCGTAGCCCTTGCCGTGATCGCGCTCTCCATGGCGCTCATCAGCCGGGCCCAGACCTTCGGCGCGGTCTTGGCCTTCTATTTCATCACCGGCATGGGGAGCGGGGCCGCCAATGTGCCGATGATGGGGCTCATCACTGCCTGGTTCGATCGTGCCATCCGGGGACGCGCAGCGGGGTTCGTGGTGATCGGAAGCGGTTTCGCCATCATCCTTTCAGGGAAGCTCATTCCGTATATTAATGGTTGGAAAGGATCTGAAGGATGGAGATTGAACTGGCTTATCCTGGCGGGCATCGTTGCTGCCATTGCCTGCCTTGCGTTCGTCATTCTGCGAAACCATCCGGAAGACAGGGGTTTGAAGCCGCTGGGAACTGACGAGACAACCTTCGCGCCAGGTCGTCATACAATGACGGCGCCGAAAGAAAACATCTACAAGAATAAAACCCTCTATCTGCTCGGGGCCATCTATTTTCTTTTCGGCTATACCTACGTGATCTACGCTACCTTCATCGTGACCACGCTGGTGAAAGAGCGGGGATTTTCCGAAGCAATTGCCGGGAACTTCTGGTCCTGGGTGGGGTTTTTGAGCCTGTTCTCCGGCCCGGTCTTCGGCACGCTTTCGGACAAGCTCGGCAGGAAGGCCGGGCTCATGATCGTGTTCTCGCTCCAGATGCTGGCCTATTTGCTGGTCGCGGCGGACCTGCCGCCTTTTTTTCTGTACCTTTCGATCGGTTTCTACGGCATGGTGGCCTGGTCCATCCCGTCAATCATGGTCGCGGCCGTGAGCGAGTACGTCGGCATTGACAAGGCACTCGCTGCCTTCGGCTTCATCACCTTTATCTTCGGCCTCGGCCAGATCACCGGACCCTCCATTGCCGGCATCCTTGCGGAAAAAACGAGCAGTTTCTCCTCCAGCTTCTTCATGGCAGCGGCCTTTGCCGGCGTCGCCATCGTGCTCACGAGCTTTTTAAGGAAACCCCACCGGACGTAGACAGCGGTCAACGCTAACCAAAGCCAGGCGCCGTGCAGGCGATCACAACCGCGTTCAGCAAGTCGTCTGTGGTGATTGCACATTCGGGGATAGAAGCGGCAGATAAACAAAAAAAGGCCGCCCTTCTATAAAGGCGGCCTTCGTTTTATTTGGCTCCCGAAGCAGGACTTGAACCTGCGACATGGTGATTAACAGTCACCCGCTCTACCAACTGAGCTATTCGGGAATGATGGGGAGATGCTTAGGAAATCAGGCTGGTATAAATACCATATATGGCCTGATATGTCAATGGGTTATTTAGTGGCAGGGAAGAGTTCTTAGCCGCCGTCCTGGCCCTTCTTGAGCTCCATGATCACGAGCTTGGCGATCGCTTTGAGGGTATCGAATACCCCGGTGCCTTCGGGAGCGACTGCCTCGAAATCCGGCACGCTGCGGGGGTTCAGCGCGCGCCGCATTTCCTGTACCGGCACGACGTTCGGCAGGTCGCGTTTGTTGTACTGAATGATATAGGGAACTTTATCGAGATCGTAGCCCTGCTCCGCAAGGTTGATGCGCAGGTTCTCAACGCTCTCGATGTTCGCTTCCATCCGTTCGATCTGTGAGTCTGCAACAAAAACAACGCCGTCCACGCCCTTGAGGATCAACTTACGGCTTGCGTCGTAAAAAACCTGGCCGGGAACCGTGTACAGATGGAAACGCGTTTTGAATCCGCGGATCTCGCCCAGGGCGAGCGGAAGAAAGTCGAAGAACAGCGTCCGTTCGGTCTCGGTCGCCAGCGAGATCATCTTTCCCTTGCTGTCAGGGTTTGTTTTTTTGTATATCCACTGCAGGTTGGTCGTCTTGCCGCACAGGCCGGGACCATAGAAAACGATCTTGCAGTTGATCTCTCTCGACGAATAATTGATAAACGACATAGAACCGTGATTCCTCTCCTAACACATTCAGGAAATGACCGTGGCGGGGTTACCCGAAGAGTTTGTCGATGTCTTCGTCCGTGATCTCCGCAAAGGGCGAATCAGCAGCTTTGCCTGACGTTTTTCCCGTTTCCACTTTTTCAAGGAGTTGATTAAAGATGGTTCCGAGCACGTCGGCGCTCTTTTTCACCCGGAGACGGACAAGGCCGAGCGATGAGCGCTGATCAAAAATAACCACCAGGATCACCCGCTGGCCGATGATGGATATGTGGATGTTGTCGCGCTGGCCTTCGTGGAACAGGATGGAAAATTCCTTCTCGCCCAACAGCTTGGCCATACCGCCCGTGGCCGCGATGTTGCCGGCAGTCAGGGAGGCAAGCGACGTGGTGTCAAGATTTTCCGTTTCACCGGTCGCGGCGATGAGCTGGCCGTTCTTATCCACGAGAAACACGACCTTGGCATTGGCCTGGGCAAGGAGGCGCTGGAGTTCCGCGTCTATGAGCTTAAACTCTTCGTCATACATCACGAGATCTTGACCCAGCATAGGTGCTTCTCCTTAGGCGCTGAACGCCATACCGCACGGTGACCGCAGGTTGTGGCTATTAAACCATACTGACCGTGATATTTCAAGCTTTTTTTAGTTCCTGCCAAACGAAAACACAGCCGGGCAAGCAAACCCGGCTGTGTTCATTTCTGTTCGTGCGGTCTGGGAAGAGAGAAGCGATATCAGCTTTTCGACATTTCCTGGAGCTTCTTGAGACTCTCCCAATCATTGTCCACGAGTTCCTGGAAGCGGGCGAGCTGCGCCTCGTTGCCGGGTGCAAAGAGATGCTTGAACCGGCCCTGGGGCTTGAGCCACTCGGCAACCGGTTTTCTCCGGTCCTTGGGGTCGTAGTTGATGGTCCATTTTCCGTCCTGCACCTCATACAGCGGCCAGTAGCAGGTCTCGACGGCAAGCCGCGAAAGCAGGATCGAATCGTTGGTCTGGGAACGCCAGCCGCGGTTGCAGGGGGAGACGATGCCCATATATGCCGGGCCGTTCGTTGCCAAAGCTTTCCGGACCTTGGTCATGAGGTCCTTCCAGTTATGAGGCGAGGCCTGGGCTGCGTACGCCACGTTATGTGCTGCCATGATGCGGGTGAGGTCCTTGCGGCGCTGCGTCTTGCCCTTGATCACGGAACCTACAGGCTGCGTGGTCGTATCTGCGCCAAAAGGCGTAGCACTCGAGCGCTGGATGCCGGTGTTCATGTAGGCGCCGTTGTCGTAGCAGATATACAGCAGCTGGTGGCCGCGCTCCATGGCGCCCGAAAGGGCCTGGAACCCGATATCGTAAGTGCCGCCGTCGCCGCCGAAGGCGATGAACTTCATTTCCTTCTTGAGCTTGCCCTGCTTCCGGAGCGACCGGTACATGGTCTCTATCCCCGAGGCCGTGGCTGCTGCGTTCTCGAAGGCGCTGTGCATCCACGGCACCTTCCAGGCGGTGTACGGGAACAGGCAGGTCGAGACCTCCAGGCAGCCCGTGGCGTTGGCGATCACCACCGGTTCGTCGATGGCCATCAGGACCTGGCGCACGATGGTCGGTGCGCCGCAGCCCGAGCACATGCGGTGGCCGCCCGTAAGCAGTTCCGGCTTGTGCGTCAGTGATTTCAGGGTTAAGGGTTTTTCCTGTGTCGGTGTGCTCATGTGCTCTCCTTTGGAGAGAAATCCTAAATGATAATATCTAAATCCGATGCAATCACAAACGTTTGTGATCTGGTGTTTCGATATTATTTCGTATTTAGGATTTCGGGTTTAGAATTTGTCAGTTCCTCACGGTCATATAGTCTTTCACTATCTTGACCTTGCCGGTCTTTGCGACCTCGATGGTCTCGTCGATTGCCTGGTCAACATCGAGCGGCATCAGATCCCTGCCGCCGAGGCCGTAGATCTTGTTGAACAGAAGCGGTCCCTGGCGATAGGGGTACACGGCCGGTGCGATCTCCATGAAGAGCGGGCCGTAGCCGCCGTAGGAATCCGCCCGATCCATGACGCAGACCGCCTTGGCGTTCTTGAGCGCGGCGCCGATTTCCTCATAGGGGAAGGGCCGGAACACGCGGGGCTTGAGCAACCCTGCCTTCACGCCCTTTTCGCGATAGCGGTCCACCTCGTCCTTGATCGTTCCTGCTGCGGAATTGAGCGCAACGAGAACGACCTCGGCATCTTCGAGGCGGTAGGATTCGAACAAATCGTACTTGCGGCCGAACGCCTTGGCAAACTCCGCGGAAACGTCCTGGATGACCTTCTTGGCGTTCAGCATAGCCTGATGCTGGACACGCTTGTGCTCCATGTAATAGTCCGTCAGCACCAGAGCGCCGATGCTCTTAGGGTTATCGAGGTCGAGGAGAGGATCCATCGCGATGTAGTCGCCGACGAACTTTTTCACTTCCGCGTCCGGTATATACG
>MHDY01000045.1:0-7158 GCA_001803705.1 Nitrospirae bacterium GWC2_56_14 | reverse complement strand
TGACGGCGATGGGCAGACGCACGTCCTTATGCTCGGCAATGCGGTAGGCCATGATCGTATTGTCATAGGCTTCCTGGGCGTTCTCGGAAAAGAGCTGGATCCAGCCGCAGTCGCGCATGCCCATGCCGTCCGAATGGTCGCCGTGGATGTTGAGCGGCGCGGAAAGGGCCCGGTTCACCAGGGCCATCAGTATCGGCAGGCGGTAGCCTGACGCAATGTGCAGCATCTCCCACATGAGGGCAAGGCCCTGGGCGCTGGTCGCTGTCGCCACGCGGCCGCCTGCTGCCGATGCGCCGATGCAGGCGCTCATGGCGCTGTGCTCGCTCTCAACGAGGATGGTCTCGGTATCCACCTTGCCGTTCGAAACGAACGAGGTGAACGACTCCATGATGCCCGTTGAGGGCGTGATGGGATAGGCCGGCATGACATCGGGGTTCAGCTGGCGGAGCGCTTCGGCAACGGCCTGGTTGCCGGTGACCGCCACGGTCTTGGTCGTCGTTATTGCCATGTTATTTCTCCTCCTCTTCCATGACAATGGCCTTGTTGCCTTTTTTGCCCGGACACTCCATGGCGCAGACACCACAGCCTTTGCAGTGGTCGTAATCGAAGTTCACCCGTTTTTCCTCTTTTACGGGGATCGCGGAATCGGGGCAGTAGACCCAGCAGAAGAGGCACTGGATGCAGTTCTCCTCGATCCAGCGCGGCTTGAGCGAACGCCACGAGCCGGTCTTATATTCATTGGCATTGCCGGCCTTCAGAATGGTGCCGGCATGGGGCAATTCTTTCCAGTTCATCTGTTTCATCCTTCGTGTACCTCCTCGTATCCGCGCTTCACCGCGGTCAGGTTGCCGTCGATGATCTTCTGCGCGAATTTCTTGCCGAAGCTGCCCTTCACGTCGTCGAGCAGCACTTCCATGGTCACGATCGCCGTGGCCCGGTTCACCGCACCAAGCATACAGGAGTTCGGCATATTCCGGCCGATGGTCTCGGTTGAGATCTTGGACGCATCGATGGTGAAGACCCTCTGGGTCGGTTTGGCTTTTAATTTTGCCCGCACGTCTTTCGGGTCCTTGCTCGTGTTGATGATGAAGACCGCATCGTCTTTCGCGCCCTCGGCGACATTGATCGCGTCAAGGAGCGTTGCGTCCACCACGGCTACCACGCCCGGGTTCAGGACCGGGCAGTGCATCCGGAGGATCTTCTCGCTGATCCGGTTATAGGCGCGAAGCGGCGCTCCTGCTCGCTCCGGTCCGTATTCCGGGAATGCCTGCACGTTGCGTCCGCCGGATAGACAGGCGTCTGCAAGCACTTTGGCCGCGGTCACCGTTCCCTGACCACCCCGGCCATGCCATCTGATCTCGATCATTTCTGCCATAATATCCTCCCAACTCAGTTCGGAGCATGGAGTTTGGAGTTCGGAGTGATGTGTTCATTCCGCAATCCGCAATCCGCATTCCGCATTAAATTACATTTCTCTTCGTCCTTCAAGCGCCCGCAGCACGGTATTCTCATCGGCGTACTCGATGTCCCCTCCCACGGGGAGCCCATAGGCGATGCGGCTTACGCTGATGCCGAGGGGTTTGATCAATTTCGAAAGATAGAGGGCCGTTGTCTCACCCTTGACGGTCGGGTTCGTTGCAATAATGACCTCTTTTACGCCGCCTGCCCGGAGACGCTCCATGAGTCCGTCGATCCTGAGATCCTCGGGTCCGATGCCGTCAAGCGGCGAGAGGGAACCCATGAGCGCATGGTAGCGGCCCCGGAAGATCCCGGTCTTCTCGAGGATCAGAATATTGCTCGGTTCTTCCACAACGCAGATGCGTGAAGGATCGCGTTTTTCATCGCGGCAAAGACCGCAGATCTCGTCCTCGGTAATGTTATTACAGACCGTGCAGTAGCGGCTGTTGTTCTTCAGGTCCAGGATCGCCTGCGCGATCCCGAAGGCTTCCTCGGGCGGCATGCCCAGAATGGCAAAAGCAAGACGTTCGGCGCTTTTCTTGCCGATACCCGGAAGCCTGGTGAACGCCTCGACCATTCTGCCCAAGGCCTGACCCGATACTTCCGCGGCCTGCGCGCCGGCTTTCCCCTTTTTTCCCGGGTGAGAAAGCTCACGGGATGATGCTTCGCGTTCTTTCACCGCTGATGTCCTGTCCTGACCACTACGCTCCATAGGGATTCCGCGTCAGATCAGCCCTGGGGGAAGGCCCATGCCCGCCGTCAGTTTGGCCATTTCGTCTTTCATGAGCTCCTGGGATTTTCTGAGCGCTTCATTTACGGCTGCCGTGACCAGGTCCTGGAGCATCTCGATGTCTTTGGGATCCACGACGGAAGCGTCGATCTTGATCGAAAGGACCTCTTGCCGGCCGTTCGCCACGACCGTCACCATACCGCCGCCCGAGGAAGCCTCCACCGATTTACCGGCAGCCTCTTCCTGGAGCTTCTTGACCCGCTCCTGCATCTGCTGGGCCTGTTTCATCAAATTACCAATGATATTTTTCGACATGCGAGGCCTTTTTGTGCCCGAAAAGTGAGATCGCCCAAACAGCAAGGGAAGATTATAATAAAAGAACGGGGGATGCTTTGCAAGAAAAAACGAGGGGTTTATGCTGGTATAAAAAATTTAAATGTCTTGTCCGTGTGGTCCCATCCCGTCAACCCTCTTCCTCGGTTTGGTCCGTTTCTATGACCTCACCGCCGAAGATCCTGAGCGCGTCCTGGACGATCGGGGGCTGTTCCTCGGGTTTCTTTTTTGCCGGTGTTTTGGTTCTGGCCGGAGAGGGCCCTGCTTCCCCCTGGCCAAGCGGTTTTATGGTAAGTTGAATTTTTCTGCCCAGCACCTCGCCGGCGATCTGTTCAATATAATCGCGATGTTCCTGCTTTTCAACCTGGTCCCGCTGAAAACCCGCCGGGAACCCAAGCGTAAAGCCCGTGTCCGAAGTATTGAGAAGTTTGCTCTGGGTAAAATAGGAGGCCAGGCTCGGTTTTTTCGCTTTCAGGGCGCTCATCACCCTGCCCCACTCATCCGTTGTCGCTCCGCCCCCTCCGCCCGGCGCTTCTGACGGGCGGGGCTGGTGCGAAACCGCCGCGGTTTTAGGCACATAGGGTCCCGACTGCTCGCGGACCCCGACAGCCGCCGGCGCGGACAACGCGGTTCCCGGCGTAAGGCGGCTCTCAAACTCCTTCATCCGGGCAAGCACCTCGGCGAGCGGCCGCAACGGCGTGATGTGGCAGGCCTTGACGATCCCCATTTCAACAGTGAACCGTTGATGCGGGGACCAGCGCATTTCATCCAGTGTTTTTGAAAGGCTGTCAAAGAGCAGCAGGAGCTGGTCGCTTTCCACGCCGGAGGCCTGCTGCTGGAGGTTCTGAATATCTGCTGGCGGAAGCTCGACGATACGGCCGGGGTCCTTGGTGATCTTGATTACCATAAGGTTCCGGATATGCTCGACCACTCCCGCCAGGAACTGACGCATATCGAGCCCCTGTTCAAGCAGGCCGTCGATCTGCTTCAGCAGACCGCCGCTGTCCCGGGAGAGCAGGCCCGCAGCGAACTGCAGCAGCTTTTCCTGTGCTACCGCGCCGAGGGTCGCCTGGAGGTCCTCGTTCTTGACCGTCATGCCGCTGTACGAAACGGCCTGGTCCAGCAGGCTCTGCGAATCACGCATACTGCCCTCTGCTGCCCGCGCGATCATGGCAAGCCCCTCGTCGGTGACCGTAATGCCCTCGGCTGCTGCGATCTTTTTAAGCTGGTCGATGATCTCGCTCAGGGGAATTCGCTTGAACCCGTAGCGCTGGCAGCGGGAATGAATGGTGGCGGGGATCTTCTGCGGTTCGGTCGTGGCAAAGATGAAGAGGACATGCGGCGGCGGTTCTTCGAGCGTCTTCAGCAGTGCATTAAAGGCCTCGTTCGTGAGCATATGGACCTCATCGATCACGTAGACCTTGTACTTGCCGCGGGTGGGCGCGTATTTCACGGCTTCGCGCAGCTCCCGGATATGTTCGATGCCGCGGTTCGATGCCCCGTCGATCTCGATGACATCCACTGACATTCCCGCCGTGGTCTCTCTGCACGAATCACATTTGCCGCAGGGCGTCGGGGTCGGTCCTTCCGAGCAGTTTAAGGCCTTGGCAAGAATGCGCGCTGTCGTGGTCTTGCCCACGCCCCGCGGTCCGGAGAACAGGAACGCATGCGCAAGCCTTTTCGTGGTGATCGCGTTCTGCAGCGTTCGAGTGATATGCCCCTGACCGACGACGTCTTCGAAAACCTGGGGCCGCCATTTTCTTGCCAGGACCTGGTAGCTCATAGGAACTTTACCTCGGATACGCTGCTGCAGATCTCATACTACGATGGCCGTTCTTGATCATTCTGTCGCTGCTTTGCGAAGGCACGGGGAGGCGGGGATGAACCGGTGGACTGCCCTTCGCCTACACAGCAGCGCAAAGGTCGAACAAGTTTGTTGGACAGGTTTTGCCGGTTCATTGCGGAAGTAACGAACGGGAACGGCGTCCGCGCTTTCCCTGGCTTTGATCGAAAAATTTAAAGCTCACAAACCCGGGCTTCCCTGCGGCACACCTGGAACCCGCTTACCGCTGCTTCCTTCCGGACCTGACGGGGTTCACGGGACCGTGGTTGCGCAGGACCCGGGCTTGTGAGCGCAATTGCTTTTGGTTCGGGGTTATGAGCGGGGAGTCAAAAAATACTCCGAACTAAGAACTCCAAACGCATCATGGATAAAAAATGGCGGAGAGAGTGGGGTTCGAACCCACGTTAGGTTTCCCTAAACACGCTTTCCAAGCGTGCGCCTTCAGCCGCTCGGCCATCTCTCCGGTTTTACTATTTCGGATTGTTGATTTCGGATTTCGGATTTATTAATTCGCAATCCGAAATCCGCAATTATATATGGCGGAGAGGGGGGGATTTGAACCCCCGGTGGAGTTACCCCCACAACAGTTTTCGAGACTGCCGCCTTCAACCACTCGGCCACCTCTCCGAATGTGCCGCTTCAACCTTATCGTACTGACTGCCTCAGCTTCTCAAAAAAGACCTGAAGCACATCGCGGCATTCGGCTTCAAGAATACCGGGCGTGATACGGTACACGTGGTTCAACCTGCCGTCACGGACCACATCATAGACCGATCCCAGAGCGCCGGCCTTGGGATCGCGGCACCCGTACACCAGCCTGTTGACCCGTGCAAGCACCAGCGCCCCGGAACACATAAGACAGGGCTCAAGGGTCACATAAACGGTCGCGTCCGACATCCGCCATCTGCCGAGCTTGGCCGAAGCTTCCCGTACTACCAGCAGTTCGGCGTGCGCACACGGGTCTTGCCAGGTCTCCCGCATGTTGTGGGAAGCAGCGATAACCGTGTTTCCGACGACCAGCACCGCGCCGATTGGCGTCTCGCCCTCGCCTGCCGCCTTATGCGCCTCGGCAAGCGCCAAGCGCATGAACTCTTCGTCGGTCCTGTGCGCGCCGTTATTCATCATGGTCGCCAAGCAAGCGCTGCGGTCAATTCTAAAAAATGGTGCGCCCAAGAGGATTCGAACCTCTGGCCTACGGATTCGTAGTCCGTTGCTCTATCCAGCTGAGCTATGGGCGCAAAACAGATGCACAGAAGCGGGTGCTTCTGTGCATCCAAAACCGGTCTGGTCTGTCTTTCTGCTTACTTGTTCACGCCACCCACAAGCGTGATAGCGACACGTTCATGTGCGTAGGGGTGGATCCCGGGGTGCATGGAATAGAGCCAGCCCTTCCACTCTGCTTTACCCGGCTCGGTAACCGACACCTGCACGGCAGGGTTGTTTGGCTTATCCGATGCTGAGGTGATGTCTTTCTCGCCCATCCTGAAATCCGGGAGGAATGCATGCACTTTGATCTTCATTTTCGTGTTCGGCACCGCAAGTTCAGTACCCACGGCCACCGTGTATTCTTTCGTGCTCTTGGCAGTCTTGTCTTCGATGTTCAGCTTAACGGCCTTCCACTTCGCCTTCACTTCAGCGGGAACAACGACCTTGCGGTCGACCTTCGGCATATCCGGCATCCCCGTCTGCGGCATGCCGCCTTCCGTGCTCGGGTGGCCCGGAGGCAACTGGGGCTTTTCTTCCTTCTTTTTGCAGGCTGCAACGGTAAAGATGAGGCTGCCTATTACAACAGCGGCTAACAACTTCTTCATGGTGATACCTCCTTGGGTAGGTGAATAGTAAAGATACAGGGAGCGTTGCCCTGGTCGTGCTGCCGGAAAAAATGGCGGAGAGGCCGGGATTCGAACCCGGGGTGGAGTTACCCCCACAACTGCTTAGCAGGCAGCTGCCTTCAGCCGCTCGGCCACCTCTCCGGTTTACTTCTGTTCGGAGTTCGGAGTCATGAGCAGGGAGTCAAAAACTACGAACTCCGAACGAAAGAACTCCAAACGCATTTTCGTATAAAAAATATGGCGGAGAGAGAGGGATTCGAACCCCCGGAGCTTGCGCTCAACGGTTTTCAAGACCGCCGCCTTAAACCGCTCGGCCATCTCTCCGTATAAACCGCCGCATTCAGAAGTCAGGAGACAGAACCCAGCAAAAAAATCATGGCCGGATGCATCACTTCTGACTTCTGGCTTCTGGCTCCGGGCTCCTCGGTGTTATTTTCTCCGCCCCGCCCATGTACGGCCTGAGCACTTCGGGTATCACAATGCTGCCGTCTGGCTGTTGAAAATTTTCGAGGATCGCGACGACCGTGCGGCCCACTGCCAGGCCTGAGCCGTTCAGCGTATGCACGAACTCGGTCTTTTTTCCGCCTGCAGGCTTGTACCTGATGTTGCCCCGCCGTGCCTGAAAGTCCTCGAAATTCGAGCACGATGATATTTCCCGGTACTTATTCTGCGCAGGAAGCCAGACCTCGATATCGTAGGTCTTTGCAGAAGAGAACCCCAGGTCGCCGGCGCAGAGGGCGATGACCCGGTACGCGAGGCCAAGCCGCTTGAGAACCTCCTCTGCCTGGCCGGTAAGCTTCTCCAGCTCATCGTAGGAGCCCTCGGGTTTTGCAAACTTCACCAGCTCCACCTTGTTGAACTGGTGCTGGCGGATCAACCCGCGAGTGTCTTTGCCGTATGATCCCGCCTCGCGGCGGAAACAGGGGGTGTACGCCGTGTAGAGCACCGGCAGGCTTTCCTCC
>MHDY01000044.1:6789-7071 GCA_001803705.1 Nitrospirae bacterium GWC2_56_14 | reverse complement strand
GGAGACCTCGTAGCAGCGCTTGCCGACGACCTCCGCGGCGGCCAGTTTAACCGTTGTGCAGAAGGCCTTGTTCGCCAGCGTGATCCGATAGTCAGGGGTCACGACAATGAAGCCCTCGTCCACGCTCTCAAGAATGTTCTTGTTGAATTCCTCGGCCAGGCGCCGCCCGGTGATGTTCGAGAAGATGCAGCGGAGCGCCACCGGCTTCCCCTGTTGAAGCTGGCTGCTGACGCTGCCCTCTACAATGACGGTATGACCGTCCTTTGCCACGAATCCGGCCTC
>MHDY01000044.1:6399-6739 GCA_001803705.1 Nitrospirae bacterium GWC2_56_14 | reverse complement strand
AATGCATTCCGTAATCCGGGTGGATGATCTTTGCCAGGGTGAGGTGGTCGGCCTCTTCTCTGGTGTAGCCCAGTGTTTTAAGCCAGGCACGGTTAACGTAGAGAAATCTGCCGTCCATGTCCACGCTCTGGATCAGGTCGTTGGCATTCTCGAACAGGTCCCGGTATTTGGCCTCGCTCTTTTTGAGCTCCTGCTCCATCCGCCGGTGTTCCGTGATGTCGCGCACTGCGCCGAAAATCCCGATCACCTTTCCGTCCAGCCGTGCCCGCGTGGAACGAAATTCCCCGATCCGGTATTCGCCTGACGGGGTCCGCACCCGCAGTTCCGTTGTAGACCGGTC
>MHDY01000044.1:0-6372 GCA_001803705.1 Nitrospirae bacterium GWC2_56_14 | reverse complement strand
AAACATTTCAGCCGCCTGCTGCGCGTCATCGGGGTGGATGATCGAAAGAAAGGGTTTGCCGGAGAGCTCCTCCGGTGTCCAGTCGGTGGCAGACTGGCAGGAGGGGCTGGTCGAGGAGATCGTGCCGTCGTTCGCGATGGAGTAGGTGATGTCCCAGGCGCCTTCCACCAGGTTGCGGTATTGCTCCTCGGAGGCCTGGAACCTTTTTCCTGAACGCATGGTCCGGGCAAGGAGCCAGGTGCCGTATGCGCCGAAAAGGATGAACGCCGCCGGGAGGAACAAACGGCTCAGGAAGGTCATGGAAAAGGGGGTGTGCAGCTCCTCCAGAAAACCGGAAGGCTTGTCAGAGAGCGCCTCCAGGTTAAAGTCCAGGATCCACGCCAGAAAGCCGAGGACGACGCCGATCAGCAGCAGTTGCCATGAGATGCCGTTCCGATTTGATCGATGATCAGCCATAGACGATACCTGTGCCGAATTGTGTGAGCATTGGAGAACCAGTATAACATTTAATTGCATTTAAGAAAAGGGTCATTCTCGTCCTGTTGCCGTACGCTTCCCGGTATTCGTCGCCCCCTGATGATGGCTGCTCTAATAATCATGGAATCACTCAGAAGAAATGCTATAATGCCCCATGATTCACAGGCCCGAAGACGTAATACTTCATTTCCCGGTCCCCGGCACGCTCGTCGTGATCGAAAAATTCGGCTCCGGACTGATCAACGATACCTACCTCTGCACGTTCAGGGACGACACTGAGGTCCGCAAGTATGTGCTCCAGCGAATCAATGTTGCGGTCTTCAAGCATCCCGTCGACGTGATGGAGAACGTAGAGATGGTGACGCAACACATCGCTGCCAGGCTGCGCGCGGAGGGGGTGGCCGATCCCTACACCGTTACCCCGGCGCTGATCCATGAAGGAAGCGGCCGCTCTCACCATATTGACGGAGACGGAAACTGATGGCGGGTATTTCATTTTATCGAGGACGGGATCGTTTTCGACACGGTCAAGGATATTCATCATGCCTATGAGGTCGGCCGGGGACTGGGCAGGTTCCAGTCGCTGGTCTCGGACCTCGCGCCATCCCTTCTCCATGATACGCTTCCCGGGTTCCATCACACGCCGCGCTGCCTCGAAGCGTATGACGACGCTGTCACGCGGGATGCGGCAGGCAGGGCCGCAGAGGTCGGGGTGGAGCGAGAATTCGTTTTCCGCAGAAGGTTCCTGGCGCCCCTGCTGACGGAACTGCTTGACTCCGGCCGGCTGCCGCTCCGCGTGGTGCACAACGACCCCAAGGTGAACAACGTCATGGTCCGCAGGGACACCGGAGAAGCGCTCTGCATGCTGGACCTGGACACGGTGAAGCCGGGGCTCGTGCACTTCGACTTCGGCGACTGCGTACGCTCTGCTGCGAACCCGGCAGGCGAGGACGGGGACCTGGACCGGGTAACCTTCGATCTTCCGCTGTATCGAGCGGTGACGCGCGGCTATCTGACCGAGGCGTCATCGTTCCTTACGAAGAAAGAGATCGAGATGCTGCCTGCGTCGGTGAAGGTCATAACGTTCGAGCTCGGGCTCCGCTTTCTTGCCGACTATCTTCGGGGCGACACCTATTTCAGGACGACCCGCCCCTCGCATAATCTTCTGCGCGCCCGGGTGCAGTTCAGATTGCTGGAGCGGATCGAGGCAGCGGACCTGCATTCTGTGTTATAATTAGCTTCGTTCCCGCTTTAAAATACCTTGGTCAAGGAGGCTGTATATGAACATGCTGAGAGTTTTTGCCGCGGGTCTCGTTTCCACGCTGTTGCTGTCAGGATGCTTCTATGCGCATGTGCTGACCCCGCTGGACACCAATGTCGACAAGACGGCCCTCGGCCAGAAAACGGGAAAGGCCTCGTCGCAGTCGGTCCTGTGGGCGGCGGCCTGGGGGGATGCGGGGACCGCCGCTGCAGCGAAAAACGGCGGCATCACGACCGTGAACCATATGGACAGGGAATTCTATAGCGTCTTCTTCGGCATCTACACCGAAACAACGACGATCGTGTACGGCGATTAGGAGGTGTCCATGAAACCAGTCAGGAGAGTATTCATGGCGTTTGCGTTCGCGCTGCTGTTCTCGGGCTGCATGTATGTTCACACGGTGGAGCCGCTGACGCTGAACCTGGACCGTACGCCTGTTGTTGCCGGGGAGCGATCGGGCAGCCTGAAGTTGATCACCTTCCCGCGGATGGGCGGTTCCCATCCGCTGGTTGCCTGGGACAGCGCCGCCATCGGCGATATTGCAAAAAAACAGGGGATGCAGGAAGTGTACTTTGCCGATCTCGAAACGCTGAGCATCCTCCGGATCTGGAACCAGTATACGGTCCACGTGTATGGAAAATAGACGGTAACAGATACTGTTAAAAAAACATGAAGGGACGGCATTGCCGTTCCTTTTTTTTGGCCCGACCGTGGGCCGCGAGAGGCAGGCATGATGATCGGTGACCGGTTCCGGGCCGCAACACTGTTCTTTTTGTGCACAAGTATCTTTTATTCCGGATGCGGCGTCATGAGCAATAGCAGGGGATGGGGGCAGGATGCAACGCTCTCGCCGGGGTGGGATCGGGTCGGGCAGGCGGCGCTGCATGCGGCCACGGCTCCGGAGACCTGGGGGCCTGCCGTCGGCGCACTTGCTTTCCAGGTCGGCCATGCTGACCGCAATGTTGTGGAGTGGGCATCGAAGAGCACGCCGGTCTACGGATCGCAGCGGAATGCCGCGAACAGAAGCGATGATCTTCTGGGCGCCGCCGGCATGATTTGGGCCGCATCCGCTTTGGCCGCACCGGGCAACGACACCGCAGAGGAATGGATCATGAACAAGACCCGGGGCTTTGCCGTTGAAACAGGCACGGGGGGCCTGATGTGGGGGGCGGTAGAGTACTTGAAGAGCGCCACGGAGCGAACCCGGCCGGACGGTTCTGACCGGGAAAGTTTTCCATCAGGACACAGCTCCGGAGCGGCTCTTTTCACGACGCTGACGTCAAAAAATCTCGAGGCGTACGGCTGGTCAGACAGCGCCATGATCGCTTCGCGGCTCGGCCTCGGGACGCTGACCGCTGCCACGGCCTGGGCGCGCGTCGAGGCAAACCAGCACTATCCTTCCGATGTGCTCGCCGGGATCGCCCTCGGCCACTTCTTCGGGGCCTTCTTTACGGATGCCTTTCTCGGCATGGACAACCCGCGAAATACGCTCGTCGTGTTCGAACCGTCGCGAAAGGGCGCGGTGGCAATGATGCGGTTTAATTATTGACCCCTGTCCGTAGTAAGCGGAGTCAAGAAGCTAAGAACAAAGGCGTTTCTCGCAAAGCTCGCAAAGGCCGCCAAGAAGGTCAAAACAAAAAGAATCAGGTGTGTCTTGACGAAATATTGTATGTAAGTTTTTGAACCTCAGGTTTCCTTTGCGTCCTTTGCGAGCTTTGCGAGAGATGACCCAGCTTTCGGTCTTTCTCCGCAACTTCCCGCTTTACCTTCCCGGTTATTGTGTGCTAATATACGGTTCCGTGACGCCTATTAAACCAACCATCATTCCCCGCAAGGAACACAGTGTCTCCCGCAAGTGGATCAGTCCCAATGCTGTCCGGGTTCTCTATAAGCTGAAGGAGCATGGATACTACGCCTATCTCGTGGGCGGCGGTGTGCGTGACCTGCTGCTCGGCCGCGAGCCCAAGGACTTCGATATTGCCACGGACGCCACGCCCAACGAGGTCAAAAAAGTCTTTCGCAACTGCCGGCTCATCGGCCGCAGGTTCCGCCTTGCCCACATTCATTTCCATAACGATATTGTCGAGGTCGCGACCTTCCGGTCCATGGTGTCCGATGAACCCGAGGTCAGTGAAGCGGCTCCGGCGATCGGGCAGGCAACGGGGCCAGCCGGGCAGGAACCTTTCGCGCAAGAAGAGGCTGCCCCGCCCGCAGTCGAGGTCGCCGCGGCCCCCGAAGCAAAAACCAAACCGCCCAGCATGCTCAAGACCGAAGGCGGCATGATCCTGCGCGACAATGTTTTCGGCACGCCCGAGGAGGATGCGCTCCGGCGTGACTTCACCGTGAACGCGCTGTTTTACAGCATCGCCGATTACTCGGTCATCGACTACGTAGGCGGCATGCAGGACCTCAGGAACGGGCTCATCCGGATCATCGGCGACCCCCGGGTACGGTTCACCGAGGACCCGGTGCGCATGGTGCGCGCCGTCCGCTTTGCGGCCCTGCTCGGGTTCGAGATCGAAGCTGAAACCTACCGGGCCATGCTGGAGCTCAAGGACCAGGTGGCATTGGCCTCTCCTGCCCGCATGTACGAAGAAGTGCTGAAGCTCTTTTTGTCCGGCGAGGGAGAGAAGACCTATCAGCTGCTGCGCAAGACCGGATTGTTCGGCGTGATCTTTCCGCAGCTCGACCGATGGGTGGACACGGAAAAGGACGGCTTCCCGCATATCTGGATCGGCAAGGCCCTGGAGTGGGTCGATGCCTGCGTCCAGGCCGGAAGAACCGTGCCCCCCCATATCCTCTTCGGGCTCATGTTCGGGCAGTATATAGAAGAAAAAGCGGAACAGCACCGGTCTTCGGGGGCCAATGCGCTCGATGCCGTGACCCGTGCAGTGTCGGAGGCCCTTGCCGACCAGGTCCAGCGGGTCCAGATACCGAAAAAGATCAGCCTGACCATGCGCGATATGTACTGGAACCAGCAGCGCTTCGAGAAACGGGAAGGAAGGTACCCGCGCTTTTTCCTGCGCAGGCCCGGGTTTGGAGACGCTTTCGAATACCTGCGTTTTACGAGCGAGACCACGGGCGAGAAAAAAGAGATCCGCGCCTGGTGGAAGGAGTTCATCAAGTCCCACCCGCTCGCGCCGGGCGAGGAAAAGGAAATACAGAAGCTCGTTGAGAAAAAAGCGCTGCCCAAGCGGCGCAGGCGGAGACGGGGCGGCAGGGGCAGGCATGAGGGCCAGGCCCCGAAACCGAAACCCAGTCAACCTCATTGACACTGATAACAGCTGACAACGGCTCTTGCTGGTTCAATCTTACAGATTGAACCAGAACTTTAATGTTAGGTTCAGGCTGCAAGCCTGAACCAGCCAAAGGCGAAGCCGGGGCGGAAAATTCCGAAATCCGCAATCCGCAATCGTAAATCGTATGTCCCGACCCCCTCGATTTTTCATAGCCCCCTCCCAGGTTTCCGGCTCCCGGATCAGCATTGCTGACGAGGACGTGCGCCATATCGCAGCCGTGCTGCGCATGAAGACCGGGGATGCGCTTCTCCTGTGCGACGGCCAGGGCGCTGAGTATCACGTGACCATCGCCGAGATCAGCAAAACCGAGATCAAGGCCGAGATCATCAGCCAGAGGTCGCGCGAGATCACCGCTCCCCGCATCTCGCTTGGTCAGGGACTGCCCAAGTCAGACAAAATGGACTGGATCGTGCAGAAGGCCACGGAACTCGGTGTGACGAGCATCGTTCCGCTCGTGACGGAACGGACGATCGTGAAGATCAAAGACGAAGAGAAGCGCATCAGCCGGTGGCAGAAGATCTGCCGGGAAGCGGCCATGCAGAGCAACCGGCCCGATATCCCGCAGGTCGGTGCTGTTGTTGCTTCCAAGGATTTTCTCCGAACCCTGAACCCTGAACCCGGCACCCTGCTTCTTCTCCCCTGGGAAGAGTCCTCCGCACCGATCAAGGATGTTCTGAAGCAGAATCCAGGTGCTCAACATATCATCGTTCTCATCGGACCCGAAGGCGGGTTCTCGTCCAACGAAGCGTCAATGGCGCGTGAAAAGGGGTTCCATGCCGTGAGCCTGGGGCCGAATATCCTGCGCACCGAGACCGCTGCCATTGCGGCCTTGAGCATGGTTGGCTACGAATATCACTAAAACAATCACCAAATCACAAATTTCAAATTCCAAATGAATTCCAATCACCAAGTTTCAAATTGCAAACGTATAGCTATTTTGTATTTGGAATTTGAATGTTGTTTGGAATTTGTGATTTGAGATTTGGAGTTTCCAGCGTTTAATACGCGCTGGCGGCGGTATTTTCCTTGACACAAAAACAGCGGAGATGTTAATATCACCGTCTACGAAAGGCGGGATTTTACATGAAATTGGCGATCGGCTGCGACCACGGCGGCTTTGTCCTGAAGGAAGAAATCCTCAAGTATATCAAGACGCTTAAGAACATCGAGGTTGCGGACTTCGGGGCGGCAAGCAAGGATTCCGTTGACTATCCGGACTACGGGGCCAAGGTCTCCGAGGCAGTGTCCAACGGCACGATGGACCGCGGCATCCTGATCTGCGGAACGGGCATCGGCATGTCGATCGTGGCCAACCGGTTCCCCAAAGTGCGCGCC
>MHDY01000043.1 GCA_001803705.1 Nitrospirae bacterium GWC2_56_14 | reverse complement strand
ATGGTAAAGCCGGTCCGGAAATGCCACACCCCCAGCCTGCTGCCAAAGCCTGCCGCCGCAGCAACCAGGGCCGCCAGCAGGACAATTGCCAAGGCGACAGATGCCAGGCTGCAGCCCATTACCTTGCGGAAGATATCAACGGTATCCGTGCGGCCAGTCGCCTCCATATCTAACCGACGACCTGCAGCCGATTGACGACACTGTTGACCCGGAACACGTACCAGGCGTCCGCCTCGGCCATGTCCCGCTCCTTCGGCTTGGATACGAGCCCGTCCAGGGTCACCACGTAATTCTTCACGCCGATCCGGATCTGGGAAGCGTTGACGAAAGGATCTTTTTCCAGGACGAGCAGCACGGCATCGGCCAGTTCGAAGTCGTTGTCCGCCATCGGCGGATTCACTTCGAGGCCGTTGATCACATCACGGCTTCCCGGCACCCACCAGGCGAAAACCCCCGCCAGCCTTTTGTGGGACAAGCTGCCCGCCTCCCCGTTGAGAGTGACGATCCCGTTCTCCACATCCACGTCGAGCCTCCCTCCCCCCCGGGTCGTCCGCCGTTCCTCCCACGTCCCCTTCACCAGTGAGCGAACGCCGTAGTCGCGAAAGGCGAGGTCTTCCATAAGCGCATCGCATATGTGATCCCGTATCGCTCCGTCCTCCATCTGTTCGGCCTGGGCCAGCCTCAACCGGTCGACTATTCCGGTAACTCCTTTGGCAGCCGCAGCCATCTCAAGAGCAAGTTTCTTGGCGACAATTCCGTCGACCTCCCCCTCAAGGGTGACCACCGGCCCTTCGCAACGGATGTCTATCCTGTTGGCGTGCAGGTTTACCCGTGGCTCCCGCTCCAGGGCAGCTCTGATCACCTTGACAGTCTCAGCGTCGTTCATAGTCGCCCCCTTTTCTCTCCATGGCGGTGAATCGAACCGCACGTGCAGCCGGACCAGGCTTCTCACCATGAAATTGTAACATGCGGCGGCTGGATGTCAGCAGAGAGGTCCAGAGGGATCTGAAGATGGGGAACCAGGGTTGTTGGGAGTACCTGGCGGATTGTCCCGTGTAGAGAGAAAGTTTCCTGCGCTTGAACCGCCTGGCGCGTTAGATTCAGTCATGGGTAACGTATATCAACCTGCTCGTGTCAAAACCCAGTGCAGCAGCTTTTCTGATCAATCGGTCCTTCACCTCTGCCTGCATTTCAGGAGTTCTGGACAGTATCCATAAATAAGACGTGTCCGGCCCGCAGACGAGGGAATATCGGTAGTCTTTGTCGAGATCGATAATCACATAGGAGCCGTAAAAAGGTCCGAAGAATGAGACCTTCAGGTAACCCTTACTCGGTTCTTCGACAAAAAACGCCTTGCCAACTGCTTCCTTCCACCGGTCATCCTTAGCCGAATAGCCGCGATTCGTCACCTTCAGGCCACCATCTTCTCGCAATGCATATTCCGCGGTGACACGTGTCAGGCCTCGTTCAAAAGAATGATCCAGGCGCGCGATTTCATACCATTTCCCGAGGTAGCTATGAACATTGAAATTATCGACCGGTTTCACATTTTCCGGTATTCCGACACAACCGGTGAAAAGCAACGTCAACAATAGGGACAACTTTTTCATAGCCGATCCTTTCTTGTGTGATTATATCAAAGGTAAATTCTCCTTGGTAACTGTGGGGAGATCACCGGTCGGTTCTTGGGCCGGCACATCTTGCTGGTTTGAGCATTTTTGGATCTGTTGCTTCGTGAAGACATATGGCCCGACATCAGCATCCGCAGTTACTGCCAGGGATGCTGTCCAAGCTCGGCAACCGCTTCCTGCACCGACAAAAAAGACATGATCCGGCCATAGCGTTGCGGCCAACCGGCCTTTCGACAAGATCACGGACGGGGCCTTTCATGCCGGCACAGGCGAAGCTGATCCCCCGTTCCAGCAAAGTTTCCATATCCCTCTCCAGTGCCGACAGGGCGACGGCATCCATGTCGTTTACCCCCGACATGTCCATTATAATCCAGTGGATATCGTCCCGGCGCGCAATCCGGTCCCTGAGCCAGTCAGCCACGAAAGCCATATTGAAGATATGAACTGTGAGCGAGTCCCGGGATGAAGAACTGTTGAACTAGCATTTGCTCCCTCCTTGTAAATCTTATTAGTTTTGTTTTTATTATCAATGCGCCACTTTGAGCGTAGCAACGCCAGCTACGATAAGTGCCACGCCTACGTATCTAGCAATTGAGGTTGGATCGCCATAATAGAGAACCCCAACAAGAAAGGTTCCAGCAGCACCTATGCCTGTCCAGACGGCATAGGCAGTGCCGATTGGAATTTGTCGCTGCGCCATATAAAGAAAAAGCCCACTGAAAGCCATGAAAGCAACTGCCACCCCAATGCCCGACCACCGGGTCTCGGGTGTTTGTGCCATCTTCAGGCCGACTGGCCAGCCGATCTCAAAGAGGCCAGCAAAAATCAAGTAGAACCATGCCATAATGATCTCCATATATAGACGCCAACGGGGCCGCGCTTGACCTGGCTGGCGGGGGTTATGCCCGATCAAGGTCTAAGCGCTGCTTGACTACATATTGTGGTATTTGTCTATAACAACTTCAGAACCGCCTGGTCACTGCAAAAAAAGAATTAAGAACATGCGACTGATCCACAATCGGGCTATCCTTGAGGTTTGACGGCAGGAAAACAAAACTACTACTCAGGATGAGTCGCCAATTCTCATAAAGTTCTCGAAATATGGTAACCCCCACTTCAAGATTCACTGCATCACCTGGATGGTAGGCAGGTCGGTCAGTGCGAGCTTGAGCTGCAGGCACCCCGTATTCGTAGTCGGCAATTTTATCGGTAATCCAGTTAAATGCAATTTTCGGTGAAATCGTTAGCAGGCCCTGCTGAAAGGCCTTTTCCACACCTAAGCGACCTGTCCCGCCACCAGTTCGGTCAAGTAGATCATGCTCATAACCTGCAGAAAGTTCAAATCCTTCGGGCAATTTAGCCCGCAATGCAAAACCTCCCAAAAGGGTATCGTCGCGATTTCCCATTCCTTGGAGGTAAGGGCTGTCTTTTTCGCGGTAGGCGCCAAACCGGTAACTTGCAGTTGCTGCAAGCGCAAAATCACCCAAATTCAAGATGCTACCCCGGGCAGTCAGGCCAAGTATCTGCACTCGGTCACCGATATAACTGATTGCCGGAATGGGCTGAATATTCCAGGTTTTTGCACCACGGTATGGGCTCGTAGTAGAGATTACCCCCACTCCTAAGCCGAAGAATCCTAACTTTCCAAAGACAGGTTGCAGTTTGACATTGATAGTTTTAGTTTCGCCTGCTTCGAGCTTGAATACTGCGCGGGTGTAAGTGGGAGGGCCTTGTGGCCAGTAGCGATTTGAGAAACCAAGAGGCTCACTCGGGATGCCAATGAAATTCTTGTCCAAGCGACCATTACCATTTTCATCCTGATAAACGACTACCGCATATTCGCCACTGGCCAGATCCAGTATTCGTCCAGGGGTAGTTCCCCCGGACGGAAGGGTGATTACTGTTACTGGATCACGAAGATCAACAAACGTACTGCTAGAGTTAAAAAGCATTGCAAGCACTGTCCCATTGCTCGGTGGATTATCAATGCCAATTATTAGCTCAGCCGCTTCTACATTATTCAGCCTAGGCATATAGGTGACCGCGAGCATGGCACAAATAAGGACAATGTGTTTGAAACAAAAAGTTTTTTTGTAAATGATAAAGTTCAATTTGTTCTTTCTCTTTGGCTCAACGGGTATGGCTCATGAATATGGCAAAACCGGTACGAACTCCATCCGGTCGGCAGGTACTCGTTATTCTACAATGCCGATTAGTGGCAACATTGCTAGATGCACCCGTTATCCTTCAACTTCTTCAGGGCGTCATTTTCGGCATTAAGCTACTGTGTCAAGGGCCTTCATAATTTCCTCCTTTGGGCAATCAACACGCGCGTGAGGAGCGCAATTTCTCAACTCAACGCGCTGGTATTATCTTTGTCCACAGCTGAGATACTGTACAGCTTTTTCTAATAAGTCTCTCCGGATAAAATTATCTTCGTATTGGACAACCAATCCGGCTGTCTTTCGATCAGGGTGTCGGGCTCCTGCGTCACTTTTGTTCTTTCCGTTCCATCCGGGCTGATGACGTAAATATCTCCCAAATCAGTCAGATTATCACTGATGACCCAGAAGGCCAGGTTGTTTCCGTCGGGACTCCAGGTCGGCATCAGATCGGCAACGGTGTTTTTGCTGATGTCAGTCAGATTGGTGCCGTCTATGTTCATTACGTAAATATCGAAGTCACCCGTTCCAAAATTGCCTGTGTCGTTCTGGTGGCGCGCAAACGCTATACGGTTACCATTGGGAGCCATCTTCGGATCATAGTCGCCGAATGCGTAACCTGTGCTGCTTATGCCCATAGACGACGTATCCGTCAGTTGCCTCTGGTTTGCCCCGTCCGAGTCCATAATCCAGACGCCCGGATTAAAGTCCGGTCCCGAACTCCGGGTAAATACAATTTTGTCTCCAACCCAGTGCACGTCAGCCTCGCTATAAAATGGCGTATTTGTCAAATTCACCAAATTCCCTCCGGATTCATCCATTGTGTACATGTCGAGTACATCGGGAGAATCCCTGTCGGACACAAACAGAATGCGGCCCCCGTCCGGCGACCACACCGGTGCTGCGTCGATCGATTCGTTATTCGTGAGAAGAGTTCTGTTCATACCGTTGGCATCCATAACTCCGATTTCCGACGACCGGATATCCGATTCATCCGCTTTGCCGTCCATGTTCAGATCCTTTGTAAATTCGGAGTAAACAAGCTTGCCGTTGGCAGGGTTGACATGCACATGGTTTCTCTCGTTGTCTCCTGCGCAGATTAGCTGGACGCTGGAGCCATCTAAGATCATAGAGTATATTCCAAACTTCCCGCTCGGGGGGCATGGCCCTGCGTTTTCGGATTTGTGCGAACATGCAGGCGTGAGTATGAGGCCGAAGGCAAAAAACAACACAAACCTGGAAGCAGTCATGCATCTGCGCACGATCGAAACGTTATGCATCGATTGCCCTCCAAGACGTACAGCATAAGTGGATGAGATTCAGTTTCCACCTGATAATCTTCTTCAACTGCATTTTATTATCACAGTAACTGCTGGGCGGGGACCGCGCGGTTTTTTCGCGACCGGTCCACTGGGCCATGTTGGGATCTCATTCCCTCATCATTGTTGAAATTTTACTTGCCAACCCACTACCCGAAATATATACTTCTAGTATATATTTACCGTGGAGGTCTCGGATGAAAACTGCAAAGATTTTTCAAAATGGACAAAGCCAGGCAGTAAGGCTTCCCAAAGAATTTCGCTTCGAAGACAGCGAAGTATTCATCAAGAAAAGCGGCAACGTCGTTCAATTGATCCCTCGGAGCGACTCGTGGAATTCCCTCTTCGGCAGCCTGAAGAAATTCTCCCGCGATTTCATGTCCGATCGCGTACAACCTGAACCGGACAAGCGGGAAAGCTTTTGATGAAACTGCTGCTCGATACCAATATCTGCATTTACATCATAAAGCAGCAGCCGGTCGCCGTACTTAAGCGTTTCCTGGAGTACCAGATTGGGGACATTGGCATTTCAGCCGTAACTCTGTCAGAATTACGACACGGGGTTGCCAAAAGCTCCCATAGAGAAAAAAACGCCCGAGCCCTTGACGAATTTATCATTCCTTTGGAATTGGTTTCATATGATGAACCGGCGGCTCATGTCTATGGAGATATCCGAGCAACTCTAGAAAAAGCTGGTACGCCAATTGGCTCCATGGATATGTTGATTGCCGCTCAGGCTGTATCACTGGATATCCCGCTGGTTACTAATAACACTCGCGAGTTCCTCCGGGTACCTTCTCTCAAAGTCATTGATTGGACTGTTTAGTTTTGCATTTAACGTCTCGGGAGCTAATCCGCCAACGATCTGGGAGAACACCCGCCGTCTTTTGGGCGGGTGCTTCTGCCTGGTTGAAAAATTGGTTTCTCGCCTCTGCACCTTGGCGGCTTACTCCTTATCCCCTTGCTGATACATTGATGCGGCGAAATGTTTCGAAGCACCTGCCATCGTCTTGCTGTGTCTCATGAATCATTCTTTCGACAACAAAATTACGGAACGCTTCTTTGTCACTTTCAGCGACAAATGATAAAAACGGCACAAGGCTCGGTTGGTCAACCCAATTAACCATTGTCTGTGCATCTGGAAAAAACCGGTCTGCGTTTTCATCCCAGACTCTGACATTCCGCAGTCCGCTCCGTATAACAACTGCCTCATATTCATTGATCGACGGCATATACCAAGGCCATTCGAAGTCGGAAAAATAAAGTTTATACCGGTCTAGGGCCATAGCTTCACGAACAACCTTGAAAAAGTTAGAGCAGTTGCCGTCAGCGGCAAAATTGAAACGAATTGATCCTCCATCCCGTAACGCTCGTCGGACATTTTGAAGGAGTTTATTATGGTCTTTTACCCAATGTAGTGCCGCATTTGAAAAAACAATATCGAATTCATCTGTAAAATCGAGGTTGTCGATGTCATGAAGAATAAAACGTAAGTTTCTCCGCTCTTTCTCAAGAGCCTCAGTAATCATGCCCTGTGATGCATCAATGCCGACAACCTCTCCATTCGGTAAAAGATCTGCAAAATGCGATGTAAGAACTCCATCTCCACAACCAAGATCCAATACTCGTTCCGTTCCTTTTAAAATCAGATCCGCGATAATCCTTGCACCCCACTCCTTTTGATGAGTTGATGCCTTTGCGTATTTTTTCCCATCAAATTCATGAGTCATGATTCTTCCTCTGTTCCACTCGTTATTGAGCATTCAGTCAGTGCGGAGGCGGCTCCCATTCTGTACGTTCGACTATCAATTCAATCTTTTTCAGTCGCTGGCAGGTTTTTTTATCATATCTGAAACGTGCACAGACAAGGGGCGTCACCATATTCAGCGGGCAGTCTCTTGATGCCACGTTGCCCCGGCTTTAGAATAAGGCGTGTTTTCATCTTTGCACTCGTGGTCAGAAAAATTTTTGCCGATTATACTCAGCTTTTGATAAAACTCGAATTAAAAAAAACATATGTTGTAAGATGATTCTGCTGCCGCATCTTTGTAAGCGTATCGCTCGTTCTGCTCCAATAGCGGAATCAGTGATAATGTTCTAAATCATTACCTGAAATGGCTGCGGTACTTCCTCGAATTCTGTGAGAAGTATAAAGTGACAGGTGATGATGCAAAATGACTTCAATTGTACCTGAGCAAGCTCCAACAAAAGGGACAATCGGAGACGAAGCGACTGCAGGCTGAGCAAGCGGTGTCCTGCTCTTTTCACCATGATTCGAGGTGGAACGGATGGACGTTCGTATCTACACCCACTGTGTACCGGTGCACGATTAAAGAAGCGAAGAGCCCGTTGGATTTCTGATAAGTATTGAGCAGGAACGCCAGGGGCACCGCCGACGGCGGATCTCCCCTGGCGGGAGATGAAGGGAATGATGGGATACTACTGCCGATTACCGGAAGATGGTCAGGTCAGGCCTGCACGAGCGGCACAGTGCTCCCGCACCGCTGGTAATCGTCTTCGAAGCGGATGATGTCGTCTTCGCCGAGGTACTCGCCGCTTTGCACTTCGATGATGATCAGCGGAATCACGCCGGGGTTCTCCAGGCGGTGGGACATCCCCATGGGAATGAAGGTAGACTCGTTGATGTTGTAGGTGGCTTCCTTGTCGCCGCACGTTACCTTGGCGGTTCCGGACACTACAATCCAGTGCTCGCTCCGGTGATGGTGCATCTGCAGCGAAAGCCGCTGCCCGGGGTGGACTTCGATCCGTTTGATCTTGTAATTTTTGTTTTCCTCGAGAACGGTGTAGGTTCCCCAGGGGCGTTCGCCGGTTTCCATGCTTCCTCCTGTTGACAGGTTGTTGAAAACCAGTCATCTCGCCGCTGTCCTCGTCACTTCCTTGTGCGACGTAGCGCTGCTACGTCTCCGCGGGCGCTCCTGCGGGTGCGACGATCTGACTGGTTTTGAACAACCTGGGTTTCAATAAATGTCTTAAAGTAACGTTCCCCGCTTTCGCAGGTATTCCCGCAATGCTTCCCGCCACGGCCTCGGCTGAAAGCCGGTATCGCTGGTGAGTTTGCCTGTATCAAGCACCGAATGGAGGGGCCGGGGCGCCGGCCGGTCAAGCTGGTCGCTGGTCATCGGGTTAACGGTGACCTCCATTCCCGATTCCTCGAATATGGCTTTCGCAAACTCGTTCCAGGAACAGCTGCCCGAGTTGACGGCGTGGTAAATCCCGCTGCAGCCCGCTTTCAGCAGCGCCTTGATCGCTCCGCACACATCCATGGTCCAGGTGGGACATCCCTGCTGGTCGGTGACCACCGACAGCTCGTTCCGTTCGGCACCCATCCGCAGCATGGTTTCCACGAAGTTCTTCCCGCGCAGGCCGTAGAGCCATTGGGTCCGGACTATCAGCCACTCCGGCACTATCTTCGCGTTGAGTTCACCCGCAAACTTCGACTGTCCGTACATGCTGAGGGGGTGCGGCAGATCCTCTTCGTCGTAGGGAGTCTCCTTTCTGCCGTCGAAGACGTAATCGGTGCTGATCTGGACCAGCTTGGCCCCTATCTCGCCGGCCGTCATGGCTAGCCAGGCAACGCCCTCGCCGTTTACTTCGATGGCGCGTTCCCGGTTGCTTTCGCAGCCGTCCACATCGGTATAGGCTGCCGCATTGATGATGACCCGCGGTTTCAAGGTCAGCAGGACCCGCCGCACCGATTCGGCCTGGGTAATGTCGATATCGTCGATGTCGACTCCGCGCACATCCCCTTCCAGCGTGTCCATCAGATCCCGCCCCAGCATGCCGTTGGCACCGATTACCAGTATCATTGCATTACTCCGTCTTGCCGTACTGCCGTTGGTAGTAGTCGCGATAGGCGCCGGAGGTCACTTCGGCGACCCACTCCTGGTTCGCCAGGTACCAGTCGGCCGTCTCGGCAATGCCCCGCTCGAATGTGTAGGCAGGCTCCCACCCCAGTTGGCGTTTGATTTTTGCAGCGTCGATGGCATACCGGCGATCGTGGCCGGGCCGGTCTTTAACGAAGGTTATGAGGGAACGGCTCTCTCCCCCATCCCGCCCGAGCCGATCGTCCAGCAGGTCGCAGACAAGGTTGACGATGTCGATGTTCCGCCACTCGTT
>MHDY01000042.1 GCA_001803705.1 Nitrospirae bacterium GWC2_56_14 | reverse complement strand
AAGAGCGTGGCCGCAACGCTGAGCGATGCCCGCACGTAGGCCTTGCAGCAGGCAGGGCCGGTCAGGTCCGTCAAGGCCTGTGATACCCTGGTCACCGCATCCATGACTATCTGCTGCTCCCGGACCGATCCAAACCGTACACCGAGGAAAAGGGAGAAGCATGCGCCCATGGCCGGGACAATGCCGCAAACCCCGGTAAGCGCACAGGACTCTTTTACGATCTGGCTTGCTGTCCTGTCGAGGGCCTCGCTTACCTCCTTGTCCGTGATCTTGCCGCCATAGGGTGAATTTTTAAGCGCCGCCATGAACGCTCCTGCTGCAATGATCGCATGATCGCAGTCAAGCATACCCAGCTGCGGCAGGCCCATCATCAGTTCGGCGATAGTCACCGGATCTTTGAGCGCCGTGGTCCTTGCCATTGCCGCTATCGCCGACCGGACCTCGTCCGTCTTGCAGCGCTCGCAGCAATGATGGGCTTCAGGACAGGATTCCTCTACCGCTTCCTGCTCCCCGCAAAAAAGACAGGATCGTTTCTCCTGTGTATTCAACGGTACGATTGGAGCCCCGCAGAACGCACAGGGTATCTTTAGCAGGCTCTTGTTCATGTTTAAAAGTACCACCTCTTTCCGAAAATTGCAACAAAGGATGGCTGAAGGAGCCTGCGACAAAAATAGGGGCAGATTCATGACGCGTTAGAAGCGTGCTCTACACCACGGCTCAGGAGGATTGCCCGCAGTTTAAGGAAGCGCAGGCGAACCGCGGCAATGCGCGTGATAAGAGGCTTTTTGATACCGAACGATTACGCAGACAAAAGTTGGCTTTTTCGAAGTACAGTCAATATGACACACAAAGTCAAAATGGCCGTTCATAATGAACATGTCCTTTATCACGACAAATCAAGACTATTTTAACCCTTTATATTTACGAGTGTTTATTTCTGGCAATGCTTTTGCAATATACTAGGAAAGCGTCGCTGAACCAAGGACTTATGGAAGGCACCTTTTATTGATCGCTTCCTTGGGCGTAAGACTCTCGGCGCGGTACTCGTGAAAAGGAGGGGCTATGAAGACCATATTATTAAAACTTATCCTGCGTGCAGTATTCGCGTTCGCTCTGTTGCTGGTAGGTTTTGCAGCAGGCTTTCCGATCGGGCAGAGCATAGGATTCTCGACAGGCAGTGAATGGTCGTTTATTCAGGCCAACCTCCTTGCGCGGGAGGCCGGCGTATTCATGCCGGTCAATTATAAAGACGGAAAGTTTCGCGTGGTGGTTAAACAGCCCCGCCGCCTGTACAAGAAGGCGTGGCAGCTGGCCGACAGGCACGAAGACGAAATGGCTTACGTGAACACGGGCAACACCGCATTGATCGATCGTGTTCAACTGGCGCAAAGGACATCGCTGACCCAATAAAGAAGAGCGGTTTTTTCGTTTGTTTGCAGCCAACGACACATTCGCGATTCAGGACAGTAGCAACGCATCTTCGACATACTTCCTCCCTCTACCAGGGCGATCACGATTGCGCTGGTACGGCCGGGTCTTTTCCCCCTGCCAGCGGCAACGTGAAGGTGAACACACTCCCCTTGCCGTGCGTGCTCGCAGCCCAGATCCGGCCACCGTGATATTCGACGATCTGACGGGCGATGGCGAGACCAAGTCCGGTTCCCTCGATCGCGGCGCTGAGCTCGTCGCTCGACCGCTGGAACTTTTCAAAAATCGTATCCAGATCACCCGCCGGGATACCCATGCCCGTATCGGACACCTCGACAACGATCTGCGGAGCAGGAATGGACTCCTGGCGCAGGCTGACATGGATCGCACCGCCTGCCGGCGTGAACTTGACGGCATTGGAAAGAAGGTTGGTCACGACCTGAACAAGGCGGTCACGGTCCGCGGAAATACCGGGCAGGGGTGCGCTGAAGCTCGTCGTCACCTGGAGCCCTTTATTCTCGAAGAACAACCCCATGTCGGCAATGACATCGCTTACCAGGGCCTCGATGGAGACCGCATCGACCCGCCACTTCATGGAACCGGATTCTATCCTGGCCAGATCGAGAAGGTCCGCGATAAGGCGCGCGAGCCGGTCGGTCTCGGTGTTGATGGTGCTCAAAAGCTTCTTCTTCTGCTGCTCGGGCATAGTCGGCTTCATGATGATCAGTTCGATGAACGCTTTGATGGTCGTAAGCGGGGTGCGCAGTTCGTGGGAGACCACGGAAATAAAATCAGACTTCATTTTATCCATGGCCTGCAGCTTCTGGTTCGCTTCCCGGAGCTGGGAGATAAGCATTTCCCGCTCCTCCTCGGCGCGTTTTCGGTCGGTAGTATCTCCGGCTACGCAAACGCTGGCAAGGGGTTCCCCGATGGGATTTCTCATGATCGAGATCGACAGAGTGAGGTTCCGGCGTACGCCTTCCCGCGGCTCAAAAATGATCTCGGTGTTCCGGACTGCCCCGCTCCGGCTGATCGACTCCAGCTGTTCGGCAAAGGCAATGCTTTTTGCCATGCAGCCGTCGGTGGGCCGTTTGCCCACGAGGTCCTGCGCCTGGCAAGTGAAGAGCTTGCACGTGGCCGGATTGACCAGCCTCACTACCCCGTCGGGGTCGAGCACGATCAGCGCATCGTTCATGGTATCAATGATCTGACGGGCGGCGAAAGCAGGCGTTATGGCCATGAACCGGTACCGGGATATTGCCCGGGCGGCGAGGATGATAAAGGTGAGTATTGCAAGGTTTCCGACGGGATACCACGGGACGCCGAAGGAGGCGATAAAATCGGACGAAGCGAGGTAGCCGGTCGTCATGGCGATCAGCAAGGTCCTGGCGCGCATTCTGAGAAGTGTGCCTTTGCGGGCCTTGCCATACTCCACTGCGAAGCGGCGCACCGTAATGATGACGATGCTGAAAAAAAAGAGAACAAAGGGGATGTTCGCGATGCCCAGCTTCGGGTAATAACCCCACCAGTGATGTTCCAGTGATGCGATAATGATGTCGGTCGTGAGGATCAGCGTGACGAAGCACGCACTGAGCATCCAGACCGCCAGTATGCGCTTTCTGACCTTTTTTCCGAAATCCAGCAGGATCAGCGCACTAAAATGGTAGACTGCGGCAGGAATACAGGCGATGCCCACATAGCCGACCCTGGCCCACCGCAGGGCGATATGCACATCGATGGCGCTGTACATCCATGCAAACGCGAAGAGCCACACAGCCATGCTGAGTGTCAGGACAAAAAAAACCACGCTTACCGGGGACCCCTGTTCCCGAAGCATCCCGTATATGCCGAGAACGATCAGCCCCAGCGCTACCACCAGCGTCTGGAGCGTCAGCGGGTTAAACACCGAGGCGGTATTGTCATATAAGTAATGCAGCATGGGATCCTTTTCGTTGAACCGGTCGCACAACGCCGGCGGAGAGATCGAACTGTTACCGCCTGACCTTCCTGCCTCATCCCATCACTTTCCGGGTTCGCTCCGCCTATCCAGGCTGCGCTGGTATTCATCGTAACTTTTACTATCCTGACAGGCGGAACCAGGGTGCTGCCGGCAGTCCATCTCCGCTTTTGAGCGCATCGATTCATAGGCGGAACGTTTTGCCATTTCGCTGCTGCAGCCCGACAGGAGGAGTAATCCCGCCACAGCCAATATTCGCGCGATTTTCTTCATAAGGCCTTTCCCCTCCGGATCCTATCAGGTAGACGGCAACAATATAGTAACGGATTTACCATAAACCGTCAACGTCGAATGAGCATGTAAATGGAGGACTTCTTGACTTTTTTCTGTTTTCGGATATTCTTATCACAGCATCGGAACTGTTATGCATCCACCACAACTCAGGTACCCGGAGATCCCTTCATGAGCACGTTTTTTTCTCTGACGCTTGCGGCACTGCTCGTAGCAGGCTCAGCCTTTGGCCACGAATCCCCGGCCACGTCCGCCGATATTGCCCTGGAGTACAAACTCGGGCAGAATCTCCCCGCTCACGCCGTCTTCCTGGACGAGAAGGGCAGTCGTGTCAATCTCAGGGACGCCATTGATAGACCCACAATCATCGCCCCAGTCTACCTGGGTTGCATGCACGTCTGTCCCATGCTGCTGAACGGCCTTGCCGAGGTCCTCGGCAAACTCGACATGGTCAAGCCGGGCAGGGATTTCAAGGTCATCACGCTCAGTTTCGATGACAAGGACACGCCGTCCATAGCCCTCGACAAGAAAAGGAATTACCTTAAGGCAATCGGCAGGCCTTTCCCTGCAAAGGAATGGACATTCCTGACCGGCGATGCTGCTGCGGTGAGGCAATTTACCGATTCCATCGGCTTCAAGTTCCAGCGGGACAGTGAGCACGATTTTTCCCATCCCGTCACGCTCGTGGTCGTAGCACCGGGCGGCAAGATCGTCCGCTACCTCGAAGGAACCACCTTCCTTCCGTTTGATATCACCATGGCCGTGAACGAAGCAGCCGAGGGCAGGGTCGGCTCAGCAGGACGACGGGTGCTCATGTACTGTTTCAGCTACGACCCGCTCAAAAAATCCTATGTGTTCAACGTATTGAAAGTGGTCGGGACCGTGGTGGTCCTCTTTGTAGGGTCCTTTTTTGCGTATTTGATGATCACAACAAGGAAAAAACGAGGTTCGGTATAATGCCGGCAAACAATGGAAAATAATTTTTATCATACTCCGGGCAGATATTCCGGCATCTTCGGCTGGATCTTCTCGACCGATCATAAGCGCATAGGCCTCCTGTACCTGGGGTCTATCTTCACGTTCTTTTTGTGCGGTATGCTGCTCGGCCTCGCCATGCGGCTTGAGCTCATTGCTCCGGGCAGACAGTTTGTTTCAGCCCAGACCTACAATGCCCTGTTCACGGTCCACGGCGTGATTATGATCTTCCTGTTCATCATCCCCGGCATACCGGCGACCCTCGGGAACTTCATGCTCCCCCTCCAGATCGGCGCCCAGGACGTGGCATTCCCGCGGTTGAACCTCATGTCCTGGTGGTTCTACCTCTTCGGTGCGGTCGTGGTGCTCACTTCGCTCTTCACCGGAGGCGGCCCGCCCGACACGGGCTGGACCTTCTATGTGCCTTACAGCGTCCGCACGGGTACGAACGTATCCCTGGCGGTCTTCGGCGTTTTCCTGCTCGGCATCTCGTCGACGCTCACGGGGCTTAACTTCATCACCACGATCCACCGCCTCCGCGCTCCGGGGATGACCTGGTTCCGCATGCCCCTCTTCACGTGGTCGCTCTACGCCACCGCCTGGGTCCAGCTCCTTGCCACGCCGATCATCGCCATCACCCTGCTCCTGCTCATGGTCGAACGCAGCTTCAGCATTGGGTTCTTCGACCCTGCCAAAGGCGGAGACCCCATCCTGTTCGAACATCTGTTCTGGATCTATTCGCACCCTGCCGTATACATCATGATCCTTCCGGCCATGGGCGCGATAACCGATATCATCCCCGTATTCTCCCGGAGGATCATATTCGGCTATAAAGCCATCGCTTTCTCGAGCATCGCCATCGCGCTCCTGGGCTACCTGGTCTGGGGCCACCACATGTTCACCAGCGGCATGAGCGACTTCTCGCGCATGATCTTCTCGCTCCTCACGTTCCTCGTGGCCGTTCCGAGCGGCATCAAGGTCTTCAACTGGGTAGCGAGCATGTACAAGGGATCGATCCAGCTCGACTCTCCCATGCTGTTCACGCTCAGCTTCATATTCCTCTTTTCTATCGGCGGACTCACCGGGCTTTTGCAAGGGGCGCTTGCGACAAACGTTCATGTGCACGGCACCTACTTTATCGTCGCCCACTTCCATTACGTCATGTTCGGCGGCACGGTCTTCGCCTTTTTCGCCGCGCTGCATTACTGGTATCCCAAGATGTTCGGCAGGCTGATGAACGAGAAGCTCGCGCGGATCTACTGGCTCATCCTGTTCACTGGTTTCAACATACTCTATTTTCCCATGTTCATTCTCGGCTGGCAGGGCATGCCCCGGCGGTATTATGATTATCTGCCGAACTATCATACAGGGCACCTGATCTCGACCATCGGGTCCTGGATCCTCGCAACCGGCGTGTTATTGATGTTCTTTAATTTTTTCCGTTCGCTCTCCCGGGGAGAGAAAGCAGGCGACAACCCCTGGAACGGGGCCACGCTCGAATGGCAGACAACATCCCCTCCGCCGACGGAGAACTTCGAAAGTACGCCCGAGGTCACGAAGGGGCCCTATACGTTCAGGTAAGATCTTACGGCGGCTTCATGTTTAGTTTAGTATTTCTCCGTGCCTGTGTCTCCGTGATGAAAGTTAGGGTTTTATGTCCGATAAGATCGTACAAAGCGCACACTTCGACTACACCGGCTCCAAGCTCGGCATGTGGCTGTTCCTGTTCACGGAGATCCTGCTCTTCGGCGGACTATTCCTGCTCTATGCCGTGTACCGGTCCCTGTACGCGCAGGATTTCCATAACGCCGCTCAAGGACTGAGCACCGCGCTCGGCGCGATCAACACCATTATCCTGCTCTCCAGCAGCCTCACCATGGCGCTGTCCATTGTTGCCCTGCGACAGGGACGAATAAAATACTCGATCGTCTTGCAGACGATCACGATCCTCTTCGGCCTCGCCTTTCTCGTGAACAAGTACTTCGAGTGGAGCGGCCATATCCATGAAGGGATCTATCCGAATTCGCCCGAACTGCTCTCCCGGAGCCATGGCGAGATCCTGTTCTACGGCCTGTACTACGTCATGACCGGGCTGCACGGCATCCATGTGGTCATCGGCATGGCCGTGATCGCCGTTGTCTTGTCATTCACTGCCAGGGGCACGGTCTCAAGCGAAAGTTTCAACAAACTGGAGAACGCGGGCCTGTACTGGCATCTTGTGGATATTATCTGGATATACCTGTTCCCGTTGTTCTATTTGATCACGTAACAACCCGTAGGGACGGGTTTTCGATCCGCCCCACCGTCAACCCATGGAGAAACATGGAAGAACAAATCGTGCATTTAGGCAGGACAAAAACCTACATGACTGTCTGGCTTTCGCTCCTTGCGCTTACCACGATAACGATCACGGCCGCCGGTATGCATCTGGGAAGATTCAGCACGCTCACGGCCATTTTGATCGCGTCGACCAAGGCAAGCCTGGTACTCTGGTACTTCATGCATCTCAAGTATGAGCGCAGGCTGTTCAAACTCATGTTCCTTATCCCGATAGCGACACTGACGGTCATTATCGGGCTCACTTTTTTCGATATCTGGTACCGGTGAACTATGGTGA
>MHDY01000041.1:4681-9334 GCA_001803705.1 Nitrospirae bacterium GWC2_56_14 | reverse complement strand
ACCACGGTCGGGCCTGAGGATGTAACTCAGATCGACAAGAAATCGCTGTACAGGCTTCTCACTGTCGGCTATCTGGAGAAAAGGCGACATAATCGCTCTACAGAAGCTTCGTCACCTCCTGCAGAAAACGCCGCAGCCATTTCCCAACCGCTCCCCCCGGACCGGGGTCGACACACAATCGTTCTGTCGGCTGAGTCCGGCCCTCTCCGGGGACGACGCTTTACAGTTGTTCTTCCTTGTTCAATAGGCCGCATAGACTGTGATGTTATTCTCGACGATCGTCTTGTTTCACGACGACACGCCGAAATCAAGATGGTGAACGACCTTATGATGATTGAAGACCTGGCAAGCACCAATGGCACCATGGTCAACAAAAGTAAAATCACCACGAGCCGCCTCATAGTCAATGATGTGATAAAGATAGGCTCGGCAGAATTCAGAGTTTCCGGGTGCGAAACAGCCCAGGAAGGAGCCAAGGTTTTCTGAAGCGTTACTCAACCATTGCCACTCGGCATATCCATCCTTATGATGTCTATCAACCAATACAGAAGGAGAGGCTATGGAGGAACCGGTGCAACCAGGCAGATACCGGCATTACAAAGGTGGGGAGTACCAGGTGATCGGCACGGCACGCCACAGCGAGACCGACGAAAAGCTGGTGGTATATCGCTGCCTCTATGATAACAACTCGCTGTGGGTACGACCGCTTGCCATGTTTCAGCAGACGGTGATGGTAGACGGTCAACAGGTGCCACGGTTCGCTTTGGTAGAAGGTTGTTGAAAAGCAGGCATCTCACAGACGCGGCGCCGCTGTTACGCCAAGCAATTCCGTGGGGCTTGCTGACCTTTAACCGTAAAACCTACATAAGCAACAAGTCGCCCGGAATGTTCTCGCTGTCATTCTCCAGTGCCAGCTCCTGCACCAGCTTTCCCAGCATCCGCCGAATGGTCCGTTCCTCGACGAAGCTGAACAACTCTCCGCTGCCGAACGCAATGTCCACGCAGTCGCGCCAGCTTCTGACCGTCACCGGCACTTCGCTCACTCCGTTCCCCAGCACGCCGTTACACAGCAGTTCCATACCGCCTGTCCTCCGTCGCGGCCGGGTCGTCTGCAGGTCGAAATATACCCCCTGATCAAACATGTCGTTGGTAAGATATGTCATGGCTACCTCCTTTTTTACAGTAAACCATGGGTGTGAGACAGAGTATGTCTCACTGAATACCTTGCACCCTCTCCTTTCTCTGTTACCCTGTACAACAAACTGGCAATTTACTGGCATCTTCAAGAGGGGAGGAGCACATGGCAGAGATCAGGCGGATAAAACCTCAGGAGGCCAGGGCAAGAGTGCAGGGAGGAAAAGCACTGTTCGCCTGTGCCTATGAAAGCGAAGATATGTGCGGAAAGATGTTGCTGGAAGGAGCCACGACCCTCGGCGGATTGAACGAAAGGCTGTCCGGCATCGGCAAAGATCAGGAGATCATCTTCTACTGCAAATGACCGGAGGAGCATACGTCTGCCGGTCGGGCAGCGGAATTTGCAGAGAAGGGTTATACGAACGTGTCAGCTCTGGAAGGAGGAGTAAATGCCTGGAGGGAAGCAGGATTCAGGTAAGTCATCCGAAAGAGGGGCTTGATTGGATGAAGAAAGACAGGCTGTCAACGACCGGTTGCGGCACCTGTATGCCCAGCTTGCAGCTCTAAAAGAAGCAGCAACTCCTACTGTTGAATCTTCCACTCTCTCGCCTGACGAAAAGAGTGCCCTGTTTCGCGCCCTCTTCAGAGGGCGGGAAGATGTTTATCCAAAACTCTGGGTCAGTCAGAAAGGTGACCGTAAAGGTTATATGCCGGCTTGTGCCAATGACGGCAACTATACCCTCTGCGGAAAGCGCAAAAACTCCCCGTATCAAGTGCAGCGACTGTGCACATCAGGCGTTCATTCCGGTCAGCAAAGAGGTAATCCGAGAACATCTCCAGGGAAAGCAGAAAACAGGCGACATTCACCCACGAGGCGATCAAGCAATTTCTTTCAACGGAGCGAGGAAAGCAGGTGTTGGCCGACATGGATGGAGTCACGGCAGGTCAGCAGTTGCCGGTTATTCCTCCCAATGCTGACGTGATGCCTGTCAACAAGCCACCGGATGAGTCAATTTCTGCGAAAAGTGGGACCGGACTTGTTCCGAGTGACGATTGCAGCGAGGTATTGAGCAGCATCCTTACATAACAAGGAATACCCATGGCAACGATAATTATAATTGACATTTTGTGCTGATATGTAAATAATAATTATCACTATGAACAAGAGAACCGTTACAATCTATCCGTCTTCGGCAAAAGAACTCGAAGCCTTGGGGCAGCGTCTCAAGGATGCACGGCTGCGCCGACGTTTTTCCATGGAAACAGTCTGTGCCAGGGCGGACATATCCCGTCCCACCCTCTACAAGGTAGAGAATGGCGACCCGTCAGTTGCCATGGGGATTTACGTACAGGTGCTGCGTGTCTTGGGGCTGGTGGAGGACCTCGGTATGATTGCCAAGGAAGATACATTGGGCCGTCGTCTCCAGGATGAAGCACTGCCCCACAGGAAACGGGCTCCCAAGAAGACTCAACAGACTGGCGGATCACATGGCTAAGACACAAGGCGAGCATATTTTGGTCTGGCTTGACGATCCGTCATTCGGCACCTTACAGCGGATCGGCACTTTGTCCCGAGGCGACAGGGGAAGCGTGCGTTTTGCCTATGACCCGGACTGGCTCAAGAAGGCGCATGCCTTCCCCCTTGATCTGGAACTGGATTTGACTGCCGGCGAGTTCTATCCGGGCAATGCCAACTTCGGAGTCTTCATGGATTCCTGCCCCGACCGGTGGGGGCAAGTCTTGATGAAACGGAGGGAGGCGGTCGAGGCCCGGGAGCAAGGGCGCACACCGAAAAATCTTGGAGCATGGGAGTTCCTGCTGGGGGTCCAGGACTGTACCCGCATGGGGGCACTCCGGTTCAGCCGCCCGGACGCAGAAGTCTTTCTTGCCGATGAAGCACGCTCGGCGCCGCCGGTTGCCCGGATTGCCGAACTGCAGGCCGTGGCCTTTGAGTTGACTAGGAAGAAGCAGGATGACCTGGACAAGATCAGGGAGTGGCTGAAGGTTCTGGTTGCACCCGGTTCATCGCTTGGCGGCGCCCGCCCGAAAGCCAATCTGGTTGATGAGGACGGTAGTCTCTGGATCGCTAAGTTTCCGTCAGCCGACGATGATTACGATGTCGCGCTTTGGGAAATGCTGCTGCAGGAACTTGCCAAGGAATGCGGGATCAACGTTCCCGCTTCCCGTCTCATGCAGATCGGAACCGGCTATCACACGTTCATGGTGCAACGGTTTGACCGGGTCGGTGCCACCAGGCGTTTCTTTGCGTCAGCAATGACCATGACCGGACATCAGGATACCGAAGATGCCAATTATCTGGAATTGGCCGAGTTTATCGCCACCTGGGGCGAGCCTGATCATATCCCCCGTGACCTCGAAGAGCTTTTTACCAGGGTTGTCTTCAACGTTGCTACCGCTAACCGCGACGACCATCTACGCAATCACGGCTTCTTAAGGACACCCGCAGGCTGGCGGCTTGCCCCGGCCTTTGATATGAACCCATCCTTCAAGAAGGATGAACATGCCCTGGCCCTGGATCTCTATACTCGGCAGCCGGATATAACTGTAGTGATGGAAACGGCGGAGTACTATCGTCTCGGAATGGATCAGGCAAAGGAAATTGTCAGCCGGGTAGACAAAATTGTCGGGAGATGGAAGGCTCGTGCCAGGAGACTCGGATTGTCAGCTCACGAGATTTCTGAGGCGGAGCATCTCTTTCATGCTCATTTATAGTTATATTTCAGGACGTTAACCAACAGGTCCCCCTCCAGCTTGGCCTCCTCCAATAGGCCTGTGCATATGAGCTATAATTGATGGATGGAACTGACCGAAAATGCAAAGAAGATACTTCACGCCCGGTACCTGCTGAAGGACGAAAAGGGGCAGGTAACCGAATCACCGGAGGAGATGTTCCGAAGGATTGCACGAACGGTTTCCCAGGCTGAAGCCTCGTTTCAAGATGATGCCCGCCTGTGGGAAGAGCGATTTCATGAAATCATCGCCTCCCTAAGATTTCTTCCAAATTCGCCAACGATCATGAATGCCGGAAAGAAAGAGGGGCAATTGGCCGCCTGTTTCGTCCTGCCGGTTGAAGATTCCATTCAGGGGATATTCTCCACCCTCAAAGACGCTGCCCTTATTCTTCAGACCGGTGGAGGAACCGGTTTTTCCTTTTCCCATCTGCGACCATCGTCAGACGTTGTCCGTTCTACGGGTGGTATAGCCAGCGGGCCCGTATCGTTCATGAAGATATTCAACACCGCCACTGATGTCATCAAACAGGGAGGTGCCCGGCGCGGGGCGAACATGGGAATCCTTCGCGTCGACCACCCTGATATCCTGTCGTTTATCAAAATTAAGCGGGACGCGATGGAGCTGATTAACTTCAACATCTCCGTTTCCGTGACCGATGCTTTCATGGAGGCGTTGGAGTGTGACGCTAACTACGAGGTCATCAATCCTCGAAATGGGCAGGTTGTTGGGGTGCTTTCAGCCAGGACCGTTTTTGCAGAAATGGCA
>MHDY01000041.1:2788-4651 GCA_001803705.1 Nitrospirae bacterium GWC2_56_14 | reverse complement strand
ATCATCTTCATCGATCGGATCAATCGCGCCAATCCGACCCCCAAAATCGGAAACTTCGAAAGCACAAATCCGTGTGGCGAGCAGCCACTCCTTCCTTATGAAGCGTGCGTTCTCGGATCGCTCAATGTGTCGAAGTATTTCAGGAACGGAAGTATCGATTACAGCGTTTTGGAAACAGACGTAAAAACAGCGGTGCGTTTTCTGGATGACACGATAGAAGTAAACAGCTATCCGACACCGGCCATCGAACTGATGCACCGGGGGAACCGGAAGATCGGCCTGGGAATCATGGGATGGGCCGACCTGCTGGTGCTGTTGGGCATCCCCTATAATCACCGTGATGCGTTTGCCCTGGCCCGGGAGCTCATGAAGTTCATTCAGGAAAAATCGAAAACCGCATCGCGGGAACTGGCCGCAAGTCGCGGACCGTTTCCCAATTTCGTCGGTTCAATCTACGACATGCCCAATGCGCTGCCTCTGCGTAATGCCACGACAACCACCATTGCTCCGACCGGGACCATTTCAACCATAGCTGACTGCTCAAGCGGAATAGAGCCTTATTTTGCCCTTGCATACAAGCGGTTTGTTCTGGACACGGAGCTTACCGAGATCAACCCTCTGTTCGTTCAGCTCGCGAAGGAACGAGGCTTTTTCTCGGATGAGTTGCTTCACGAGGTCGCCAGGAAAGGGTGGGCAAGAAGAATTCCCGGAATTCCATCTGGTATAAGACGCTTGTTTCCCACAGCCCTCGAAATTTCTCTGGAAGATCATATAGAAATGCAAGCTGCCTTTCAGCAATATACCGATAATGCAGTCTCCAAAACCATTAACTTGCCTCATCGCGCAAAGAAGGAAGACGTGGCGAGAGCCTTCCTTCTCGCTTATGAAAAAGGGTGCAAGGGGGTAACGATCTTCCGTTACGGCGCGCGGAAAGGAACTTTAGCTAAATTTTCAGACGTGGATTAGGATATGAACAGCCTTAAAACCGACAGCACTGATAGTGACCGTCATACAATCCTTACCGGTGACCGCCCAAGCGGCCCACTCCATCTGGGACATTCATTTGTCACGTGGAAGACAGCAGGGCGTACCTCGTCCGGGCTGGAGCACTGCGTCGAATCACTTCCTATGATAACGTTGCCGGCTGGTTGATGGCACGTGACAAACTCGATCATCCTTTCAGCTACGGTCCGTTTTCATTTTGGAGAGTCATGACAGAGGATGCCCCGAGGAGCGTGCGCTTCCACCACATCCCCTTCTGTTTCAGAGTTCCGACTTCCGAGAAAGTGTAGCGAAAGACAAGGAGGCGGAGATATGTCGGAGGGGACTCCCTGAAAGGAATAGTTTTGAAAAGGGATAAAACGGAAGGCGACCCCTCAAGCAGTCGTCGTACAAGTCTTTGCAGCCATGGCTCGATATACGCTGGATTCAAGGCGGCGAACCACATCTGCCAATCGAGGCGCGGCTGATGGGGAGCCACTTGTCTGGGGGGCTTTGCAGGGTCCCCCGGCTTCCATCTGAATTCATAAGGCTTCCATTCCTTCAGATCGTTGCTCCCCTCGATAACGAACTCAAACCGCTCGGTCGTCATCACGGCAAAGAGACCATAGTTGCTCGAAATCCCGATTGGTTGAAACAAATCGACGATTTCAAGCAGCCATCGCGGACGGTACATGAGCAGCACCAATTGCATGACGTTCAGCACGAGAAACACCACAAAGGCGACGCTGACAATAAAAGGCATGAAATTGCCCTGGCCTGCGGGGACGGGGACATAATCCGACAAGACGTTCAGGTATTTATCGTCAAGAAGAGGGATACAGAGAACGGCTGTAAGGATATTAAAAAAACCATAGTTGCCGG
>MHDY01000041.1:541-2758 GCA_001803705.1 Nitrospirae bacterium GWC2_56_14 | reverse complement strand
GGAGGAAAAAACAGGCGAGCCGTCCGGAGGCTGGCCCCAACGCCAGAAACGGTACGGCCAATTCGAGGGAGAGGGTAAGAAACGTCGAGGCCCTTTGCACCGGTTCGGGCAGTTTGTGCAGGTACCAGGCGACACGATTGGGAAGCGGCTGGGTTTCATAATGATAGACAAGTGCGCGCAGGTTTCGCCAATTAATGTCGCCGCTCGCGAGCTTGACCCAGCCCGAGGAGAACATGAACCGGAAAAGAAAAACCCAGTAGGTAAACATTTCAAGCAGAGATGGTACCGCAGTCATTGCAAAAAATATGCTCATGAAACCGGTTTCCAGGAGCAACGCGTCCCATTGGTACGAGAGAAATTCCTGCCCCACCAAGACGAAGGAGAGGTAGAGGAACCAAAGAAGGATGAGGCTCGGGACGGGAAAAAGTCCCATAACGAGCAGGACGGCTAGCACAATGCCCGTGGCAGCGCAGCCGGTCAGGAAAGCGTCGCTGCTTTTATAAAGGAAGATGGAGGGGAAATACTGAAAGGCCCTGCCGCCTAGCTCCTTCTTCACCGCAGCGGTATATTCGGCAATAGGGAGCATACCGCTGGAACCGTAGAGTCCTCGGAGTTGAATGAATAACGAGCCGAAGGCGATGAAATAGACACTTCCGAGAAGCCTGAGAAACAGCCATTGGCTTATGATATGGGAGGAGCTGTGGCCCATTGGAGTTACCTGACCTTGATGAACGGATACCTCTCCTTTATCTCACGCGTGATAACGCTAACGCCGCACCAGTCAGCCACGGTCTCGACCGCCAGGATATGGTCGGGATCCTTGAAGTCGATCTCACAACCCTTCCCTGCCTCGATCAGGCGTTCCTTGATAAGACGGTCCATCTTCTGTTCCATCTCAAGAGAATTGAGCCTCCCTTTGAATCCCCGGCGCTCCATCCTCACATGGACGCGACTGCCGGCAAGCCGTGGCAGGTAGAATTGGACGGCTTCCTCCAGTTTCTCCTCAAAATCCTCCACATGGAACGAAAAGATTCGTTCGATCGGCACCGCTTTTCCGATCCTTTCCTTCAGAAAGGTATTCGCGAGGACGGAACTGAGAAAGGCCTCAATATCGTCGGTCCAGCCAATGAAGACGTCCCTGAAGTCTGTTTGCCTGAAATCACCGGTTCGGCTGAGTTCCCCATACACATCCTTCTCTTGCCCCAAAAGGGATGTAACGAGCACGTTCCACGGTTTCATGGTCTCTCCTGCTTTTTCTTCTCAGTCCATCTGAGGCTCAGTTCCCGCAGCCGCTGTCGGGCTTTTTCATCATAGGCCTGTTCTACTGCCCGGGACGGCTGGTCCTGAACGAAGTAGGTTCCGGTCACCCCATCGAACTCATCAGAAACAACCAGGCGCTCCACATGGTTGGCACCCTCTTCCACCGACGTTCGCGGTGCGCCGAACCATTCGCGGACCATTTTGGTATCCATCAGGGACGCCGGATGCAGGGCATTGACGGTCACGCCGGTTCCCGCCAGTTCTTCCGCGAGATCGAAGGCAAACATCACCAGAGCCAGTTTGCTCTGACTGTATGCACGCATGCCGTCGTAGTGCTTTTCGAGCATGACATCATCGAAGTCGATGGCCCGTTGCGCGGCCGATGCCACATTGACGACGCGCGCCTCGCAGGCTTGCACCGCAGTAAGGCGAAGCAACGGCAGGAGCCTGCGGGTAAGCAGGAAATGCGCAAGATAATTGACGGCGAACCTCAGTTCGAAGCCATCAGCGCTGGTTTCTCGCCTTTGCGTGTCGGGACCCGCGCCAAGACCTGCGTTGTTGACCACCACATCGAGTCGCGTCTGGCTGTTGCCAACAGCGGCGGCCAGACGATCAACCTCGGCAAGTGAGGCCAGGTCGGCATTGAAATAATAAAGCCGGTGGTTCCCGGTGACCTCACGGATCTTCGCCAGCACCCGCCGGCCTTTATCCGGATCCCGCCCGTGGAGCAGCAGTGTTGCGCCCTTGCCAGCAAGGTCGGTGGCAACCCTTTGCCCCAAACCGTCTGTAGCGCCAGTTATGAGAATGGTGAGTTGTTCCGGGTTGTGCACGATGGTTACCTTTCACACAAAAGTATATCGCACAATGTGCAGCGCCTTCAGGAGCGTCACAGCATAAATCTGAGCCACCTAAACAAAAGCCCCATCGAAAAAATCCGACAGGGCTTTACTTGGGAGT
>MHDY01000041.1:0-493 GCA_001803705.1 Nitrospirae bacterium GWC2_56_14 | reverse complement strand
GAGTATGGGGTCAACGACTTTATGAGCATGCGCTCTCGTCATCACCTCTCGGCGTTGCCGCCTACGGGCTTGAACCGGGACGTCCAATACCCGGATCGCCTACCCTACTCCATTCAAATTCAACAGGTTGCTGAAAAACAGGCATCTCGCCGCCGTCCTCGAAAGCCGCCTTGTGCGGCGTAGCGCTGCTACGCCTCCGCAGGGCTTTCTGCGGGTCCGACGATCTGACTGCTTTTGAGCACCCTTTAAGGACCTATAGTAGACACTGTGGGTATTGACCTAGGCAACTTGAAGCCATTTGCTTCGAGTCTCCTTTTAAAGGAGGTGATCCAGCCGCAGGTTCTCCTACGGCTACCTTGTTACGACTTCACCCCAGTCACCGACCAGTCCGTAGGACGCTACCTCCCTTGCAGGTTAGCTCACGCACTTCGGGACCAATCGACTCCCATGGTGTGACGGGCGGTGTGTACAAGGCCCGGGAACGTATTCACCG
>MHDY01000040.1 GCA_001803705.1 Nitrospirae bacterium GWC2_56_14 | reverse complement strand
TTGGCCATAATGCCCTGCGGATGCTTCTCCCCATGACAATCCTTGCATTTCGGCACGGTCTTGTGCTTGTCCTGATGGCAGAACGCGCAGGTGAAGGTGCTGTGCAGCGCCTTCGACGCCTTCAGGAGGTTGTAGGGATTTTTGTGACAGGCAGCGCACAGTTTATTGTCCGTATCAGCCGCATAGGTAACGTCTTTGGGCATATGCGGCTTATGGCACTTCAAGCAGTCAGCAGCCGTTACCTCGGCGGAATGGGGTTTGTGGCACTGCGTGCATGCCGGTATCCTGCGGTGAACTTCAGCGTGACAGGTCGAGCAGTAAAGAGCGGTGTGCTTGCTTTTATTCTCCCGCAGCTGTTTTATCTGCGGAGTGTGGCAGGTAAGGCAGGGCTCTGTCAGGTTCTTGCCAAAGGAGATCACCAGCGGCGTGTGGGGATTGGTATGGCAGGTCAGGCAGCCCGGGGTCTGGAAGTGGGGTTTGTCCTTATGGCACTGATTGCAGACAGGGATATTGTTCTTCGATACCGGACGGTGGCTGGCGTGGCAGTCCTGACAGGTAATGGTCTTGTGGCGTGCGCCTTTGTCATTTATCTGCGCGGGTTGCGCGGGATGACACTTAACGCAATCGCCGGAGTTGAGCGTCGGCTGGGCAGCCCCTGCTGTGGCTGCATAGGTCAATACGATCACCTGTGCTAAAAACAATACGATAAAATGAATAACTTTGTTCCGTTTCATTGCTCCTCCTGAGATCCAGAATTTAGAAATAATAAAACCGTCGATTGCCGCGAACAGAGACAAACGGAGCGGATTATTGCATGCTGAAAATATAATGTCAACCATAAATGTTATGATGACCGTAGTATAAAAAATGCTGGGGAATAAACTAATTAGTTGTGCGGCGCTCGGGTTTGAGGCCTTCGGGAAAAAGCGAAGATATGCAATACAATAAAAAAGGCCCCGCCTGCAATGCAGACGGGGCCTTTTTTGCGTGATGATCGATGAACGTCTATTTCTTTCGATAGAACGGCAGTGCCATGGTCTTTGCCGCGATCTCGCGGTCCTTTACTTCGATCTCGATCTCCTGGCCGGGCTGCGCGTAGCGGCTGGTGACATAGCCGAGGCCGATGCCGTTCCGGAGAAAGGGAGAATGATTGCCGCTCGTTACGACCCCGATCTCGCGACTTTCGGAAAAGATGCTGCCTCCTTTGACCGGAATCCCCTTATCGAGCAGCATGAACCCCGTAAGTTTCTGCTTGATGTCTTCGGGTTTCAGCTTGAGGAGCGCTTCTTTGCCGATAAAATCCTTTTTAAAGTTCACGAAGCGGTCGAGGCCGGACTCGATGGGCGTACGCGTCTCGTCGATCTCGTTCCCGTACAGCGCGTATCCCATTTCCAGGCGAAGCATGTCCCTGCTGCCCTGTCCGCAGGGGAGCAGTCCGTTCTCCCTGCCTGTTTCCAGGATGGCGTCCCAGAGCTGTTCTGCGTGCGGCACCGGAACGAAGAGCTCATAGCCGTGCTCGCCGGTATAACCGGTACGGGAAACGATCGCCGGTATTCCAACGAGCTTGCGCTCCCGGACACCCCGCAGTTTCAGCGCTTTTACATGGCCGCCGATGAGCTTCTCAAGGACCACGAGCGATTTGGGGCCCTGGAGCGCGACCTGCGCCAGGGAACGGGTCTGGTCGGCGATCTCCACGTTCGCGCCCGCGTTCGTCGTGAGCCACGACAGGATCTTTTCCGTGTTCGCTGCGTTGGTGCAGAGGAGGAACCCGTCATCACCCGGCAGGTGGAGCAGCAGGGCATTGTCCAGGATGCGGCCGCTGGTATTGCAAAGAAGGCCGTAGGCAGCCGAACCCGCGGACAGATTTTCCATGTTCCGGGTAAAAACACGCTGCAGGAAAGCGCCGGCATCGGCGCCTTTGATCGCAATGCGGCCGAGGAAGCTTACATCGAAGAGGCCGGCGGCGGTGCGCACGGCATGGTATTCGTCAAGGACCGTGGAATACTGGAGCGGAACCTGCCAGCCCTGAAAATCGGTCATCTTCGCGCTCAACTGCAGTTCTTTCTGGTGGAGAACGGTCTGTTTCATGGCGCCTCCCGGTTGCTCTCGATGGTACAGACATCTCCCCGCACAGGACCTGCGGTTCATGCACTATCAGACAAGCACTATTTTATGCGGAGCTTCTCGGTATCAACGGCAGGATCGGCCAGTTTATGCAGGTCCCGGGGATGGAAAGCGCCTTTTTCAGTAATGATGGCGGTGATGTAGCGCGCAGGCGTCACGTCAAAGGCCGGATTGGCCACCTTGACCTTGTCCGGCGCGATCTGGACCTTGCCGAACACGTGGGTCACTTCGCGGGGATCGCGCTCCTCGATGGGGATATCAGCGCCTGATTCCGTGTTGAAGTCGATCGTCGAGAACGGCGCCGCCACATAGAAGGGGATGCCATGCTCCTTGCAGAGCACGGCCAGGCCGTAGGTCCCGATCTTGTTCGCCACATCTCCGTTTTTAGCAATGCGGTCGGCGCCGACAATGGCCAGATCGACCATGTCGCGGAACATGAAATAGCCCGCCATGTTGTCGGTTATGAGCGTGCAGGGGATCTTCTCTTCCATAAGTTCCCAGGCGGTGAGGCGAGCTCCCTGCAGGACCGGGCGGGTCTCATCCACATAGACGTGGATCTTCTTCCCCGCTTCCACGGCGGCGCGCATGACGCCTTCGGCAGTGCCGTAGCCGGCGGTCGCGATCGAGCCGGCATTGCAGTGCGTGATGAGATTGTCGCCGTCGGCCACAAAGGCAGCGCCGAAGGCCCCCATCTTCCTGTTCGTTGCGATATCTTCATCGTGCATGCGCTGCGATTCAACAACGAGCATTTCTCGGAGCGTATCGAGGGATTTATCCTTGTTTTGCTGCACGAACCGCTTGATGCTGTCGATGGCCCAGAAGAGGTTGACCGCCGTAGGCCGGGTAGCAGCCATATGGGAGCAGATCTCTTCGAATTGGGGCCAGAAGGTCTCGAAGGTGTCCGCCTTGATCTGGCGTGCTCCGAGCGCAAGTCCCATGGCCGCTGAAACGCCGATGGCCGGCGCTCCGCGGACCCACAGCTCCTTGATGCCGCGCGCAACGGTTTGATAGTCCTTGCATTCGTTATACACGATCTCGATCGGCAGCTTTGTCTGGTCAAGCATGCGGACAATGCCGTCTTTCCATTCGACGGTAGGTATCATGAGGGAATTTCTCCTTTGGGATTGCTGGTCCTGATCATTCTGATGTTCACTTTCCCAGCACCTGCCCGACCTTCAACTCCGGTTCTTCGGCAGAGGCATCGCCTTCGCCGGTCTCTTCCCATTCCATGTTGATTATTTCAAGGCTGCCATTGCCCGTTGCCACGAGCAGCGGGTCAAGCGACAGCACTTCTCCCGGGGTCCCTTTGGCGGGGCCTTTTGGCGTGGCCCACCAGATAAGCATCTTCCTGCCGTCCGCTTCGGTGAATGCACCGGGGAAGGGCTGGGTGAGCGCACGGACCAGATTGCAGATGCTGTCGGCGCTTGCTGTCCAGTCGATGCGTTCGTCCTCTGGGCGCAGACGTCCGAAAGAAGTCGCTTGCGATTCGTCCTGGATGCGCCGCGGGGCAGTGCCCGCGGTCAATGCGTCGAGCCGGCGTTCGAGCACGAGGCGCGCGGCCTTGGCGCATTTGCCGAAGACCTCCTGCGCCGTATCTTCCTTTCCGATGGGCACCGCTTCCTGGTCCACGATATCACCGGCGGCGGCCAGCTTTACCATATGATGCAGGGTCACGCCGGTCTGCTTCTCGCCATTCAGGATGGCCCGGTTGATGGGGTCGTGGCCGCGGTATTTCGGGAGGAGCGAGCCGTGCATGTTGAACGCCCCGAGACGGGGCACGCCGAGGGTCTCCTCGGCGATCATGTTCCGGTAGGAGAAGGAAAGGATGAGGTCGGGAGCCCAGGACCGGATCTTGGCGATCCAGTCGGGCGAGTTGACCGACTCGGGCGCATGGACCGGGATGTCGTATTTGGCCGCCAGTTTCGCCACCGCTTTGAACCAGATCTCTTCGCCGGGATCGTCCTTATGGGTAATGACGGCCATAATGTACTCATCATTCTGGATCAGGGCCTGCAGGCATTCATAGCCCATATCGTGGTAGGCGAAAACGAGTATTGCGGGTTTAGTCATGGGTCCCTTCTTTCTGTATGGAGATCATTTCGCAGGCCGTTCGAATGACGAACCGGGGACGGCGCCGGTCTTTCGAAGCGGCCTGTCTCGTTGTGAACTGAATGCATGGTGTATGGAGTATCGGGATAGCGCCTGATCCGGTGTGGAGGGAGCGGCCGCAGGGCCCTATCCGTATGGTCAAAAAAAGACACTTCTGAGTAAAAGTCTGAGGGATTTTACCGTCTGTTATGCGCTTTGTCAAACATATTATCTTTGCTCTCAAGGGTTTATCAGCAAGGAAGGAGAGAGCGCCTGGTCCGGCGCAGGGATGAGTGGTTTACCGGGGACCAAGAACCTTGGGAGGGGAAAGGGGGAAGTTGGATAAAAAGGGGTTTTCTTCAAGTTTCTGAAGCTACCTCAGCTTCTTCAATTATTGATGTATTCGTAAAAAGTCCTTTAAGCCGTCTTTGCGAGCAAAGCGAAGCAATCTCGCAGTTTGTAACCGCCTGAAAAAACGAGATTGCCGCGTCGCTCCGCTCCTCGCAATGACGGCAGAGGAGACTTCTTGCGAGAGCATCAATTATTATACGAAAGATCCATTACTGTTGCTCACTACTGCTTGCGGTGCTCCGCGTCCAGCTTCGCGCCGGGCATGGTCAGATCAGCGCTGTAACCCGTGACCCGGTTCTTGCCGAGCGCCTTGGACCGGTAAAGCGCAACGTCCGATTCCTGGATCAGCCCGGGAATGGTCTTGCTGTCACCCTTCTGCTTGGTCGCAACGCCGAGGCTTACGGTCAGGACCTCAAAGGGATGCAGCGATTTGAAAGTAAAAGGATAGTCCTCCACTGCTTTCCTTACCCGCTCGGCGAGCTTCATCGCCATATCCATGCCGGTCTCACCAAGCACGATCGAGAATTCTTCCCCGCCGTACCGGAAACAACTGTCCGTACTCCCTGTTCTGAACTGCTCGCGAAGAAGCGCCCCCATCTGCGCTATCACCCTGCTGCCTTCCAGGTGGCCGTAGCGGTCGTTGACGCGTTTGAAGTCATCGATATCGATCATGATAAACGAGAAGTCCCTGGCGGTGCGCACCTGCCGGCCGAACTCCTCCTCGAGCTTCTCCAGCAGCACCCGGTAGTTGAGCATACCGGTCAATTCGTCACACCGCGCGATGTCGAGCGTTCTCTTGAAGAGCTCCGCCTTTTCAATGCCTGCCGAGATCGTGTGGGACAGAGTGCGCAGCAGGTCGAAGTCCTCCACGCTGAATGACGACGGTTTGCTGTGGCTGAAGCCCATGATGCCCACGATACGGTTCTCGTTCATGAGCGGTATGCCGAAATAGCTCCCCGGCTTCTGCGCTTCATCAGGGTGATGGAGAAAGGTCTCATAGTGAGAGGAATCATCCAGAAAGAGCGGCTCGCCGGTGGCAGCGATCTCTCCCGGCGCACCGTTGTCGAGATAGATAGGTTCGTTTATTTTGCATTGCAGCGGGGGAGTATGAAAATAGATCGGTACCAGGCCAGAAAGATCTTTTTTCACGACATAGACGGAGGCTTCCTCAAAGCCGACGGCCTTGCTGATAGAGACAACGATCTTCTGGACAAGCTCAGAGGGCACCAATTCCGAGGCGATGATCCTGCCGACCTCGCAGAAAAGGTGGGTCTCGGTGAACTTGCTGTAAAAAAACGGTTTATAGTCTCGCATCGGAGGGGTCGCAGCATTGGTTTCACTTCTTACGCTTAACTGTCTGGACATCGGCCACCTATGGGAAGCGCAGGTCAATTGCGCATATACGTAATTATACCATAAAATTATTTTTTAAAACTAAAAAAACGTGCCAAAACGTGAGCAGTACAGATTGTTGCATACATCATGACCAGGGGGGCTTTCTGTCGTGACTGCGCAGTTCACGGGCTTTCACCGTCCCCGTGGGCACTGATCTGCGCACGCATTAGTTTGATCAGGTCTTTCTTCTTGAAATAATCAATTCTATCTGCTATCGTCACGTCATGATCGGCTTGCGCATCTCGGGACGGAACGCCGCGTCTTTGCGGGAGTCTCGCGGGAACTTTTCCCCGAGGTGTTGCAGCTCACCAGGTCTCGGCCGGGCGGTATGGTGTTGACAGGGGGAGAAAAAGGGTGACAAAAAAGAACGAGTTTTCCTGCGGACTCTGCGGCGCGGTACAACAGAGGTCGGGGGCAACGAACTGCTGGAGCGCGGACCCGTTGAAAAAGCCGGCCAAGCCGGCATACTGCCCGACGCAGGACCATCACGGCGTGATCAGGGAAGCTTTCGAACTTTACCGGAGCGGCAGTGTGGATGCGAAGATGGCCAAAGTCGCCGCAAAAGTTGAAGGTCTTTGCTACCAGCCGGTCCCCGGCAGCAGCGCAGTGAACGCCCGTTGGACCCGCGTTGAAGATACGCTGGCGTTCGCAAAGCTCATGGGGTATCAGAAGATCGGCATCGCCACCTGCATCGGGCTTCTTGATGAGACGAACCGGCTGACGGCCATTCTGAAGGCACAGGGGTTCACGCCGGTCAGCGTCTGCTGCAAGACCGGCAGCATCGACAAACTGGAGCTCGGACTGAGGGAAGAGGACAAGGTGCGGCCTGCAACCTTTGAACCTGCGTGCAATCCTGTCGCACAGGCAAAACTGCTGAATATGGCCGGCACTGACATGAACCTGATCGTCGGTCTCTGTATCGGCCACGACATGCTCTTTACCAAATATTCCGACGCCCCCGTATCGACGCTGGTGGTGAAGGACCGGGTGACGGGGCACAACCCCGTGAGCGTTCTCTATGGACAGAATTTTTATTATAAACGGCTCCAGGTCCAGCCCATGGTCGTGGAGGACGCGGATAATCATGAGTAAGCGGACCCTATGGCGCACCGCCGCTCAAGGAAATACCGCATAAGGGATATCGTTCAGGGAGAGCAGCGTAATGAATAAGGGATGGCTCGTGACGTGCGCAGGCATGGGTATTAACCTTGCGCTCGGGGTGCTCTATACCTGGAGCGTCATCAAAAAAGCGATCCCGGCGGAGTGGGGGTGGTCCGACTCCGACAAGGCGCTTCCTTATTCGATTGCATGCATAGTTTTTGCAGTCGTCATGGTCCCGGCGGGTCGTCTGCAGGACCGGATCGGTCCGCGCTGGGTCGCCACCGCCGGCGGCATTCTCACCGGGATAGGCTGCATCATCGCGTCGTTCGCCGTTACCGTAACGTGGTTCGTGATCGGCTTCGGCATCTTCGCCGGCGCCGGCATCGGACTGGGGTATGCGTCGGCCACCCCTCCCGCGGTGAAGTGGTTCTCCGCGCGAAAGACAGGGCTCATCGCCGGTCTCGTGGTCGCCGGCTTCGGCCTTGCCTCGGTGTACATCTCTCCGGTGGCGAACCACCTCACGGGGTTCAGCCTCTCGGGCAAGCCGCTTCCCGCGGTGGAGGAACTGGCCCGGGCCAAGGCACTGGCCGATGCCGACTATGCAAAGGCCCGGCAAGTGCTGACCATCTCCCAGGCCGAGTTCGGCGGGATCGGGGGCGTGGAAATCACCCACATCGCGGATGATGCTGCGCTCAAGGACGTAGCGCGCAAGGGCGCTGCCGCCCAGCTCCTTGCTCTCAAGGAACGCAATATCCACAGAACGATGCTCTTCTTCGGGATCGGTTTCCTGATCGTCGTGACGGTGCTCGCCCAGTTTCTGGCTGCCCCGCCCCCGGGCTATCGGCCGCCTGACGCGGACGCCGGCGCTGCCCGGGCCGCGGCAGCTCCCGCGGTCAACCTGGGGCCCGGTGAGATCCTGCGCACGCCGCTCTTTTATCTCCTGTGGTCCATGTTCGCCTTTGCTTCAGGCGCGGGTCTCATGATAATCGGCAATATCACGACCATTGCAAAACTCGGGAAGATCGAGGCCGGGTTCATTCTCGTGGCGCTGCTCGCGATCGGGAACGCGGCCGGCCGCATCATTGCCGGGATGCTTTCCGACCGCATCGGGCGCCTCTGGACGATGTTCATCATTTTCCTGTTCCAGGCGGTCCTGATGATGGTGCTTCGGACGGGCCTCGCCGACATGACCGCCTTCGTCATCGTCTCCATGCTCCTGGGATTCAACTACGGGGCTTGTCTTTCGGTCTTCCCCTCGGCAGTCAAGGACAATTTCGGTCTCAAGAACTTCGGCATCAACTACGGACTGGTGTTCACCGCCTGGGGCGTCGGCGGGTTCGTCTTTCCGCTGGCAGCCGGAAGGATGTTCGAAGCGGCGAAGGAGACCACGGGCATTGGCAGTTATAATGACGCCTATCTGGCGGCGGCAGCACTGCTTGTTGTTGCTTCTGCGCTCACGTTCGTGACCCGTATGCTCGAAAAGAAGCATACTGCACAGTTCGGCGTGTAGAGGCCCCTCGGGCAGGCTGCGTACGGACAGTACGGAATGCACCTTGCCTCGTTCCCAAATCGCAACGAAATGAGCTTACCTATCGACATCACCGCCTGTCCTTTATGTTGGAGCGAAAAAGTACGCGAATATGCACGGGACAAACGCCGGGAGTATTACCAGTGTCGGACCTGCGATCTGGTGTTTGTCCCTTCCCGGCAGTTCCTGTCCGCGGAGGATGAACGAAAAAGGTATGACCTGCACCAGAACTCGCCGCAGGACCAGAACTACCGCAGCTTCTTAAGCCGCCTGTTCATTCCTCTGCAGAAAAAACTGGCGCCGTGCAGCCATGGGCTGGATTTCGGCTCCGGTCCCGAGCCGACGCTTTCCGGGATGTTCGAGGAAGCCGGGCATCGCATGACGCTCTTCGACCATTTTTACGAACCGGTCCCTGCGGCGCTGGAGCGGCAGTACGACTTCATAACCGCCACCGAGGTCGTGGAGCATCTGCACGATCCGAAAAAGGAACTGGAGCGGTTGTGGTCCTGTGTGAAGCAGGGCGGGTGGCTGGCCATCATGACAAATCCCGCTGTTGATCAGGAAGCGTTTCCGCGCTGGTATTATAAGAACGACCTTACGCATGTCTGTTTTTTCTCCCGAACGACCTTTGCCTGGCTGGCCCTTCAGTGGCGGGCGGAGGCGGTGTATGCAGACAGCGATGTCGTGCTCTTTCACAAGGGCGGCGTGAGACGAAATCCTGATGAATCGCCATGAACTGTGTTCATAAAAAGGGGAAAAATTGATGTTTATCCGGTTGCCCGGCCATCACCCTCCCCAACCCCTCCCATCGAGGGAGGGGCTATAAAACGTGCTTTCTCTCCTCTCCGAGGAAGATGGCTGAGCTGAGGGAAATTTACCGATGAATACATTGCCAGTCCTGTATCAGGACGAACAGCTGATCGCGGTGAATAAACCGGCGGGCCTGCTGGTCCATCGAAGCAGCATCGACCGCCACGAGCAGGAAAACGCCATGAAGATCGTCCGGGACCAGCTGGGTCGGTGGGTCTATCCTGTCCATCGGCTCGACAAATCCACGTCGGGTGTGCTGCTGTTCGCGCTGGACCAGGAAATTGCCCGTCGTATGACCCTGTCCTTTACCGGGGGAACGATCTCCAAGGAATATCTTTCCATCGTGCGGGGGGTCACCAAAGAGGCGGAGCGCATCGATTATCCTTTGAAGGACATTGTGGATAAGATGACCGATCAGCGGGCGAATAAGGACAAGCCGGCAAAACCATCGGTCACTGATTACCGGCGATTGGCGTCCATTGAACTGCCTCATCCCGTAGGCCGGTATTCCACGGCACGCTATTCCCTCATTGCCGTGTTCCCCGCAACGGGCCGCAGTCACCAGATCCGGCGCCACCTGAAGCACATTTTTCATCCTATCCTTGGAGACACAACCTATGGAGACGGCAAGCAGAACGACTTTTTCCGCAGGCAGTTCGACTGCCATCGATTACTGCTGCATGCCTGCAAGGTCCAGTTCCTCCATCCCGCGACCGGCGCGCTGCTGCATATCCGGGCTCCGCTGGACCACGCCTTTGGCGCGGTGCTGGAGGAATTGCACTGGGACCGGTTTGCCTTGCCGTGAACGCGATGGGCGCCCCGGTTCTCCCCTACCGCGAGGAGGTATATTATGATGAAGAGAACGTTCCTGCTGCAGGCCCTGGTCATGGTTATGATCCTTGCACTTTTGTGCCTGACGGGCTGCCGCAAAGATACGGAAGAAGACAAAATAAAGAACATCATCGCCGAGGTGCAGAAGGCCGCGGGAGAAAAGGACACCCGGACCGTGCTGGGGCATCTGTCTAAAACCTATCAAGACCCGCAGGGCAACAACTACGATGGAATAAAGGGACTGCTCTTTTTCTATTTTATGAAGCACCGGCGGGTGAATGTCTATGTGCCGGATATGGAGTGCTCGATCGAGAACAGTGCTGCCCGGGCATCGTTCCAGACCGTTCTGACAGGCGCAGGAGAAGGCGCCGTGCTGCCCGAGGCGCTGGGCGTCTATGCCTTTACCGTGGTCCTGCAGAAAGAATCGGGTGCGTGGAAGATCACCTCTGCGGCGTGGGAGCGCATCGGTGAAGGGACGATACCGAAGGAATGATGGCCGGGCCGGCCGTGATCAAAGGCATGCCGGCGAAAGGCATTGATTCCGTGCATGCTGATACGAATTGATACCGTGGCACGCAGCTGCCCATATGTGGTATAGTATGCCGTGCTGAGGCCCGGTCTTTCCTGTGCGCCGGTACGGGACCAACTGCTTGCGGGCGAACGAGGGCATGTTTCATGAACAGTTTTGAACTCATTGCGTATCCGTTGTTGCCGATCGCCGCGATGGAGCTTCTTCTGGGATTTCTCCTGCTGACCCAGAACCGGCGAAGCAGTCCCGTGCACCGGTCCGTGGCAGCCATGACATTTTTTTCGGCTGCCTACTCGCTCAATACGGCGGTCATGTATCTCATGGCCTCCCAGGGGCATGATTTTGTATTATTCGCCCGATTGAACTGGATCGGGTGGTTGGCCGTTCCCGCCGGGCTGCAATTCCTCTATTATCTCAGGATCGAAACAAACCGTGCCGCCCGCTTGCTGGGGTACGTTTTGTATCCTTATTGGACCGTTGTTCTCTCTCTTTGCCTTTTCACCGATCTGATCGTCACGCCCCGCTATTCCCTCATACCGTATATGAACCATCCGGGCCCCCTTGAAATTCCCGCGCGCATGGGCGGCGCGCTCATGCTCCTCTGGCTGATCGTCGAGATACTGCGCATCAGGCGCCATATGACCGGGATCAAGAGGTTCCAGCTCGATCATTTTTTTTACGGGGTGGTGATCTTCGCTGTTGCCGGAGTGATGATCGCGGGCATTATGCCCGCCATCGGCGGTTTCGGCGTCGAGCCGGGGCTGGGGTCCTATTTCAGCCTGCCCTGGGTGGTCCTGACGTTTTATGCCATCGTCCGTCACAGCCTCTTCGAGATGCGGATCATTTTTTCGAGGACGCTGAGCATCCTGGTCCTGGTCCTGGTCTGCGCGGGGATCCAGGCTGCAATCCTGACCGCCATCGAACCCGCGTTCGGAACAATGCTGTCGGTCGTAGTATCGCTTGCGCTCCTCGGTTTTTTCCTGTTCGGAACGCCGGTCAGCACGAAGCTGCAGTCCCTTGTCAACAGTCTCATCATCGGCGACCGTTACAATTATGAGTCGCTGACCCGGGAGGCGATCGTAACGCTGAACGCGAAGCATGAAGGGCATGAACTGATCGATTATTTGATCGAGATAGCCTGCTCAGGGCTGGACATCAGGGATGCGGGGGTCTATGTGCACACGGTCGAGGACGGCTTTGTCATGCGGCAGGGGCGCGGCAGCTTCGGGGCAATGAACAACCAGCGCACGCTTGCGGACGTCGCGGTGAACAGGCTGCAGGAAACGAGCCGGCCGCTGGTCCTGCAGGTGATCGCCGGAGCAGGAGAGGAGCAGGAGCCGTTCCCGCTCAGCACCTACCTGCGGGG
>MHDY01000039.1 GCA_001803705.1 Nitrospirae bacterium GWC2_56_14 | reverse complement strand
ACATCATATTTCCATGCCGGCGCCGTTATAAAGATCACCGGTATGCCACCTGCAGTTATCGCCCTGCCACAGTTCCTCGCCCGACCGCCACTGTTCAAGGACCTCTGCATCGATTCTCCCCGGGACCTGCCCTGCCCGCATCACGCCTTATCTTCGTTCGATTCCTGTAAGGCCGGTCGAATATACGCTAGAAGATGAAATACTGCTGGATATACCGTGCGGCGAGGGAAATGATCATCAGTCCGAGGGAAACCTTGATGAACTTTTGGGGGACATATTTCTGGAGGCGGGCGCCGATATACATACCTGCAAAGCCGCCGATACCGAAGAGAAAACCGAGCGCCCAGTCCGGCGAGGTAGGTACGCCCGTTGCCGCCGGCAGGAGGCTGTAGAAGAGAACGCCCACGATAGAGGTCAGGAACGTACCGAGCAGCGCTGCTCCGGCGACGGTGTAGACCGGCAGCTGAAACACGGCCACGCAAAAGGGCGCGATGATCGCCCCGCCGCCGATGCCATAGGTACCGCCGATGACACCGACGACCATGGCGAGCAGGAACATGGCTGGAACACTGAACGCGAAGCGCTCACCCCAGAACTCATATTCTATCCGGCTCAGGCTGAAGTGCACGGTCTTGACCACGGCCTCGGGGGGCAGGCCTGCGGCAGTTCGTGAATGCCGTTGTTCCTTCAAACGACGGCTCTGTTCCGCGAATTTCCGGTCCAGTTCGCTCAGCTTGTTGCTGCCCGCCTGCGCCTTTCCCGAGATCTCATAGAGGAGGCGTCCTCCGATATAGAGGAGTACGCATCCCACGAAAAGCTTGAATGTGCGCGGATCAGGCAGATAGTAGACGCGCAGGTAATACCCGATGAACACGCCCGGCAGGGTGCCGGCGATAACGATCCACGCGAGCGGCCAGGCCATTCTGCCCTCTTTGAAATAACGGTACACACCACTCGGAATGGCAACAATGTTGTAGACGAAGTTGGTGGAACTGACCGCCGGGCTGGTGAAGCCGAGAACACTCATCTGGAACGGCAGCAGGATAAAGGCGCCGGATACTCCTCCCATGGAGGTGAACGCTGATACGACAAGCGCAACAAGCGGCGGAAGGAGCACCGGGGTCGTGACGCCCGATACCGGGAAGAGCATTGAGTACGCGTCCATGCCCACAACTATAATATAAAACCGCGTTTGAGAGCAACAGAATTCGAATGCAGGCTCCTGCTGCATGAGGGCGAAAGCAGGTAAAAGGCACATCACGCCGCACAACTGCATATTCCGCGCCCACTATACATGATGTGAAATTAAAATTAGCGTTTGACGCGTTGAAGGGTTTTGCTATACTTGAAACAGAGAAGGAAAGGCGGCGGTTATGAGCAAGAGCGCACTATCAGAGGAAAAGACAGGCTATCCAGAAGGCATGCCTGAGGATGTTTTGGAAAACCTTGCCGATGAGTTTGCCGAGGACGAGGAGGAAGAAGAGGAACCGACTCCTGTTGAGGTGGCGGAAGCTGCCGAGGAAGTAGGAGGGGCCGACCTTGTTGACACCTATCTCAAGAACGTAGGCAGGTTCCCCATGCTCAAGATCGAGGAGGAGCAGCAGTATGTCCGTGCGCTTGAGGAGGGAAAGGCCGCGCTTAAGGAGATCGCCCTGAACTCCCCGCTTGCCATACCTCGCGTGCTCGCGCTGGGCATCAATATAAAGCAGGGTTTGGTGAAGGCGCAGGACGTTCTCCGTTATCCCGGCGAGTGGAGAGAGTCCTATGAGGCCGACTTCATGCGGAGTTACAACCGCTTCAAGCGGCAAATGGCAAGGCGGGATGTGGCACGCGCGACAGCCACGATCCACCAGATGAGCCTGTCCTACCGTGAGATCGAAAAGCTGATCAAGAAGCTTCTCTTTGTGGGCAAGCAGTTGGAGCGCGGCATCAGCACTGAGGGAGATCGTCTCGGGATGGACGAAGAGACCATCCGGGACATGGTTCGCCGGATCGAGGCGGAGGAAGAAAAGGCCAAGCAGGCCAAGGATGAGCTCGTCAAGGCCAATCTGAGGCTTGTGGTCTCGATCGCGAAAAAGTATGTGAACCGGGGACTTACCCTGCTCGACCTGATCCAGGAAGGCAATATCGGACTCATGAAGTCGGCCGACCGGTACGAGTCGGGAAAGGGCACCAAGTTCAGCACCTATTCGACCTGGTGGATACGTCAGCGGATCACCCGGGCGATCCTCGATCAGGCGCGGACCATACGGCTGCCGGTACACCTGATCGAAGAGAGCACCCGCATCAGCCGCATCTATGCCAAGTTCATGCGGGAGAAGGGGCGGGAGCCCGCGCCTGAAGAAGTTTCAAAGCTCATGGGGCTGTCCGTCGTCCGGGTGAACGAGATTCTGCGCGCAATCCAGGAGCCGGTATCGCTGGAGACGCCGATCCTGTCGGAAGAAAAAGAATTGAAAGACGTCATTATCGACGAGAAGTCCGTTTCGCCGTTCAAGACCCTTGAGAACAACGAAGCGTCCGACCGCATCGAGCAGGTGCTGTCGTCGCTGTCCGAGCGGGAAGAAAAGATCATCAGGATGCGGTTCGGTATCGGGGTCGGCAGCGAGCATACGCTCGAAGAGGTTGGCAAGTTCTTTAACCTGACGCGGGAGCGCATCCGGCAAATAGAGATCAAGGCGCTCAAGAAATTGCGCCATCCTGCCAGAAGCAAAATGCTGAGGGAGTACGTCTAGTTTACGCGTTCGTTGACGGAATAAACTCGATATCGGCAACAATGCTGGTTGCCTCGGCGAGATAGGGTATCTCCTGCTCGGGGTTGCTCACGTAGGCCGCCAGAAGTGCGCGCGTGCCGTCCACCATGAACCAGATCCGCCAGTGAGCCGGAGCGTCTTTGTCATTAAAGGTATAATCGATCATGGCGACAGCCATGTTGCCGCGGTCTTCCACTTTTACCGCTTCCCGGGGAAAGGGGATGTCCCGCTCCTCAAGGGTGTCTTCCAGCAGCATCCTCGCGGCATCAGCAGGGGGAAGCGATATCTCTTCCCGTTCGATGAACGAAAGTTGCACCATGCCCGGCCAGCCGTCTTTTTCCAGGAGTACAAATCCCATCTCCTCCCGCTCGTGCCATCCATCAGGAAGAAAAAGGTTTATCCAGCGCTCGTACGTTACTTTTTTGCCCATAATCAAACATTGTATCGGATGCCCTATGGGCAGTCAAATGAGTTTCGCAAATAGGAAAGAAAGAACTGTTTATATGTATAGTAACTGTTTTAGATTATCTACAATCCTGGCAGCTTCTAAAGAGGGCAGAGCCTGTCCGTCGAGGGTCAGCTCGGGGTTTACCGGCGGTTCGTAAGCGGCCTGGCTCCCCGGCACATTGGTTGCGATTTTCAACGCAGCCTGCGCATAGATGCCTTTGGGGTCCCGCTGTATGCAAATATCCTGCGGGCAGATAACGTAGGCTTCTACGAATTTATTGATGGTCTGACGGGCTTGGTCCCGGTATGCCCGTTTATTCGCGGTTGCATCGAAGATCACGTTGACCCCGTTGCGGATGATCAAGGCGCCGATCAGCACCAGCGCGCGATAGAATTGGCTGCGTTCCTCGTCGCTGTAGGTCGGTGCAGGCGTAAGGATCTTTCTCATCTCATCCGACTCGAGCACGACCACGGACACGTGGCGGGCATGGAGTTGCTTTACCAGCTCCCGGGTTATGGAACTTTTGCCCGATGCGGGAATGCCGGTCAGCCACAGGGCAAAACCCTCTTGCGCGCTCATGCGAGATACCTCTTCACGTCATGGGGGTCGAAGCGATCGGCCTTGAGCACGCTTTCGATGAAGTGAAAGATCGTTTTTCGTACGGCCGCGGACAGGTGTGGATACCAGATCGGGCTGGCGATCACGAGGCCCCGCCAGGCGTAGAATGGGGCGATGACCTCGAATAGTTCCCGGTCGTTGGTCTTATCGAGATAGCGGTCCCAGAAGAGGTTGAAGAGCTTCTCAAAATCCCCTTCAAGCCTGTTGGAGCGCTGGAGCGAGAAGAACAGGTAATTGATCGTCATGGTCGCCACATCATCGGCAGGCTCGCCCCATTCTCCCCGCGACCGGTCCAGGACCGTGAAGTCCCTGTCGGTGCGGAACAGGATGTTCCAGGGGTGAAAATCACCATGTACCCGGCGAAGGCGATGGGTACGGTCTTTGATGCGCCAGCGCCATTCATTGCAGGCAACCTCGATCCTTTTAAGCAGCTGTTGCGTGATAAATTCGAATTCACCAGGATAGTTGTCGATCATCCCCATGATGCACTCACCGTGGCCCATAAGGTCGCGGATGCGCCTGGTATAGAGGGAAGGGGCATCGAGCCGCTCGGCATGGACTTCTGCAAGGTAGTCGGCGAGCGCCAGCGCACGGTCGAGATCCAAAGCCGCGGCCTTTCCCGAGTCCCTGATCCGCTCCAGATCTTTAAAATACCCCGTTCCCTCCGCAAATTCCGTGAGCAGGAAGAACTCTTCGGCCTTGCCGGTCGACACGATCCTGCCGGAACCCAGAAAAGCGCCGCTGTCAATGGAGCGAACATGGCCGGGAAGGTTATTGAAAGAGGCATGCTCCCAGAGTATGGCCTGGGCCCGGTCGGAAAAGTGGTCATGGCCGTACGAGGATGGGGCCATGGTCTCGAGCACGGCTTTTTTCCGTTCACCGGAAACCTCGTATTCCAGAAAAAGAGGCGCACCGTACCCGAATCCCTTGAGATCGTCCCCCTCCTCCTGGGCGCCATGACTTGTCATGGAAATGACGCGCACGGGTTGGCCATAGAGCGTCTCGAGATATTCAGTAAGTGCCGTGATGGTAAGTCTGGGCATGGTTTCCCCGATTCACTATTCAGGCAAAAGGTTGTAAGGCTGAAGGTGGTTAGGACTTTTTGTGTTACTGAACAGAATTGGTATCCTTTACCTTCAGTCATCAGCCTATCCACCTGAATAGTCAATTCTATTTTATCACGTTTGAGGGAGCTGCAGGGGCTGGACAGGTGGATGGGTAAGGCAGGAACACGGCAGAAAAACCGGGCAGGCGCAGCTTAGCTGTCCGCGCCGACCCGTTTCATGCCGGCCATTGATATGGGCAGCGGATCGCCCGGATCGAAAACCTCATCAGCGAACTGTATGCGCCTGGTGCGGCCAGGCGTCTGCTTACTGTAGGTGATCATGAGCCTGCCGACCGCCTGCTTAAGGCCCGGCGTAGGTGTTCCGCTCAAAAGCGCCACGGGTCCGGAAAAATCATGCGGCATGAACAGGTGGTAGCCGTAGGGAGCAAGCGACAGCAGCACATTGTTCTCGGCATTATCGCGGCCCACAACGATCTTGACGCCGGTGTCGATCCTGAAGTGGCGGCCTACCGTGAGCAGCCGGATATCGTTGGGGTCAATGGCCACCTTGTCCTCAAAAAGGTCCCGCAGCTTGGCGGAAAAGTTCTTGTCCGTGAGCAGACACCCGCCTGCAGGCGCTGAATAGCCGCGAATGCCGTACCGCTCAGCCAACCGCAGCTGCACGTTCCGGGAACGGCCGCTGATGCTGAGCAGCTTTTCCCGGTCGATCTGCCCGGCCAGCTCCGCTTTGGTGGGCGGCAGCAGTTTGGCCGAAAGGGGCCGCATGATCAAACCGCGCATATCGGCATCCCGCTCGATCACCTGCAGGGTGTCGCGGCGCTGCGACATGGGCCGTTGTCCCAGCACCTCGCCGGTGACCACGAAGGGGGACCCCAGTTCATCCATGATGGCCCTGGCTTTTTTCAGCATGAAGATCTTGCAGTCGATACAGGGGTTGGTGTTCTTGCCATATCCGTGGGCAGGCCTGCGCACCAGTTCGATGTACTCCTGCCCCATGTCAAAGATGCGAAGGTCGATCCCAAGCGCTCTCGATACCTTGACCGCATGGGTCTCCTGCTCATTCCCATAGCTTTTGGAAAAGGCCGAAGTGCAGTAGAGCCCGATGATGTCAAAGCCCTGGTCCATGACGACCTTCGCGGCCAGAATGCTGTCCAAACCTCCCGAGATGAGAGCTACTGCCTTTTTTTTCACCCGCTGAATCCCCCGCTCCAAAATTGACGCCGCATTATAAATCTCTGGCGATGGTTTGGCAATAGAGAAGAGGGCCTGTGGCAGTAATAATTCATAAAATCAGGCAGCAGGGAAAAGTGAAAATGTGTATTATAGTTACGCGGTTAGCTTTCTTCAGGACGAAGTTGCCAAAAAGACTCGGAGCCTTGCACGGTGACGGCCATGCTTGGAAACAGTTGACCCGGACAAGCCAGAACCAAAAGGCGTCTCTCGCAGACGCAAAGGGCGCAAAGGAAACCTTGAGTCATAATCTGTTTTTTTTAAAACCAAAATCCGGATGTGCTTTATGCTATAATCCCCGCCATGAGATTCATAGCTGACCTCCATGTTCATTCTCATTATTCCCGCGCCACAAGTCCGGATATGTCACCCGAAGGCATCTGGAAATGGGCGCAGCTCAAGGGCATCACGGTCATCGGCACCGGCGATTTCACGCATCCTCAGTGGCTCAAGGAGCTGAAACAAAAGCTCGAGCCGGCCGGCAACGGTCTGTTCACCCTCCGGAAAAAATATTGGACAGGCGAGGTACCGGTGTCATGCAAGGCTGATGTCTACTTCATCCTCTCGGCAGAGATCAGCTGCATTTACAGCAAGAACGGGAAGACCCGGAAGGTCCACTCGGTCATTCTCGCACCGGACTTTGCGGCCGCTGAACGGCTGAATCTCATGCTGACGAAGATCGGCAATCTCAAGTCCGACGGCAGGCCGATCCTGGGGCTCGATGCGAAAAAACTGCTCCAGCTGACCCTTGATGCTTCGCCGTCGAACCTTTATATTCCTGCTCACGCCTGGACGCCGCACTTCTCCGTGCTCGGCGCCGCTTCAGGCTTCGATTCCCTTGTTGAATGCTACGAAGAGCTAACTCCGAATATCCACGCCATCGAGACCGGCCTGTCCTCGGACCCGCTCATGAACTGGCGCCTATCCTCGCTGGACACCATCACGCTTGTCTCGAACTCCGACGCCCACTCGGCAGCCAAGATCGGACGGGAAGCGAATGTTTTCAATACGGACCTCTCGTATGCAGCGATGCTGTCCGCCATCAGGACGAAAAAGGGTTTTACGGGCACCATCGAGTTCTTTCCTGAAGAGGGCAAGTACCATTACGACGGCCACCGGGACTGCGGGGTGAGTCTCACGCCGAAAGAAACGATCAAATATAATGATCTTTGCCCGGTGTGCAGCAAGAAACTGACCATCGGCGTCATGCATCGTGTGGAGAAGCTGGCGGACCGGGAGCTTGGCTTCAAACCCAAAAACGCGCCATCCTTTTCATCCATCATTCCCCTGCCCGACATCATTGCCGAGGGGTTGCAATGCGGTGTGAACACGAAGAAGGTGAGTGCTTTGTATTTTCCTCTGCTCGAACAGGTCGGAAATGAATTCAAGGTACTGCTCCAGAGCCCACTGGACGATATCGAACAGGCAGGCACCTTGCTCGTCCGCGAGGCCATCGCGCGCATGCGTGCAGGCACGGTGCATATCGTGCCAGGGTATGACGGCGAGTACGGGAAAGTGCGGATCTTCGAGGACGCGGAACGGAACAAGATCATCGAACGGATGAAA
>MHDY01000038.1 GCA_001803705.1 Nitrospirae bacterium GWC2_56_14 | reverse complement strand
GGTTTGACCTCGGAAGCCACGGTCAATGTCAAGGTGGACACGCACCCGCCTGCGGCGCCGATTTTATCCGGGCATGTCGAGAACAAAACCGGGGCGCAACTCGACTGGACCAGCAACAGGGAACCCGATCTTGCCGGATACAATCTCTATAAAGCCGGTCTGAAGCTCAACAGTGCGCCTACCGCGAGCATGTCGTATCTTGATCAAAACCTGACTGAGGGCGTGTATGCCTTCACGGTCAAGGCTGTTGACCTGGCAGGCAATGAAAGCGGCGCATCGAACGAGGTCACCCTCAAAATAGATCTGACCGGCCCTGACGCGCGCATCAGGTCGCCGCATGACGAAGACACAGTCAGCGGGCTCATCGATATCAAAGGCACGGTATACAGCGCTGATGATTTCAAGCAATACCGCGTTTCCATCGGCCAGGGCGCGTCGCCGTCCTCATGGACCGTCATTCGGACCTCTCCGCTGCCCACCTCGTACGGCGTCCTTGCTCAGTGGGACACGTTCGGTCTTGGTGAAGGACAGATTTATTCCATCAAGCTCGAAGCAGAAGATCTTTCCGGGAACATCACGACAAACCAGGTCGGCGTGTCGATCGACAATACCGCGCCTGACGCTCCCGGCCTTATTTCCGCGGTAACAGTGCCGAACAGCACCGATATCGCTCTCACATGGCTGCCGAATACTGAAACGGACCTCGCGGGCTATCTGCTTTACCGCAATAATCAGCTCGCGAATGTTTCCGGCATCGTGGTGGGGGACCTCAAGCCCTATTTGATCAGCGCCGCGACCACGACCTACCTCGACAAGTCCCTGCCGGACGGAATGTACACATATTACCTGACGGCAATGGACAAGGCCGGGAACATAAGCCCGACTTCGGTCCCCAAAGAGGTGACGATCGAAACTCGCGCGCCGCATGCGGCCATTGTGGACCCACTGGGCAATGCGGTGTTTGAAAAGAAGACCATGGTCAAGGCCGAATCGCCCGACCTGGACATTGCGTCCGTCCAATTCCAGTATCAGTCCATCCTGAGCTCGCCGACCACAACGACCGATTGGATAGACCTCGGGAGCCTGGTAACGACAACGCCATTTATTACGTATTTGGACCCGTCCACGCTCGGTCCGGGATTTACCCATGGTGATTACCGGCTGCGTGCCGTTGGCACGGACAAAGGACAAAATACCGACCCAGCGCCCGGATTCATCATAATTACGTATACGGACCTGACGCCGCCGGCAGCGCCTTCAGGATTAGGCGTCCTGGTGAACGGCGACACAACGAACCTGATCTGGACGCCGAACACGGATGCTGATTCCGATTTTGCAGGATATAACGTCTACCGCACCGCGGAAGGAATACGGATGATGCTCAATGCCGAACTTGTCGCGGCTGTGCCTCTGCCCACGTACCCGGACAGCGGTTTGGCCGACGGGAGCTATGTTTATGACGTGACCGCCGTCGACAACCACGGCAACGAGAGCAAACCGTCCCGTCAGGCAAGCGCAATGATTTATGCTCCGACTATCACGCAGCCGTACACGCCTGTGGGCCAGAGCGCGATCCAGGTCCATGGGGCCAATGCGGCGGCCAACTCAGCCGTATCGATATTCGGTGATACCGGTTCGGGTCTCGTATCCCTGGGAACGGCAACCGCCGATGCAGCCGGAGTCTTTACGGCCGACGCCGCGCTTGCCCCGGGAGAGAACAAGATAACCGCGCGTGCCACGGACAGCGCGGGAAATATCAGTAAAGACTCGGATGTTGTCATCGTCATTTACAACGATACCCCCGGCGCTCCGACCGGACTCACGGCGCCGGTACAGGGCCACGACGTTCATCTTGCGTGGGACCAGAATCCGGAAACGGACATCCTGGGATACAACCTCTATCGCGACGGTGTCAAGGTGAACATTGCCGACACTGTTTCGCCGGCCGATGTACTTGCTTCATCATCCTTCGATCCCTACAATAATGACCCCTGGACAGCCATGGATTATGATCAGCAGAGCTACTGGACGCCACAGAACGGCGCCAGTGCCGACTACCCCGCCTGGTGGGAAATGGACCTGGCAGCGCCGGAACTTATCCGTCACCTGGAAATCCATTGGGGCGCTGATACTGACAGCTCAGGGAATGAAGTAATGTATGCGGGCAAGGATTTCGAGATCCAGGTCTGGTCCGCTGATGCGAATGCCTGGATCACTCAGGCGAAGGTGGTCGGGAACGCGGTCAAGAACAATGTCTTTGACTTCACGCCTGCGTGCCGCACCGATAAAATCAGGATCTTTATCACAGATTCCACGGACGTGAACAGCGCGAAACAGGTGCGGCTTGCCGAGGTCAGCATACTGAAGGACAATGTCGTTCAAACAGCGCCTCCGTCTTATGATGATTGGAACCTGCCGGACAAGCAGTATGGTTACACGGTAACGGCTGTGGACAATTATGGCTTTGAGGGCCCGTCGTCAGAAATGGAAAGCGCGAGCGTGGGGGACATTGTCGCGCCGTCTGCGCCGGTCTTGACAGCAACGGTCCTGAATTCCGACGTTACCCTTAACTGGACTACCAGCCCTGAGACTGATACCGCGAGCTATACTATTTACCGGAATATCGGGCAGGGATGGGTAAAGATCGGGACAACCTTGGTCCCCTTGACTACGTACCTTAACGCCTATCTTTTGAACGGAGTCTATTCATATCGCGTTGCCGCGGTGGATGCGATCGGGAACGAAAGTCCGATGTCCAATGTGGAGACGGCCACGGTATATGTCGCGCCGCCCACAAGCCCGACAAGCCTTACGGTTACATCGGAGCCGGGCGGAGGCTTGAATGCAGCATGGGTCTACGACGGCATAGCAGAAGGCTTTAACCTGTACAGGAGCGCCGTGAGCGGAGGACCGTACAGCAAGGTAAACAACAGCTTGATTCGGGAATATTCCTATCTCGACACAGCAGTCACGAGCGGGACTACCTATTTCTATGTTGTAGCCGCTGTTGATGCGGCAGGAAATCTGAGCGGTTATTCCAATGAAGCATCCGGAACGTCTTCAGACGTGGTCCCCCCTGCAAAACCGGTCATCTCTTTCCCGACCACTGCCGGAAGCCCGATCACGGTTTTGACGAACTACACTGATATCTCCGGTATGGCGGAGCCCGGTTCAACGGTATCACTGCTCAGGGACGGAGTCTTTGCGGGAACAACTGTTGCCCTGGATCATGAAGAGATGGAAGAGTCTGGTATGGACGACTACGGCGATTTCGGCGCGTCCTTATCGCCAGATGGGATGCAGCTTGCGTACAGTGTTTACTACCAGGACACCGATTCAATCTGGACTCGGTCGATCCAGACAGGGGAAGCAGAGTTGATAGTACCGAACGGATACCTGCCGCTCTGGTCTCCTGAAGGAAAGAGGATCGCTTATTCCTTCTGGAGCAACGGTGAACGTATCGGTATTTACGACGTGGCGACTGGTGAGAGCGCTCCTCTGACGGATGAACCTTATACTTATATGCTGCAGCAGAGCCCCTCTTGGTCTGCAGACGGCAAGGTCCTGACTTTCACCAAATGGAGTGCAGGAGCGCAGGGCATCTGGCGGAAGGACTTCACAAGCGGAGAATTGACAGAGGTTGTCAGCGTGAATGGCGTGTATATGCAGAAGCTTTCTCCTGACGGCGAAAGAATTGCATACTCTGATAATAACGGTGATCTTTATATATACGACCTGGCCGCTGGAACCACAACGCTTATTGACGACAATGTCGACGGTTGGGTGATCGACTGGTCCTCCGATAACAAGAAACTGGCGTTCTTGTCTTACAGAAACGACAGCGGCGAGCTGTACATTCTAAACATAGAAAACGGAAACCAGACGCCGGTCAACGGATTAAGCGGAGTACCATATGAAGTGTCCTGGAGAATCGACAACAACTCTCTTCTCGTCAGGATCTGGGATGATGCAAGTGGATTTGAGTCTCTGTGGAAGGCGTATGCAGAAGGCGGAGAGGAGCCCCAGCGAATCACGCCTGACCTTCCGTACATCACCTTCTTTGATACTACCGTTTCCGGCGAGACCGTCATTGTCGGTCAAACGGTGTCAGAAGAATATCGCCTCTTCATACAAAAACCTGCGGGCAGCTTCACATTAAGCGCAATGCAACTCGCCATCGGCGAAAATAGTTTCACCGCCACCGCACGGGATTTTTCATCGAATGAAAGCGATCCCTCTGATCCGATCTCCGTAACGTACGAGGCATCGCAGTCTCCGGATCTTGTTGTTTCAGTCGACGATGTTTACCTCTACCCGACTTATCCAATCGCTGGCGATCAGATGACTGCCAATATTGTCGTCTCGAATAAAGGGCAGGCCGGCGTGAACGATGTAGGGGTCGATGTTTATCTCTGGAACTCGAATGGGCTGTTGGAACTACTCACATCCAAACGTATCTCTTCCATGGCGTCCGGTGGAGAGGAACTCGTGAGCGCTGTCTGGGACAGCACGGGTAAGGTCGGCGAGAACCGGCTGGTTGTCGTCGTCGACCCCGACGACTTGATTCTTGAGAGCATTGAATCCAACAATCTCGCAATAAAGGACTTCTATGTCGCGGACCATGTCGGGATGTCCATGATCACTGCCCTGGATGCGGCACAGTACGGCAGCAGCCAAAACGCGAACATATCCGTAACGATACGGAACACCGGCCCAACCACAAACGGCGTACTCGACGTCCGGATCGAGGATGAAAACGGGCATCTCGTATCGCTGTTCGATTCAAAGGCAGTGAATCTGGCCTATGCAAAAGAAGCGACTCAGAACTATGTTTGGAACACCGGATCAACCTATGCGGGTGCCTATATAGTCCATTCAGCACTCAAGGACGCTTCCGGCATCATACTGTCGGAAAATATGACGCCCTTTACCATCATTTCCGATGCCGCTGCCGGCCTGACTGTCGTGACCGACAAGATCGCCTACGGCCCGCAGGAAAACGTTGTAACGGGCTTGACGATCAGGAACATTGGGAAGAATTGCATCATTCCCGCGCTCCAGGCAACAGTGTCCATCACCGATGCTTTGGGAACGGTCCTGTTCAACGAAATAAAGACCGCATCCAACCTTCTGCCCGGAGCGTCTGTTGACCTGAGCTCTCTCTGGAATACGGGGCTCACGATGCCCGGCGATTATAATGCCGTCGTTCAGGTGTCCTTTGACGGCGGCGCTGCGGTGACGAAGTCGGCGGCCTTCAGGATCAACAGCGTGATCGTTCTGAGCGGCTCCATTTCCGCGGCACCCACGGTCGTTCCTCTGGGCAATACTACGCAGGTAGCGTATACTCTCGCCAATGCAGGAAATGCCGATGCCCTGGGGTATACAACGAGAATATCAATTCTCGACGGGGAAACGCAGACCGTCTTGCAAACCCATGAAGAACTCGTGGATATTGTCCAGAACAGCAGCACGAGCGGGCAAGTCATCGTCAGCACGAATGGGTATGGTTTGAAGACCTATACGGCAATTCTCCAGGCTCTTTCACCGGCCGGGACGAAGACCATCGCCAGCGCATCCTTTACAATAAAAGATCTGACACCGCCGGTGGTGACCATCCTTTCGCCTGGGGAAGGGAACCGCTATTACTCGACCGTATCGATCCTGACGTCCGTTACGGACAATGCTTCGGGCGTCGACCAGGTCGAATACCGGCGGGATAACGGCACCTGGAGCCTTCTGCCGGTATCCGATCCGGCGCGCGGCAGGTTCGGCGCCACCTGGGACCCGACCATGGATGACAACGGCACACACAGCGTCAGCTTCCGCGCCACGGACAAGGCGGGGAATGCGAGCGAGCCGGTGACCGTAAGCTATGAAGTTCAGATCAACCGGGCGCCGACGACCCCGTCCCCGGCCGCGCCCGCGGACGGCGCGGATGCCGGGACGTCCCTGCCGGAGCTGATGATCAATAACGCTTCGGACCCGAACAACGATCCGCTGACCTATACGTTCGAGGTCTATGCGGACAGCGACCTGACCGTGCCGGTCACTCCTCCCGCGGGAGGCATAGCCGAAGGGACCGGAACGTCCTCCTGGCAGGTGTCTCAGGAACTGACGGAGAACGCCTGGTACTACTGGCGGGCGAAGGCCTTTGACGGGAAGCTCTACGGGGAATGGATGAGCACCGCCGCGTTCAGGGTCAACGCCGTCGAAGATCCGCCATCGGCCCCCGTGCCCACGAGCCCGGACGACGGGATGGAGGTTGCGACGCGCACGCCAGTGCTGACCGTCATCAATGCCGTTGATCCCGACAGCGCGTCCCTGACCTACAACTTCGAGGTCGCGCTGGATTCCCAGTTCACCCAGACCGTGACGTCTGCTCTGGGCGTGTCTGCGGGACAGGGAACGACATCGTGGCAGGTCCCGGTGCAGCTGGAAGAGGACGTATGGTACTACTGGCGGGCACAGGCGGATGACTGGGTAATACAGGGCGACTGGGCAGCACCGGCCGTTCGGTTCTTCGTGAACACCGGGAACAATGCGCCGACCGTTCCTGTTGTCATCGCTCCGGCTGACGGCGGCGAAGTGGCAACGCTTTCGCCGGACATGGTGCTGCAGAGCAGCATAGACGCTGATTCGGAGGTCATTACGTACAGCATCGAACTGGATACCGTGAAGACCTTCGATTCGCCGAACCTGCGCCGGGTCACCGGTCTTCCGCAGGGAGGGGGAACGACCACATGGCACGTTGACGGGCTTCTCGACAACAGGGACTACTTCGTCCGCGCCAAGGCGAGCGACGGCGCCGCGGAGAGCGACTGGTCCGGCGTGACCGGCTTCTTCGTGAACACGGCGAATGACGCTCCCGAAAGGCCGGTCCCTTCCAATCCGTCGGACGGCGCGGGCGTGAACGTCTTCACGCCGACCCTTTCGGTGCAGAACGCGACTGACCTCGATCAGGATATTTTGACCTACGATTTCGCGGTATACGAGGACGCCGCCCTGAGCCTGCCGGCGGCATCGGCGACGGGCGTCGTTGAAATGCCGGGAACGACATCCTGGACGGTTTCCGTTGCGCTCAAGGAAAACCGTACCTATTACTGGCAGGCGCAGGCATATGACGGCGAGCTTTCGAGCGGATGGACTGCACCGCTCTCCTTTACCGTCAACACGGGCGACGACGAGCCTGCCGCGCCGAAGATCGTGTCTCCGGCAGAGGGAAGCAGCGTCGACAGCGCCATGCCAACGCTCACGGTACTGAATGCGACAGATCCCGACAGCATCCTGCTCACCTATGAATTCCAGGTATTCTACGAGTCCGCGATGATCTGGTCCACCACCGGTGTGGCAGAAGGGACAGGGCGCACCTCCACGACGCTTTCCGTTCCGCTAGCCGATAATACGGCCTACTTCTGGCGCTGCCGGGCAAATGACGGCAATCGCGACGGGGCCTGGACCGCCATGACAAAATTCACGGTCCATCTGCCGCAAACGGGCATCACTGTGGATATTGAGGTCGAGCCCGAGACTTTGAGCCAGAAGAGCAAGGGCAACTGGGTCATGGTGGAGATCGAGCTGCCCCATGGCTACCATGCTTC
>MHDY01000037.1 GCA_001803705.1 Nitrospirae bacterium GWC2_56_14 | reverse complement strand
CCTGGCGTTTTCCGATCTGGACTTCCTCTTCGACCACGGGTATGACACCTTCACGTTCGGGGGATGCAGTCGTTCCAAGCCCACCCAACCTGGAGGTCTCTTCGGTTCCCCAGGACAAGGCACGATTTTCAACGTCAATCGCGCCATTTCTGCTCATGATTTCTGCAGCCTTTCCAGCGTCGTCATCGTCGCACCGGACGGTGACCAGGATTCCGCCGCGTCGCACACCTTCTGCATAATTCCGCGCATCACCATCCGGAATCCCCATTCTTTTCAGTTCGCCGGTCGCGCCACCCGCTACCGGCCCTACCCCGGCTTCCGTCCCTCTGATCCGTTCAATCTTTTCCTTCCCTTTCAGACCCTCTGACGGAGCCTCCTCTGCCATTATCCGGATGTTTTCCCGCCCGAAACCGCTGCTTTCCAGTTCCTGGATAGCTTCCTGGGCATCGTGCGAATTATCCATCAAACCGACGACTGTCTTTGTCATGGCTGTCTCCTCTTCGATTCGGTTCTCGCGGTGCCGTGTCTGCCGCGTGATCCGAAGCTCTCAGGAAAAGATACGTTCCAGAACCAGGACCTCTTCGAGGTCAGCTACCACATCCACTCCTCTTCGGTCCACTTCGCAGCCGGATGATCGATGTGAGTTTTTATCACCTCCTGCCTATATAAAAGTCTATGCCGTAAAGTGGAAGTATTCAACAAAAAATCCTGTTATTCTCATACATTAAGATGATTTTTTATCAAGGCAATTACAAGCTGGAAACGTCGCGGTTTCAATATCAACCCCCCTGCTTTGCGCTGTACCGATTCATCAATGGCGTTACCGAAACGCCATGGAGCACGACCGACACGGCAACCACCAGCAAGGTCAGTGCCGTCAGCCGGTGTGACAACTCGGGAGAAAGTTCATGGTTGATCCCGTACATGAGATAGTAGATCGACCCCACTCCCCGTATGCCGAACCACCCCATCAGGGTTTTCTGTGGCGTTGTGACGGGTGTGGAGAGCAGCCCCAGCCACACGGAAACAGGCCGGATCACCAGCAACAGCAGGGGGATGAACCACAATGCGCTGGCGGCAAGGTACGCCGGCCCGAGCATTCCCCCCACCAGCACGACGATTCCCACCTCGCCGATCCGTTCAACCTGTACGTTGAAGGCAAGTACCTCCTTTGCCATATGGGCGGGCGCCTTTATGGGGTCGTGTGCTGCTTCTTCGGGAAGTTCCCCTTCAGATGCTTCACGGGCCTCAGCCGTTTCCTCCGACTGTCGACGCTCGATGCGCCGTATGGCAGCGCCGGCGGCGAAGACGGCCAGAAATCCATAGGTGTGACAGAGGAGCGCGACGCCATAGGAGAGGGCGATGAGGCCCAATGCCAGAAAGTCGTCGGTGCCGGTCGCTTCCTTGTGTTTCCGGCGGAGGTAAATGACGAAATGCCCCACCGCCGTTCCGAGTAGTCCGCCGATGCCGATGCCGCCGCCGATAGCCCACAGCACGTCCACGGCAAGCCACCTCCAACCCAGTTCCCCGATCTCGTGCAGGCCGAGCAACCCGAGCCCCAGCATGACGAAGGGGAAGGCCATGCCGTCGTTCAACCCCGCTTCTCCCGTCAGGCTGAACCTGAGGCGCTCCACGTCCCACGGCTCTTCGACCTGGACATCTGAGGCAAGAACCGGATCGGTAGGGGCGAGAATCGCGCCGAGCAGTACCGCCGCGCCCAATGGCAGATCCAGCCAGGCTATTCCCGTCAACGTCACCAGCAGGATGGTTATCATCATGGAGAGCACGGCGAGCCGTACGGGGAGTTTCCACAAAGGGTCGGAGAAGGGAAGCCTGAGCTTGAGGCCTGCGGTGAAGAGCGACACGATCACCGCCACCTCGGTCACCCTCTCCAGCACCGGCGAGAGCGCAACCGGATCGGCCTGGATCATTCCCGCAGCGAACGGCCCCAGCAGCACCCCCGCACCAAGGTACAACAGGGAGGTCGTCAGCGGCAGGCGCTTGAGCATGGATTCCGTCAGAGCCATCACGATGAGCAGGGCACCGATGATGAGGAACAACAGGTTGAAGTCCATGCTGCAAGTCTAGCAAATTTTTACATCTCCACCCGCGTCACCACCCCCTGGAGCTTGCCGGGGGGCAATTTGTAAAACTTCACGAAATTCGGCGTCAGCTTCTTGATCAGGCTGAAGATCCGCCAGGCAGGATTGGCCGTGACAATGTCCTCCATGCCGTAGAAGATCACCTTTTCCTGAATTCCTCTCTTCTTCAGTATCCTCTCAAGGTCGAGTATCTCCTTGTACCCCGCGACGATCTCCAGGGCGTCCAGACCTGAGCCGACTCCTTCCGTAACCTTGTTTTTCACGCCATACGGCTCGTCTGTGCGCACGATGGAAACGAAGATATTCCGTTCATAGATGATGTTGCCGGAGATGATGCTGTGAACGACGTAGGGAGGAATGACCGGCATTTCCTTGGTGAAGAACAGGGCAGTGCCGGGAATGTTCCTGTTCTTGGCGTAGATCTGTTCGTAGCAGACGAGGAACGTTTCCAGGTCAAGGGGCTTGAGTGCTCGGTAGAGAGCCCGCTGCCCCTTTGTCCATATGAGGATGGTAACGAAGGGGATGGACGCGAGAATGATCGACCAGTAGCCTCCATGGGGGATTTTGTTGAGGCAGGCGGCAAAGAAGACGATATCCACAACGGTTACGAACAGCGCAAACGGGACCTTCCATTTCCTGGTGGTGCGGCTGTAGATCATGGTCATCATGATGCCCGTCAATGTCATGGTTCCCGTTACTGCCAGCCCGTAGGCGGCAGCAAGATTCTCCGATTTCCGGAAGATGAGCATGATGCAGATGACGGCGGCCAGCAGCATCCAGTTGACCGAGCCGATATATATCTGCGATTTGAGGTGTGTCGAGGTGTAGTCCACCTTCAGAAGCGGCATGATCCGCGTCGTTATCCCCTGGTACACCACGGAAAACACACCGCTGATCATTGCCTGGGAGGCAATGATGGTCGCCAGAATGGTGAGGATGAGAAATGGCAGGTACAGAGCTGGGGCCATTTCCTGGACCATGCCGAAGAGAAGGTTCTTTTCCTTGCCGTGGGAAAGGACATAGGCGCCCTGCCCGAGATAATTGATGATGAGCGCCAGGAAGACAAAATACCAGGCCCGAAGGATCGGCTTTCGCCCAAGATGCCCCATATCGGCGTAAAGCGCTTCTCCCCCCGTGGCGCACAGAATCACTTCGGAGAGAATGAAGAACGCGGCAAAGCCGTTGTGGGCCATAAACCGCACTGCGTAGTAAGGACTTATGGCCGCAACGACTCCCGGTTGCGTCATGATGGAAACGGCGCCGGAGACCGTCAGCGCCAGGAACCATACCACCATGATGGGACCGAAGGCACCCGCCATCCGGTCGGTTCCTCGCGACTGGAAGAAAAAAAGCAGAACGGCTATGACGGCGGAAACCAGGATGATGGTCCCCTGTTGGAGCGACTCCAGGCCGGGGATGAGAATCATCCCTTCCACTGCCGACAGGATACTGATGGCCGGCGTGATGACACCGTCACCCAACAGCAGCGAGACCCCGACGTACGACAGGAAGGTAACCAGCGCCAGCTTTCTCCCCGGCTTCAGAAGACGGACGAGAATTTCCCGGAGGACGATGGTGCCACCTTCCCCTTTCCGGCTGAGAGACATGCCAAGCCAGGCATATTCGGCAGTTACCAGGATCGTCATGGTCCAGAATACCAGCGAGAGAATCCCCATCACGTTGTCCAGTGTAGGATCGGTCAGCGCGAAAATGACGGTCAGGGTGTATATGGGACTGGTGCCGATATCACCGAAAACAAGTCCGAGCGATCTGACTATTCCCCTTCCGAATGAATCCTGGTTCGACTTCATGCACATCTCCTCGATAGATTGCGGGACACGCGGCACTAACATGAAATGGCGAGGCATGAAGGCCGGCGCCGGTACGGAAGAGCTCCCGGGTGTCCAAGAAAACGGTACCGGCAATCAAATAAAGATTGGATCAAAATGAGCCGCCAACCCATCAAGAAAAGGTAAAGATCGCTTCTTGATCTTTTCTTGACGGCTTTGCCCCGTTTTTTGAGGCATTCTTTAGCCGATGGCCGCTATACTGTGTGTGCTGCCTTGGAAAACGGGACACTGGCGAGAACTTTTGTGTACAATGGTGGTCATGAGAATGGAAACGGTTAGAACAGCAGTCCCCGCAGACCTTTCTGCCGATGGCCCGGCTCCAGCCCCTCATGTAGAGCGGCTGCTGGTGTGCGTCAGTGGGAGTCCGTACAGCGAGAAGTTGATCCGCATGACAAGCCGGTTGGCGGACGGGATGAGCGCCTCCTGGACGACGCTCTACATAGAGCCTGACGGGGCGGGGAAACAGCTGCAGGAAAACCGGGAGCAGGTCTGGAACCACCTGCGTCTGGCCGAGAGCCTGGGTGCGCGGGTTACCACCGTCAGCGGCACATCGGTTGCCGAGGCCATCATTGATTTCGCAGCTCGCCACGGCATTACCAAGATCGTCGTCGGGAAGCCGAAGAAACCCCGCTGGCGCGAGTTTCTGCGCCCCCCCCTGGTTGACAAAATCATCTATCTGAGCGGCTCCATCGACGTCTATGTCGTGAGCATCGAGCCGGCCGATCCGAAGCCGAGGCCGCTCTCCTCGCCAAAGGAACGCCTGTGGAGCGGCTATGTGTTGAGTGTGGCCCTCGTCGTCGGTGCTACCGGCATAGGAAGGCTGGTCCATGAGCAGATAGCACCCACCAACCTGGTCATGATCTACCTTCTAGCCGTTGTCTTCGCCGCCGTTCGTTTCGGTCTGAAACCGGCCGTTCTCACGGCATTTCTCAGCGTAATGGCCTTTGACTTTTTCATCATCCCGCCGCAACTGACCCTCGCCGTCTCCGATAGCGAATACCTCATCACATTTTTAGCGCTCTTTACCGTCGGGATCGTCATCAGCAAACTGGTGGCCACCGCCAATGAGCGTGCCGAGGCGGTACGCAAGCGTGAGGCCCAGACAGCCGCTCTCTATCACCTGAGCAGGGAGCTTGCTGCAGCGGCCGATGTGGAGAACATCGTCCATACCGTGGTACGGAATGTGGGTGAGTCACTCACGGCGGAGGTCGCAGTATGGGTGGCGATTGGAGGGGAACTGCAGATACGTAATCCGTTGCATGAGCAAGACGTTGCGGCAGCCCAGCATGCCTTCCGTCATGGGGATCCGGCAGGGAAGAGCACCAGCCGGTACGGTGGTGCCGAGTACCTCCATCTGCCTTTGCAGACCGGCAGTTCAGTCCTGGGGGTGCTTGGGCTGAAGCTGGGGGCAGACAGCCGGTTCCAGCTCCAGGAAGCTCGCCAGCTGCTCGAAGCAATGGCAACTCAGGCCGCAATGGCTTTGGAGCGAGCGGAACTCGCCAGGCGGGCCGAACAGGCTCAGATCCTGAAAGCGAGGGAATCCCTCGAACGGGCGCTACTGAATTCCGTCTCCCATGACCTTCGCACGCCGCTCGTCTCCATCACCGGGGCATTGAGCACCCTGAGAACACACGACGGTTCCACCACGGAGAAAGGGCGGCGGGAGCTGATCGATGCCGCCTGGGAGGAAGCCGAACGGCTCAACCGTTTTGTGGGAAATCTGCTCGACATGACGCGGGTGGAGGCGGGGGAGCTGAAATTGAACAAGGAGCCTGCCGACATTCAGGATTTGATTGGATGCGCCCTGGCGCCACTGGAAATCCGGCTGCAGGGCAGGGAGGTCCGAATTCATGTTCCAGCGGACCTCCCGCTCCCCCAGTTGGACATGATGCTGATGACCCAGGTGCTGATCAACCTGCTGGAGAACTGCCTGAAATATTCTCCTCCCGGGACGCCTGTCAACGTGTCGGCAAAGAACAATGGTCATTGCATTACGGTAACCGTGGAAGATCGTGGCCCCGGTGTGCCGGAGAGTGAGCTGGAGCGCATCTTCGAAAAGTTCTACCGCCTGCCGGTTCCGGAAGGTGCGGGAGGGACGGGGCTCGGCCTTTCCATCTGCAAAGGCATAATGGAGGCCCACGGTGGAGCCATCCGGGCGGAAAATCGCATCAGCGGCGGTTTGCGGGTTGTCGTTACCATCCCGCTGGAAGGAAAGGAATCCTGACATGAAGGAAAAGAACAACCAGCCGCGTATCCTCATTGTGGATGACGAGCCCGCCATTCAGCGCTTCCTCCAGACGGCGCTGGATACGGGGGAATTCGTGCTGGCGAAGGCGATGGACGGCCATTCGGCACTGGCAGCGGCAGTAGGGGCGCGTCCCGACCTTATTCTTCTCGACCTGGGCCTGCCGGACATGGACGGAGTGGAGGTAATACGGCGGATACGGGAATGGTCCCAGGTCCCGGTGATCGTGTTATCGGTGAGGGAGCGGGAGGATGACAAGGTGAAAGCGCTGGATGCCGGCGCGGACGATTACCTGACGAAGCCGTTCGGCGTACCGGAGCTCTTGGCCCGCATGCGCGCGGCGCTCCGGCGGTCTTTGCAGGAAGTGGCGGAGCCGGTATTCAGGGTGGACGAACTGGAGGTCGACCTGAACCTCCGCAGGGTGACGCTTCAGGGACGCGAGGTGCAACTGACGCCGACGGAATACGACCTTTTGCGCCTGTTCGTGTCCCATCCGGGGAAGGTTCTGACCCACGCCCATATCCTCAGGCAGATATGGGGGGTGGGATACGTGGAGCAGCCGCACGTCCTGCGGGTGAATGTCAGCAATCTGCGGCACAAGATAGAGAAGGACCCGTCACGCCCCCGCTACATTGTCACCGAGCCGGGGATCGGCTATCGCCTGAAAGGCGACTGATGACCCTCGGTACCGAATTATTTATCTAGAACTTCTCTTTCAGTATGTTTTCGATGGTCTCATCCACCGATCCGGCGGCGGGCTGCGGTGCCGGTTCCATAGGCACGAGCCTGTTCGTCTGGCTTGGACCATTACCCCTGTTCCCGGCGCTGGCCGACAAGGTGGCGGCGAGGTCCGTTATGGCCTCCCGGAACAGACCCTGCATCGCGTTGTGCACATCACCATGAAACCTGTCGATGGTGCACTGTATCCCCAGCCCGCATCCCTCGTAGCTGCTCCATGACCATGTTTTCTGAAGGTTGGTTGCCCACGCGAGGCTGTTGTCCCCCCTCCGCAAGGCTCGCAGGGCAAGGGCAAAGTGGCTCGGCCTGTCGATGGTTCCGGCAATGGAAGCTGAATTCAGCGTCCCCTCGATGTACAGGTCTTCCTGTGCTACCTCCGATCGGCTGTACACGAACCGTACCCCCTGGAACTTTTTCGAGGCCGACATTTCGTCCGCAAGGGCTTTGGCCCAAAGGTCGGGGGTCAGCGCGTTTATGGTCCCGGAGAGACCTGACTTGGCTAGATTGAACGTCAGGTTTTTCTGATCGATGAAGATGCCCCCTCGCTGGGTGAAGTTTTCGGTGCCGTCAGCAAAGGGAAGAACGGCTATGGTAACCGGGAGCGGGGCCGAAGCTGTCGTGGGAGTGGCCGGCTTGTAGACGAAAGTCGTATTGACGCAGCCGGATAGGAACAGCGCGAGGAGGACAGCGAATGGGATACCTCGATGGATGAACAACCTATGTAATTCACGCAATTGAAATCTCATGCCGTTTCTCCTTCGGCAGTGCACTGCCTTCATTTCTCCCTGAGGATTTCATCGATCGTCTGCTCCACCGATTGAGCCGAGGCAGGTATGGCACCACCGTCCGGCTTCCCCGAGGTTTCCACCTGAGCCCTGACGCCGAGGAGAGAGGCCAGCGTGCCAGTTAGGTCCGCTCCTGCTTCGGCGAACATCCCCTGCAGTATCCTGTTCGTCTCAGCTTTTGCTGCGATTTTGCTGCACCCCATATCCCGCCCGCAGGCGTCGTATAGTTCCTTCCTCGTTTTCCAGGCGCGTTCCACTTCCTTCTTCCAGACCTCTGTTCCGTCG
>MHDY01000036.1:3603-7974 GCA_001803705.1 Nitrospirae bacterium GWC2_56_14 | reverse complement strand
CGCCTGCCTTGAGCGCGGAAAAAACGTTTTCCCGGTCGTCGAAGACCGTGTGCGCCATGATCTCCAGCGAAGGAGATTCGGCCTTGATCCTTTTTATGAATTCAACGCCCGACATGCCGGGCAGGCCGAGATCGCACAGCACGACCTCGGGCAGGGAATTCTTCATGGCCTTCAGGGCGTCCTCGCCTGACGGGTACACGCCGTCCACGGTAATGCCCGGCTCTCCACCCAGAAGGAGCTTGAGGTTGTCGCGCAAGAGCGGGTCATCTTCAACAATAGCGAGTTTCACCTGAAAATGCCTTTCTCCAAAACTCCTCCCCCTCGATGGGGGAGGAACCGAAGGTGGGGGTGATGTTCGATAAGCCGACAGGCGCCGATCGTCATCCCTCCTTGTGAACGCAATTCATGGACGATTATTGACTGAACTGTACCATACCCCTTCCCGATCCGCTATACCCTGAACGGGGTAATTTCGGGGTAATCCCACGAAAGCACGGAAGAGCCGCCCCCGGGCCCTGTTTGCGCGGAAAGCGCCACTTTCCTGTTGCTATTCATGGTCATAGTCAATATAATCTGCGCATGGTAACGAGCAAAAAAACGGTATTGACCGGCCTGGACCAGCTGGAAAAACTCTGGACCAGGGACCTGCGGGGCGCGCGCATCGGCCTCGTAGTGCATCCCGCATCGGTCAACCACAAACTCGAACACGCAGTGTCCCTCTGCCTGCGCTCGAAAAAGTTCAAGCTCACGACGCTCTTCGGTCCGCAGCACGGCATCCTGGGACAGACCCAGGACAACATGATCGAATGGGAAGGTTTCCGCGACCCGTCCACGGGCCTTCGCGTGTACAGCCTCTACGGCGCCACCCGCAAACCGACAACCGAGATGCTTGCCGATATCGATGTGCTCGTCGTCGACCTGCAGGACGTGGGCAGCCGGTACTACACCTTCATCTGGACGCTGGAACTCTGCATGCAGGCATGCCACGAAACAGGAAAGACCCTGATCGTGCTCGACCGTCCGAACCCCATCGGCGGCAGCCTCGTCGAAGGGCCCCTGGTCGAAGAAGCCTATGAGTCATTTGTCGGATTGCGGCCGCTGCCGGTACGCCACGGTATGACCATCGGCGAGATCGGACTGTACCTTTGCTCAGCGTATCACCACGGCCTTGATTACCGAGCTGTAGCCATGCAGGGCTGGAAGCGCAGCCAATGGTTCGACCAGACCGGCCTTCCCTGGGCCATGCCGTCGCCCAATATGCCGACGCTCGATACGGCGCTCGTCTATCCCGGCATGTGTTTGCTCGAAGGCACGAACCTCTCCGAGGGCAGGGGCACTACGCGTCCCTTTGAGATCTTCGGCGCGCCCTTTATCCATGCCGAAACCATCGTGCAACTGCTGAAGGAATACAAGCTTCCCGGTGTGACGTTCCGGCCGCTTTCGTTCCTGCCCACCTTCCAGAAGCACGCGAACACGCTCTGCCACGGCGCCCAGATCCATGTCACGGACCGGATGAAGTTCAAACCCTTCAAGACCGGTGTGGCCATCCTGAAGGCGATCCATAACACCTATCCCCGTGAATTCGCCTGGAAACAACCTCCCTATGAGTATGAAGAGATCAACCTCCCCATCGACATCCTTGCCGGTTCCAGGCGGCTGCGCATGGACATCGAGTCATGGAAGGACCTTGACGCCATGGAGAGGTGGTGGAAGGAAGAGGCGAAGTCGTTCGAGAAAGTGCGGAAACAGTTTTTGATCTATAAATAAACCGTAACTATTCAGGTTGGCCGCGAAAGAACGCAAAGATCTCAAAAAATACAAACCCCTTCCCCTTCTTTGTGCTCTCTGCGTTCTCTTGCGGCTGAGTAACTACTCAGTTGTCTATAAATAAGAGATTAAACCAGCGGGTTCCGATCTGCTATACCACACATTTTCGTCATTCCCGAGTGATTTAATCGGGAATCCAGAGGTTATTTACGTCCCTGGGTCCCCGATAGGGTCATTCGGGAACGACGGATATGGTGGTGCTGAATAATTACAATAAACCTAACAATAGCAGCGAATCGGTTTTTAAGTAAAGTTCACAGCGATCAGCACAAAAAAAGGCGGGGCATGAGCCCCGCCTTTATAAAATTTTTCACCTTGCTTAACGCGGCATTCCGAACCGATTCGTTCTCTTCGTTTTCATTGATGGGGCAGCGGTTTTGCTGAGCGCAGGCGCAAGGGTCTGGGTTGTAGAGTACCTTCCCCCGCTCCCAAAGATCGTATACACCGCAGGAATTATCCAGGTTCCGTTCTCGTACCTCTCTATTTTTGATTCATAATCAGCGTAACTTGTGAACATATCGTAGCGATAAGAATCAACGTATAAATTTGTAATAGCAGTCGGTCTGAAAGCAGCGAGGGTATCCGGCAGTTCTGGAAACGTTACGCTTGTTCTCGCTGGAGACGCCCAAAAGTAGAAATAGTACTCTGCCGTGTATGCGTTAATAGCAATTACATGGGCTGAAGGATCACCACCACTCCAGGAGAAAGTCGGCGTAGCTGTATTGTTCCCGGTTATTGTCAAATTTATCGGGATGGACGGTACTTGCGACATATCAAAAGTCTGATCCTCAAGCAGGTCGCCGACCCGGAAAATGCGCGCACTTGAATCTATACTGCCGTTATTGTTCTGGTCAAGTTCCAACCAGGCGCTATATTCAAACTTATCACCAAAATCCGGGATGTAGGGTACCGAAATGGCAGTTGATGTGCCAGTTGTTGTCAAATTAGCAAAATAAAGACCTACACCACCCCATTCGTCGGCTTTCTGTTTTCTTGATTCCCATATGTATCGTATAATGCTCTTAGCAGTGGCAGGGATATTGTTCAATTGATATTGAATGGTGTTCGTAAAGACCTGGTTCGCGGCAATAGTGACCGTCATGCCGGAAATCGGCGTTATGTCGGTGAGCACTCCGTAACTTATCGGGAGATAACTGGAATCGTCGGCAACAACGACAATGGATACCTTCCCGTCGCTTTGAAGGTCATGCGTTCCAACCTCAATTTGTTCTGTACCTGCGCCGCTGATGATGGTGCCATACTGATACTGAGAGCGCCCACCCCATTGGACATGATATCTTGTCGCTTCCGCCGGTATGTTTGTGATATTGACATTAATAATGTCGACGCCGGCTGCGGCCGATCTCCCATCACAAAGATCGAGGCCTGCAGTTACCGTGGAAACATTCACATCATATCTTACAAAGATATCTTTATCCGTATAGGTGCTACAGCTCATTGTCGCTGCCGCGGTAACCGTGGCATTGGCCGGAGGGTTGCTGAACGTTGCTTCACCATGAGAATCCGTTGTCTTTGATTCGATCATTGATCCATTGCTGTCGCCCAGCACCACCGTCGCATTGGGAATCCTTGAACGATCATCATTTTCCACTTTCACAAGAAGCGTCGATGTGTCGTCTCCACCTCTACGGCACCCTGTCATGAGCATAGCAATCATAAATACTGTCACTACTACCACTGCGCTGAACTTTTTCATCGTTTGCCCCCTTTGTTCGTATGCTTCGCGGTTTCGTCTTGACTTCAGGTCTAAATACAACCGACAGAACACATAGAACAAAACTATCCATGATATTACGTATAAATATTGCTGAGAGTATCAGCAAATCATTTGCGCATCAAGTAAAATCGACTGTGCAATCGGGGTATTTTCAGGGTAGGGCAAAAAACCAACTCATTACTTCTCAATGCGTTGCAATGGTTTGTAATGAATATCAGCTCTAAATTGTCACCGGCGAGATTGTATAAATCCGCTCGCACTCGCTGTCCGTTGCATTTCTGTGACATTGATCGCATTTCACCATCAATCAAGGTTTGTCTCGTCGATATACGCTAAAAAATGATTTTTCATTTGCAATGCTTTCCCGACTCTGTTAATCTTCGCCAGTTATGAAGCGCTTCCCCGTCAATATTTTTCTCCCCGCTGCCGGGCTCGGCGAGCGCCTCCGGCCGATCACGAACCATCTGCCCAAGCCGCTCCTGCCGATCCTGGGAAAGCCGCTCATCGAGATCATCCTCGATCGCCTTACTGCTGTCTGTTCCGGACCGATCGGCATCAATCTCCATTACAAGCCGGAAATGCTGCGCGTATGGGCAGAACGATCTCCTTACGCAGACCGGATCCAGTTCTTTCCCGAGGACCCCATCCTCGGCACCGGCGGAGCGCTCAAGAATGCCGCCTCACTGCTGGCGCAAGGCCTCTTTCTGGTCCACAACTCCGACATCCTGCTGGATATTGACATCACCCGTTTGATCGAAACCCATATGCAGAACGGGAACATGGCCACGCTCGTGACGCACAGACAT
>MHDY01000036.1:0-3560 GCA_001803705.1 Nitrospirae bacterium GWC2_56_14 | reverse complement strand
TTGACGTGGAGAACCCCGGCGCTTCGCGGCCGGACCCGAACCGGGTCGCCGCCAAAGTCGCCTACACCGGCATCGCCCTGTACTCGCCCGGCATCCTCGCATTCCTTCCCCAAGGCGTCTCCCACGCCACTGTCGCCTGGATCGAAGCGGCAAAAGCCGGCCACAAGGTCCAGGCCCTTGATTTCACCGGTTCTTATTGGAACGATATCGGCACACCAGCGACCTATGCCGCAGCCGTGCTTGATACTTTGCGGGAAAATGGCGAAGCCGTTTATTGCTCTCCGAACGCTCAGTGCGGAAGCATAGTGATCGACGGTTATGTGGTCATTGAATCAGGCAGCACGGTCCACGACACCACCCAGCTCAGGAACTGCCTCGTGCTGCCCGGTGCGCAGGTAACGGGAAATCATGCGAACCGGATCATCGGGCCCGATTATGCCATTGACCTCGACGAGACGGTGATGCAGCCTACGGCCCATGCCGCAGAGCAGAAAAGGGTCTCTCTCTCAGACCCGCTGTACACCCACTATTTCGGCGTGACCGATGGGCCGGGGACCGAGAATGATATCGAGGCTGACGCGCTCCTGATCGGCCTCGGCGGATCGGACCGCCGCTACTTCCGCGTTCGCAACGACAACAGGACCGCGGTGCTCATGGAGTGCAGGCCCGATGATGCCGACTTCGAACGCCATCTGGTGTATACCCGCTTTTTTGCAGCCCACCTGGTGCCGGTGCCCGACCTCCTGGCCGTGGATGATACGCGTAAAAGCGCGCTGTTCGAGGACCTGGGCGACACAAGTTTGTTCTCTTCCCTGAAGCTCCCGCACAGCAGCGTGCATATCGAGGACCTCTACCAGAGTGTGCTTGACATCCTGGTCACGCTGCATGGCACGGTAACAGAACATATCCATGAATGCCCATTGCTCCATGCGCGGATCTTTGATTACGACTATCTCCGGTGGGAAACAGGCTATTTTCTCGAACAGTTCGTAGTAGGCCTGAAAAACCTGTCACCCGATCGGCAGTCGCTTGAACAGGAGTTCCATAGGCTCGCACAGAAAGTAGATGCCTGTCCGAAAAGCGTTATTCACCGCGATTTCCAGTGCCAGAACATCATGATCACCCCGAACAGTGTGCCGCGCGTCATCGACTTTCAGGGGGCCCGCATGGCGCCCGCGGCCTATGATGTTGCCTCCATCCTCTGGGACCCCTATTACCGGATAAACGGCAGTATGCGTGAACGATTGGTCGATTATTACGTAGATGAGATGAAGCGTATTTCGGCGGGATTCAATGAAGGGTTGTTCCGGGAAAGTCTTCTCCCCTGCCGCCTTCAGCGCCACATGCAGGCGCTGGGGGCATACGGATTCCTGTCAAGGGTGAAGGGGAAGAAGTATTTTCTGAAGCACATTCCGGAGGCGCTTAGATTGTTGAAGGAAGAAACTGCTGAGAAGAGAAAAGATTACCCTGAGATGTATAGGCTGGTGCAGGGTATATCATCTGAAAATCACCCCACCTAACCTCCCCTTATTAAGGGGAGGGACTTAATAACTCCCCTCCTTGGCAAGGAGGGGTTGGGGGAGGTGCTTCTCATGCGCCATAGTGAACTCAGTTCCGTTGCCCGCTACTTCCCTTCCTTCACTCCCATCAGTTTCCTGAACTCTTCAACAGGCATAAACCCGTCAAAGCGCTTGCCGTTCAGATAGAACGTGGGCGTGCCGGTGATCTTGTTCTTCACCCCGGCCTCATATTGCGCTGCCACTGCTTTGGTGTACTTTCCCGAAGTCACGCAAACGGAGAAGGTCATCCAGTCAAGCTTCAGGTTTTGTGCAACTTTCAAGAACGTGCCCTCGGTCATCGGGGTTTTGAGCTCGAACAACGCATCGCTGTATTCCCAGAACTTCCCCTGATCTCCTGCGCACTCGGAAGCCTCGGCAGCTTTTGCTGCCAGCGGATGCGCGGCGATCGGAAAATGGCGGAGCACCCATCGGGTGTCCGTTTCCTTAATAACACTCTTCATGGCCTCATGCATTTTCGCGCAAAAAGGGCATTGGAAATCCGAATATTCGATGATGGTGAACTTTGCATTGGGATTGCCGCGCACATGGTCGGTCGGCTCGACCTTGGGTGCAGGCAAAAGCGCGATCTGGATGGTCTGCATTGCATTGGGGTACTTGAGTTTGACAAGCAGGATGAAATTGGTAAGGATGCTTACAGCCAATAGCGCAATGAGAAATTTCCTTGAGAATAATTCCTGGTGAACGTTCTCCGACTTTTTCATGGCTACGCTCCTTGTTCAGTGCTCATAGAACAAAATACGCCGGACGGAATCCCGTCCGGCGTTGTAAATATATTCCCGTCAAACCTTCACGCGCTGCCTCAGAACCTGCTCATGCACAAACGGAGAAACTCACTTCTACCCGCTGCAATAATCGTATGTCGTGCAGGGCGGGTTGGTCGGTGTCGAACTGTAGCAAGTACCTGCTGCACTTCCCGAATTGCAATGATAAGGGTAACCATTCTGACAGCATTTATCCGAGCCGCTGCAATAGGTATAATTGTCCGGGCAGCCATGGTTGACTACGGTATTTAACGGATCATCTTCACCACATGCCGCTAGGAACATACCCACGACCAGCAACACCATGAAAATCTGAACCCCGATTCTGAAGCCTGACTTTCTTGTTAAATTCGACATGACCATACCCTCCTTCTAAGACATCACCCTTTTTTATTACTATTTATATATAGCAAATTCAAGCACAGGTTGTCAACAAGTTTTATTACTGTTACACAAAAAATAACAGTCGTTCTATAAGGGGAAGAGAATTACGTAAGACTGCGACTCGCAAAAGGAGTCTTCGGGCCACAAAGGAACCTCTTACTCCCCCTCGAACTCCGTCAAACAGAATATCTTATACCCCTTATCAAGCAGCTTCTTCCGCCCGCCCACCTCAGGCAGGTCGACAATGAACGCCATCTCAACCACCACGCCGCCGATCTTTTCAATGAGCGCGGCAGCGGCCAGAGCGGTTCCTCCTGTGGCCAGAAGATCGTCCACGAGGATCACCCGTTCGCCTTTTTTAAGGGCATCCTTGTGGATCTCGATGCGGTCCGTGCCGTACTCCAGCGCGTATTCCTGGGACTCGACCTCGGCGGGAAGTTTGCCTTTTTTGCGGATGGGGATAAAGCCCTTGCCGAGAGCATAGGACAGTGCAGCGCCGATGATGAAGCCGCGCGACTCGATGCCGACGATCGTGTCGAATTGAAAGTTCGAATGGATATAGCGCTGGGTCAGGCTGTCTACGACGAGCCTGAAACCCACGGGGTCCTTGATGAGCGTGGTGATGTCGCGGAACATGATCCCCTTCTTGGGGTAATCCGGGATGGTCCTGATCTTTGACTTGATGGGCATTGTTTCTCTCCTTGCGTATTTATAATTTCCAAAAGACAAAAACCCTTTTTTGTCCGCAGATTACGCAGATGACCGCAGATTTTAAAAAACATAATTCAGGTTCGTTTTAATCTGCGTAATCTGCGCAATCTGCGGATAGTCTGTT
>MHDY01000035.1:20861-21835 GCA_001803705.1 Nitrospirae bacterium GWC2_56_14 | reverse complement strand
TCCGCCATTCGTCACGATAAGCAACCGGTCCCCGACGCAGGGGTAATCCATGAGCGCCACGGCCTTGGCCGCATCGATCATGTGGTCGAACCCGAAGGCCTCGACCGCGCCGGCCTGCCGGAAAGCGGCCTGGTAAAGTCCGTACGTCCCGGCAAGCGTCGCGGTGTGGGAAACCACGGCCCTGGCGCCCATCTCGTGTTTGCCCGCTTTCCAGATGACCAGGGGTTTTTTCCCGCAAAAGGCTTTTGCGGCCTTAAGGAATTTTTGGCCGTTGCCGACGGATTCCATGTACATCGCCACGGCGCCGGTCTGCGGGTCGTCGGCAAGGTAATCGAGTGCGTCGGCCTCGTCGACGTCAAGGCGGTTGCCGTAGTTCACGGCCTTGGCGAGACCGATGCCGTCCCGGGACAGGGCTTCCATGAGGATCACCGTAATGGCCCCGCTCTGGGAGATGATCGAGAGCCTGCCGGGTACGGGCCGGGACACGCGCTCCCGGGAGACAAAGAAGCTGTCGAGCCCGTTGTCCGTGTTATAGACGCCGAGGGCGTTGGGCCCGATCACGCGTATGCCGTATTTTCCCGCCTTTTCAGCGATCCGCTTCTGCATCATGGTCCCCGCTTCACCAGCTTCGGCAAAACCGGAGCTGATGAGGATGATCCGTTTGATGCCCTTGCGATCGACCGCATCGAGCTCACGCTCCACCAGCGCCGCCGGCAGCGCGATGATGGCAAGGTCAATGTCCTCGGGAACGTCCATGATGGAGGGATAGCAGTGGTGGCCCAGCAGGGTCTCGTGCTTCGGGTTCACGGGGTAGACCGCACCGTGGAAGTGGGCAAGGTTCTCAAGAATTGCCGTGCCGGGTTTGTCCCGTTTGTCCGTTGCGCCGATGAGGGCAACGGTCCGGGGGTAGAAAAAGCCATGGAGGTCATGGAGCATGGTTTAAAAATAGCATAGTCGGCAGTGAGTTGCAAAAC
>MHDY01000035.1:17556-20787 GCA_001803705.1 Nitrospirae bacterium GWC2_56_14 | reverse complement strand
GGAAGGCTATTATATAAATATATTCCACTATGCGCAACGTTTCCGGAAACGCGGATTTGCCGGGTATTCCCGTTGCCATGTGATCTCTGTTCAACGAACAAAGCGTTACCAGAAAGATACTCGCCATGATCAAATTCCTTTCATTTTCCATCAGAACGCAATTGCTGCTGATCGTTCTCATTGCGGCGCTTCCTGCCGCAGGTATCATCCTGTACTCCGGTTTTGAGCAGCGCGCGCATGCGGTCAAGGACGCCCGGGCGGATATGAAGAGGCTTGCCGCGATCATTGCCTCCGAGCAGCGCAGCCGTGCAGCCTCGGCCGAGCAGCTTCTGAAGATATTAGCGCAGCTGCCGGAAGTAAAAAAGCATCATCCTTCCCGGGTGGAGCCGATCCTGAACGATCTTCTTAAATTGCACACCCAGTATTCGAACATATTCATCACGGACCGCTCCGGAGCGGTCTGGGCTTCAGCTTTACCTGCCAAAAACGTCAACGTATCTGATCGGCGGTATTTTAAGAACGCGTTGGCAACAGGACAGCTATCATCCGGTGAATATCTCGTCAGCAGATTCACGAAGATATTCGTCTTGCCCCTGGCCTATCCCTATCGCGACGACAGGGGAACCATAGCCGGGGTCATTGTCCTTGGTTTCGACCTTGATTATTACAAACACTTGATCGGCAGTTCAGACCTGGAAGGCGGGAAAGCGTATTTGCTCCTTGACCACAAAGGCGTGATCCTTGCCAGGCCGGTAAATCCAGAACTTTTCGTCGGGAAACAATACGATGAAGAACAATTCCGGAAGATGCAGCAGGGGCCTGACGAAGACACCGGCATTATTGAAAAGGGCATGGATGGCAGGAAACGCTACTTTGCCTACAGCAAACAACATCTTACGGGTGAGAAGGATCCTTACCTGTACATCCGAACGGCGATACCCGTTGAAACGGTCCTGTCAGCAGCAAACAGGCAACTCATTGCGAACCTGGGGCTGCTCACCCTCTTTTTCCTTATGGCCTTGCAGCTCGCCTGGTTCATCGGCAAGCGCTCGATCCTGGACCGTGTCGCGTTGCTTGAGGCGGCCTCGAACCGGATGGCCGGCGGCGAGCTGCAGGTCGGTGTGGCAGCCAGTGTGCAGGGCGGCGAGCTGGGAAGTCTGGGCCAGGCCTTCGATCACATGGCGCTTCAGCTGCAAGAACGGGAGCAGGAGAAGAACAAGCTGATCCATGACCTGCAGCAGGCGCTGGCCACGATCAAGAAGCTTCAGGGCATATTGCCCATCTGTTCCTCCTGCAAGAAGATCCGGAGCGACGAGGGGCAGTGGACTCCTCTGGAGTCTTATATCTGCCGGCACTCCGAGGCTGAGTTCAGCCACGGACTCTGCCCGGAATGCGCGAAGACGCTTTATCCGAAATATTATGCCAAGGGCGAGGAGAAACAGAAAGAGTAAACCTGCAGTCGAGTTGAGTTCCTAAGCCATTTTGCAAAACAATTGTCCGCCATCGAACTGCCTATGACGCACATCATAACGAGAGTGTTCCGCCTCGGGTAAAATATCACCATGCAAAGTGAAAGAAAAAACATCCGCCTCCTCCGGTACACGGTCCAGCTGGCCTTTCTCGCCCTCACCCTCTTCATCGGCTACCGTTTTTACCAATTCATTCAGCACTTCGTATCGCCGGGGCACCCCTTTGTCGAGCGTCCGGCATCGGTGGACGCTTTCCTTCCCATCGGCGGGTTCATGGACTTCAAGTACTTCATCCTGACCGGCATTGTCGAGCCGGTGCATCCCTCGGGCTTTATCATGTTCGCGGCGATCCTCGGCGTCTCGCTGGTCATGAAAAAAGGCTTCTGTGGCTGGATCTGCCCTGTCGGCACGGCGTCGCAGTATGTCTGGATGGCCGGGGAAAAGGTCTTCGGAAGGAACTTCCGCATCTCCGGCTTTACGGACATCTCGCTCCGGTCGCTCAAGTACGTCCTGATGGGTCTCTTTGTCGTCGCTATCGGGGTCATGCCCATGTGGTCGATGGCGATGTTCTATATCGGCGACTATTACAAGCTCGCGGACGTTCGCATGATGAAGTTCTTCACCGATATGACGCAGGTCACGTTCTGGGTGCTTGCGGTGCTCGCCGGCTTGTCGGTGCTGTATAAGAACTTCTGGTGCCGCTATCTCTGCCCTTATGGCGCGCTTCTCGGCCTGGCAAGCCGGTTCAGCCCTTTCAAGGTCCAGCGAAATGAACAGAAATGCACCCATTGCCACGCCTGCACCAAACACTGCCCGACCCAGATCGATGTGGAGAAGAGCGAGGTCGTAAGGTCGGCGGAATGTTTCGGCTGCCTCACCTGCGTGAGCCGCTGCCCGTCAGAGGGGGCGCTCGAACTTACGCTCTGTGCAGGACCCAGGGTCAGGGCCGTAAGCCCCTATCTCTTTCCAGTCGTGCTCATCATTCTCTTCTACCTGATCATCGGCCTGGGGATGGTGACGGACAACTGGAAATCGAAGATCCCCTACGAGGAGTACCAGCGGCTTGTTCCGCTAGTGGAGAAGGAATATTCGCAGCGGTGAGAGGGGCAGTTGCGCCGCGAAATAGGAGATTGAAACGATGAGCATCACGATATTCGCATGGGGGAAAATTGAAAGTACCGGTGACATCCCGCGTTTGATCGACGATTTGAAGCGAGTCGCCGGGGAGCATGACTGGGGATATCGCATCATAGACGATGACTTTGACACGCAGCCGAGCGCTGAATTGACCCGGCGTGACTCAGGCGAGCAAGCCGCTGTCATCGAGGGCTCTTTAGGGCTGAAGGGTATTATTTTGAACGTCGGCCCGGGAGCAGAGCCGCTGGCGATTCTCTTCGATCGCTCCGGGGTATTGACGGACGTGCTTCAACAGATTTCCTGGATCCACAGCAAAGGACAAGACGAGCGCTTTACCATGTGCAAGACGCAGTTCGCTGGTATCGATTCCCATATCCGCATCATTGAAGCTCTGGACGGTCTTAAAAAGAGCTATCTTCCAGGTCTCATTGTGAGCGACGAGGGGGGCTACTGGGAGAGTCGTGATAGAAGAATATTAGCCGAAAAACGCATCGTCCTCGGGCACTGGCTGCGCCATGCCGAGAAAGCGATCTCTGGTATTGCGATTTCCGGCGATGAGGTCCGGGACCCTGAGACTATTGCGTCCCGGATTGAGGAGGCGTTGTTGAAAACGGACAAAGACCCT
>MHDY01000035.1:4340-17478 GCA_001803705.1 Nitrospirae bacterium GWC2_56_14 | reverse complement strand
CAGCCTAAAAGCCTGGATTCCCGCCCGTGCGGGAATGACGGAAAAGAGGAGATAAACCATGAAACCATTTTCTTCTATCGCCGCCGCCATATTTTCGATTCTTTCTCTCGCGCACCTGCTCCGCCTCGTTTTCCAATGGGAAGTCATCGTGAACGGCTTCGTTCTTCCCCAGTGGGTCAGCGCTCCGGCATGCATTTTTCTCGGGGCGCTTGCGTTCATGCTCCGGCGGGAAGCGCGACGGACACCGCGGTAATAACAAAGGCGGGAAGTTTAAACTTCCCGCCTTTGAGTTGCATAATCCTAATGCTGCTGCTGGTTCAATCATGCTGATTGAACCGAATAATTAACGTATGGTTCAGGCTGCAAGCCTGAACCAGCGAGAGACGTACGACGCAAGAGAAAAGGCGGAGTAAGCATCACTCCGCCTTTGTTGTATCCTGCATCGATCAGCTTCTATCCCAAATCCCCCGCCGCAAAGGTGATCTCGTCCCGGAACGTCTTGATCAGATACACCACCTTCATGAGCTCCGCATCCTTTACATCCACCATGGCCGCGCTTAAGCCCGATCCGGCGAGATAGGCAAGATAGGACGAGGCTACCAGGGACTTCAGGTTCTTCGGCAGGCCTGCGGTCACGTTCGAGATCCAGACCACGGTGTTGAGAGGCGGGTCGACCATTTCGTTCAGCACCACGATGCTCTCATGGGCGTTCAGCAAATGCTCCTGCCCCATGCCCTTGCTGATATGGACCACCGACGGGTCGGCGAAGATCCGTTCGTTGGGAACATCGGCAGCGTTGGCCTTTTCGATCAGGTCCTCGATGATCATGAGCTTGGCTTCGAGGGTGGCGGGCACGGTGCCCTTGAGCGCCCGGATGATGATGTTCGATTTGGTTTCCCGGACGAGCGCAAGGATCTCGTCGGCGTTCTTTTCGTCGGCCGACAGGTAATTAATGATTGGCGGCTCTGTGCAGAGCGGGATGGCTTTCTTCAGCGCTTTCACGTTTCGGGAGTCGAGGCAGAGCGGCACCCCCCCGCCCAGCTGCACGGCCTCGGTCGCAAGCGGAAGCAGCTCTTCATCGCCGTTGCCGTCGTCCGACACCTGCACGTTGATGAGGTCCGCGCCCTTCTCAGCCAGTTCCTTTGCCATGGCTTCGATTGTCTTTTTGTCCTTTTTCTTCACTGCCGCCATATAGGCTTTGTTCCGTACACTCAGATTGTCCGCGATTACGAGCATGCTACCCTCCTTGAGATTAAGTGCGTATTGTCAAAACCCAACCACAGAGAACCCAGAGAACTTCTTGAATTCGGGGAAAAGAATACATCCCTGACCCCCTCCGTGGCCTCATTTTTTTATGAGCATCTTTCTTGGCCAATCAACCGAGAGAGCACAGAGTATTTCTATGAAAAATCACGCCCTGCACATCTTGGTTTCTTCCCGCTTTGCTCTGTGCCCACTGTGGTTCCATGCCTGTCCGTTCGATTTTCAGAAAACTTATGGCACCACCATTAAGAGCGTACAGATGAATAGTAGCAGTCAGATCATATCTTCAGTATATCATATCCGGGGGCCCGGCAATACGGGTTATGCCGGCTTCATCCGACGGACAACCAGTTTCCTCATCTCCTCGGCAAAGAACAAGGCAAGCGCAAAGGGAATGAGCACGAGCCACACCCGGAAGGGCAGCGGCGCTGTTGCGAAGATGCGGTGGCCCAGCGGGTGGTACACGATGAAGGCCTGGAGGAGCAGTTCCACGGCAATGGCGGCGAAGACGAGCCGGTTCGTGAAAAATCCGACATCGAAGAGGGATTCACGAAGCGACCGGCAGGCAAAGACATTGGCCACCTGGGCGATGACGATCGCGGTGAGGCAGGCGGTCGTGGCCTCCCGATAGAGGAGGTCCGATGCCGGCAGCACGGTCCCCCAGGTCCAGCCGCCTGCAAAGAGCACCCAGAAGAACCCGAACATGCAGGCCACGGCCTCAAGGGGGCCGAGGAAGAGGTAGGCGCGTGCCATAAGCGAAAGGCTGAGCAGCCGCTCGCTCCGTTTTCGCGGCGGCTGTTTCATGATGCCCGGTGTGGGCCGTTCGGCCCCGAGCGCCAGCGCAGGCAGCATGTCCGTGCCGAGGTCAACGGCCAGGATCTGAATGATCGTGAGCGGCAGGGGAATGTTGAGCAGCATATAGGCAAGGTAGGGGACGGCCTCGGGGATGTTCGATGCAAAAATATAGGTGATGAACTTCTTGATGTTCTCGTAGACCGTGCGCCCCTCCTCCACGGCGTTCACGATCGTGGCGAAATTGTCGTCCAGCAGGATCATGTCCGAGGCCTCTTTGGCCACGTCGGTGCCGGCAATGCCCATGGAGATGCCGATGTCCGCTTTCTTAAGCGCGGGAGCGTCATTGACGCCGTCGCCGGTCACCGCGACCACCTCGCCGCGGTCCTTCAGGATCGAGACGACGCGCATCTTGTGCTTCGGCGTCATGCGCGCAAAGATGATCTCCGGAGCAGCCAGCTTTTCCGCCAGTTCCTGATCAGGCATGGATTCGAAGGCGGGCCCTTCGATCAGGACGGGCGTCTTCTCCACCAGGCCGATCTGCCGGGCGATGGCCAGGGCGGTCCTGCTTCCGTCGCCGGTGATCATGATGATGCGGATCCCGGCTTCGTGGCATTTCCTGATGGCGTCAGGCACCTCGGCCCGCGGCGGGTCCTGCAGCCCCATGAGTCCGAGGAAGGTCATGTCCGCTTCAATGTCTTCGGGATGCCCTCCCACCCCACCCTCCCCCACGAGGGGGGAGGAATCAAGGTGGTGAACCTCCTTTGACGCAAAGGCCAGGACCCTGAGGCCCATGTCCATGAGCACATGGTCGGCATGGATGACGTCGTCACGGCCTGCGTCGTCGAGCGGCCTGCGCTCACCCTTGATCATGATATGGCTGCAGGCTGGAAGGAGCCGCTCCGTGGCGCCTTTGGAAAAGGCCATCGTGCCCGTACTCGTGGTATGCACGGTGGTCATCATTTTCCGGTCCGAATCAAAAGGGACCTCGGACAGCCGCTGGGTAGTGAGGGGACCGAGCTTCTCTTGCGCTGCTTTCAGCAATGCGGTCTCGGTCGGGTCGCCGCGGTACTCGTTCTCAATGAAGCGCGCATTATTGCAGAGCGCGGCGGTGGTGAACAGGAGCCTGCTAGTTCCGGCGGCAGCTGTTGCGCTGGGGTCGACCAGTTCATCATCGACCCAGAGTTTCGCCACCACCATCCTGTTCTGGGTAAGCGTGCCGGTCTTGTCCGTGCAGATCACGGTCACTGATCCGAGGGTCTCGACCGAAGTGAGCGTCTTCATCAGCGCCTTCCGTTTGGCCATCCGCTGGCTGCCCATGGCGAGGGCGAGCGTGACCGTCGGCAGCATGCCTTCAGGGATGAGCGCCACGGTGATGCCCACCCCGAAGATGAAATTGCCCCAAAAGCTTCTCCCGATAATGAAGCCGAGCAGAAAAAAGAAGAGGCCCACGGCTGCGGCAATGATCGCCACGACCCTGGTCGATTTCATGATCTCTTTCTGGAGCGGGGAGAGTCCCGGGGTGACCGCTTCGGTGAGCAGCGCGATCCTGCCGAATTCCGTGCGCATGCCCGAGGCAAAGACGATCCCGGCGCCGTTGCCGCTCACGACGGTCGTGCCGGCAAAAGCGATGTTGGGGCTGATGACGGGGTCGCCTGCAAAAGGCTCGGTGCGGCGGAGGACCGGCTCCGACTCACCGGTGAGCGAGGCATTGTTGACCTTCAGACCGTTCGATTCGATAAGACGGAGGTCGGCAGGCACCTTGTCGCCCTCGGCAAGCAGGACGAGGTCGCCGGGTACGACCAGCTCGGCAGCGGCCTCGATCTCCTTTCCGTTCCGGAGGACCTTGACATTAAAGGGAAGGAGTTTTTTCAGGGCCTCCAGGGCCTTCTCGGCGCGGTATTCCTGGACAAAGGTGAAGATGGCGTTGATGAAAATGACCGCAATAACGGCCACGCCCATGGTGAGCATGTCTTCTCCCGGGTGGAGATATTCCGAGAGGAAGGAAAGCCCTGCGGCGATCCAGAGCAGAATGGCGAGAAAGTGCGTGAACTGGCCGAGCAGCCGGAACAGCAGCGGTTTTCCTTTCACCGCGGTGATCTCGTTCTTCCCGAACTCTGCGAGACGGCGCTCCGCTTCTTCGCCGGTCAGGCCCTGCTTCGAAGTGACGAGGGTGCTGAGGACCTGTTCTATTGTCAGATTGTTTATTTTCATAGGTGTTACTAAGAAATGAATTCGATTAAAAACGACAAAAAATTTTCTCGCAAAGGCGCTAAGCTCGCAAAGAAGAGCAAAGCCTTCGGGTTAAAAGCTAGACTTTTGGATTTCCTTTGCGTCCTTTGCGCCTTTGCGAGACATGCTTTTAGATCTGCGTGTCCATTTAATAAATGAATCGCTGAATTTGTGATGCGGCTGGTAAGCACGATCAGCTGCATCACTCCCTCGGCCTCAGGATGATCAGGTCGCAGATCGTTTCGCGCAGCACCCGCTCCACGGGGTTGCCCCTGAGGAGGGAATTGAGGAGACTGCGTTCGCTGGCGCCCATGATGATAAGGTCGTGCCGCTTTGCGGCGGCCTCGATGGCGATGGTGATCCCGGCAATGCCGGGAGTGAGCTTTTTATCATAGGCAATGTCCTGGCTGTTCAGGTCCTTGATGAAACGGATGATGTCGTCGGGCAGCCGGGTCTCCCATTCCCGGGGAGTCAGATGGACCTCGTTGTTCAAGAAGCGCCCCAGGGGTTGGGCAGCGTGGAACAGGGAGAGGCGGGCGTCGAAGGCCTTGGCCATGATGGCGGCAAAACGGGCCCGCTCCGTAATGTGGTCGATGCGCGCCTTCAGCGGCACGAGGATCTTCCGGGGATGCACCCTGCCCAGATGAACGACCCGGACCAGCGCCACGGAGCAGGGGAGGGCAAGGGAAAGACGGCGTGATACGGTTCGCGCGTAAAAGCGTTTTTCCACATCTTCCCGCCGGGTAGCGGCAAAAGCGATATCAATGCCTTCGTCGGCAACGATCTTTTTGATCTGCTCGATGGGGTTGCCGGTCTTCAGGATGCAGTCGCTCTCTACACCGAGTTCCCGGGCGCGATGCGACAGCCGCTTCACCGCTTCTTCCGCAAGGGAAAAGCTTTTTTTGCCCAGCCCGTTCTCCGCAATGGAGCAGAAATAGATGCGGGCGCCCGTTTCCTTCGCCAGGTGCAGCGCATAGCGCGCCGAGACCTCCGAGTTCAGATGTTCATTCACCGCGGCCAGGACCTTTTTATACATACGGAAAAGATAGCATAAAAAAGACGGCAATGCCGCTCAGAGCGCCATTTGATGCGCCGATTGGCCTTGACCAAAATCACGTCAGCTATTATAGTACCAGTATGAAGATCGAAAAGCTCGGCATCGAGCATAAGGACCTGCTCGTCAGGCTGCTAAAGGACATCCGGCAGCCGCTGTCGGAGTACACCTTCCCGAACCTCTATCTGTTCCGCCAGAACCACGATTACGAAGTGGTCCTGGACAAGGAGGTGTTCATCAGGGGCCGCTCCTACGACGGGCACACCTATCTCATGCCCACGACGGACCTTCGAAAGATCGATCCGGCCTCCCTCAGGGAATTGATGCGCTCCGTGGAGTACCTGTTCCCCATTCCCGAGGAGTGGTTGTCCGTTTTTGGGCCGGACGAGTTCGAGATATCCTTTGCCGAGGGCGACGCTGATTACGTCTACACCGTCGAGAAGATGAGCACACTGAAGGGGAGAAATCTTCACAAAAAGAGAAATTTGCTCAAGCAGTTCCTTGAGCTGTATGAACACGACGCGAAACCGCTGACCAATGACCGGCTGGATGACGCACGCTTCGTGCTGAATGAGTGGCTGGCGACGACGGAAATGAAGCCTGCAGACACGGACCATGCCTCCTGTTTCGAGGCCCTTGCCCGCTATGAAGAACTGGTTCTGTGCGGAGGGATCTATTACGCCCAGGGAGAGCCTGCGGGGTTCGTGCTCGGCGAAGAACTGAACGAAGAGACCTTTGTGCTGCATTTCGCCAAGGCCCGGACGAAGTTCAAAGGCGTGTATCAGTATATGTTCAACAACTTCGCGAAAATCCTCCCAACGAAGTACAAATACCTGAATCTCGAACAGGACCTGGACAAGGAGAACCTGAGGGTCTTCAAATCGTCGTATGCGCCTGAGGTGATGCTGAGGAAGGCGAGGGTGCGGTGGAAGGACAGGGCGGGATGAAAGCCGATGTCATTATCATCGGCGCAGGCGCGTCGGGCCTCATGTGCGCAGCCGCCTGCGGCAAACGGGGCCGCTCCGTGTACGTGCTTGACCACGGCGAGCAGGTAGGGGCGAAGATCCTCGTCTCAGGCGGCGGCCGGTGCAATTTCACGAACCACCATGTCGCGGCCGAACACTATCTTTCCAGCAATCCTCAGTTCTGCCGGTCCGCCCTGGCACGGTTCACGCCACGCGACTTTCTCTCGCTCGTGGAGCGGCATAACATTCTGTATTATGAAAAAGAGGCAGGTCAGCTCTTCTGCCAGGCCAGCTCCCGCGCCATTCTCACCATGCTGCTCAAAGAATGCAACAAGGCGGGAGTACAGGTCCTTCCCAAACACGTAGTTGATCGTGTCGAAAAAAGCAGTGGCTTTTGCGTAACGACCGACCAGGGGACATTCGATTCACAATCGCTGGTCATTGCCACGGGCGGGCTGTCCTATGCGAATCTCGGGGCAACTGATATGGGTCATCGTATTGCAAAACAGTTCGGTCTCAAGATCGTCCCGCCGAAACCGGGGCTCGTGCCGCTTACGCTGCAGGCGAACGAGCAGCGATCGTTCCGCGATCTGGCGGGGATTTCCCTGGACACGGTCGTTTCCTGCAGCAGCAGATCGTACCGCGGGAACATTCTGTTTACGCACCGGGGCTTGAGCGGGCCGGCAATCCTGCAGGCTTCGTCCTTCTGGACGCCGGGCGGTCGCATCGTCATCGACCTGCTGCCGGACATCGACATCCATGCCGTGTTCCAGGAAAAGAGGAGCAGCAAGATGGAAATGCAGAACCTGCTCGCCGCATATTTCCCGAAGCGCTTCGCGCAGGTTTGGTGCGAACTGCATAGCACGAGGCCGCTCAATCAATATTCAGAGAAAGATCTGCGCACGATCGCCGAGTTGCTGCATGCTTGGGAACTTGCGCCGGTCGGCACGGAAGGCTACCGGGTCGCCGAGGTGACTGCCGGGGGCGTGGATACCCGGGAGCTTTCTTCAAAGACCATGGAGGCCAGGGCGGTACCGGGACTGTATTTTATCGGTGAGGTTGTGGACGTGACCGGCGAGTTGGGAGGCTACAACCTGCATTGGGCCTGGGCCTCGGGTCATGCTGCGGGAGAATTTGCGTGAGAAAAAAGTTTTATAGGCTGAAGGTAGAAGGCTGAAGGTAAAGAAGGAAGCGGAACAGCTGAAAGGCGGAAGGTAAAAGGTTGAATCTGCTTCACCTTCAGCCGTCAGCCTAAACACCTGTACTACTGGTATACTTCCCTTATGAAAAAAGTCGGAATTGTTTACGATGATGTGCTGCTGCGACATGCTCCTCCTGTCTGGCACCCCGACTCCCCGGACCGGCTTACCACGATCATCCGTACGCTCAAAGCATCGGGCCTCTGGGATAAGTTGATCCCCCTCGCACCGCGCCCGGCCGCCTTCGAAGACATAGCTCGCGTCCATACCGACCCGTATATTCAAATAGTCAGGAACTTCGGCAGCGGAGAACTGGATACTGATACGTATCTGTCGGAAGGTACGCTCAATGCGGCGCTGCATGCGGCCGGAGCGGTTATGGTCGCAGTGGAGCAATGCAACCAGGGCAAGGTCGAGCGGGCTTTTTGCGCCATACGGCCTCCGGGACACCACGCCGAGGCAGGTCAGGCCATGGGGTTCTGCATCTTCAATAATGTTGCCGTAGGCGCCCGGTATGCACGGACCCTGGGCTACGAGCGGGTCTTCATTATCGACTTCGATGCTCACCACGGAAACGGCACGCAGCACATCTTTGAGGAAGATGACAGCGTCTTCTACTTCAGCACGCACCAGCATCCCTACTATCCCGATACGGGCAAGGACATGGAGCGCGGCAAAGGCAAGGGCGCGGGCTATACGTACAACGTCCCGATCCTGGCCGGTTCGGGCAATAAAGAATATCTCGCCGTGTACCAGGACATTTTGCCCGGCGTTATCAACCGCTTCGACCCGGACCTCATCCTGGTCTCGGCGGGCTACGACATCCATGTGAACGATCCCCATGCGAACATCCGCGTCTCGCACGAAGGGATCCATGGCATCGTCCGGAGCATCCTGAGCTCCTCTGCCTGCCCCATGGTCTTTGTGCTCGAAGGAGGATACGATCTCCCTTCGCTCGGGGAATCGGTTCAGATCACGATCGAGGAGATGCTGAAGAGGTAGAAACAGTTCCTGAAGGTCGTCAAAGGGAGACGAGAGGCAGACGTCGTCTGCAGAAGGAGCCCCATGCAAGAGCTGAAAAAGATCAGGAAAACCGAAGCCGACAAGATGGTAAAGATCCGCATCCAGATCTCGGGGTTTCCCAACCAGCGGGCAGGAAGCAAATTCTTCGAACAGATCGTCAGACCGGAATACAAACGGCTCTTCGAGGGTTCGAACCTGCGCATGGAACAGAATGGGGTCATGGTGTACGAGGAATACATCTGCTGCAAGACCACGGATCACGAGACCGAATGGTTCGTGGGGAGTGAGACCATGGCCCATTGCATTCTTGTGGGTTCCGGCTGCCCGGTGTAGCAGTTTGCTGTTCGTACGACGAACTGCGCGGTCCTATTCCACAGAGATCGCGTAGTACGGGCAGACATGGAGCACGCCGTCCTTGTCCTTTTCAGAGAACTTTTCCGGGTTGATGATCCAGGCCTTGTCGTCCCGCAGCTCGAAATACTGCGGAAAAAGCTCGGCGCAGCCGCCGCAGCCCTGGCAGAGCGCGTAATCGATATTAAGCAGCAGCGTTATCCTGGCATTGCTCTTCTTCGCGGGCTTACTTTTTGGCAATTTTCACCTTCCATTCCTCCGGCCCCTCTGCAAGATATTCCCATTCGAACTGGCCTTCCCGCTCGTGGAGCAGGGAGTAATAAAGCGGCTTCGGATCGTGGTCGTTGGTCAGGACCAATTCCTCGCCTTTCTGCAGTCCGTCGAACGTGCTGAATATGAGCGGATGCCTGTTCCTGGGTTCGATGGTCGTTACGTTCAGTTCTTTCATAGCACACCTCCTGGGTAATTGCAACATACTACTCCCGGAAAGCCGGAACCCGCTATGACGAGCGTCATACGGCAAAAAAGCCCGCGTCCCGGCCATGCGCCCCAGAAATAGCAGTTGACACCTTGCCTCATTACAGTGTACAAAAGAGCCTATATTTTCTCAGGAGGTCGCAAGAGCATTCTATGGCAGAACCGAACAAGATAATCTATTCCATGGTCGGCGTGGGCAAACTCCACGACAAGAAACCGGTGCTGAAGGACATCTATTTGTCCTATTTCTACGGCGCCAAGATCGGCGTGCTCGGCCTGAACGGCTCGGGCAAGAGCTCGCTGCTCCGGATAATGGCAGGCGTAGATAAAGAATTTGTGGGCGAGGCGATCCTTTCCGCGGGGTACTCGGTGGGCTTTCTCGAACAGGAACCCAAGCTTGACGCGGAGAAGACCGTCCGCCAGGTCGTTGAAGAAGGCGTGCAGGAGACGGTGGACCTTCTTGCCGAGTATAACAAGATCAACGAGAGCTTCGCCAATCCCATGTCCGACGACGAGATGAACAAGCTCATCGAGCGCCAGGGCACGGTGCAGGAGAAGCTCGACCATCAGAACGCCTGGGAGCTCGACAGCAGGCTCGAGATGGCCATGGACGCGCTCCGGTGCCCGCCGGGAGAAACGCAGGTGAAGGTCCTGTCGGGCGGCGAGAAGCGGCGCGTGGCGCTCTGCCGCCTGCTGCTTCAGCAGCCCGACATTCTGCTGCTCGACGAGCCCACAAACCATCTCGATGCCGAATCCGTTGCCTGGCTCGAACATCATCTCCAGCGATATGAAGGCACGGTCATCGCCGTGACCCATGACCGCTACTTCCTCGATAACGTTGCAGGCTGGATCCTGGAGCTCGACCGCGGTCAGGGCATTCCATGGAAGGGGAACTATTCGTCCTGGCTTGAGCAGAAGGGCAATCGCTTGAAGCAGGAGGAGAAGACCGAAAGCGACCGCCAGAGGACCCTGGCGCGCGAGCTCGAATGGATCCGCATGTCGCCCAAGGGCAGACATGCGAAATCCAAGGCGCGCATCAGCTCCTACGAAGAACTGCTCCGCCAGCAGACCGAGGCGCGCGGCAAGGAACTGGAGATCTACATTCCGCCGGGCCCCCGGCTCGGCAAGGTGGTGATCGAGGCCGACAACGTGACCAAGGCCTACGGCGACAACATCCTCGTCGAGGGCATGAGCTTCATGCTCCCGCCGGGAGGCATTGTGGGCGTCATCGGCCCCAACGGCGCGGGCAAGACCACGCTCTTCCGCATGATCACGGGCCAGGACAAGCCGGACAAAGGCACCATCAGGGTCGGCGAGACCGTGAAGCTGGGGTATGTGGACCAGAGCCGCGACGTGCTCGACCCGAACAAGACCATCTGGGAGGCGATCACCGGAGGCCAGGAACAGGTCCAGCTCGGCAAGCTCCTGATGAACTCCCGTGCCTACGTCTCGCGCTTCAATTTCGGCGGCACGGACCAGCAGAAGAAGGTCGGCGTGCTGTCGGGCGGCGAGCGGAACCGCGTGCACCTCGCGCGGATCCTGAAGGAAGAGGCGAACGTGCTGCTCCTCGACGAGCCCACGAACGACATCGACGTGAACACCATGCGGGCGCTCGAAGAAGGACTTGAGAATTTCGCGGGCTGTGCCGTGGTCATCTCCCACGACCGCTGGTTCCTGGACCGCATTGCGACGCATATCCTCGCGTTCGAAGGCGACAGCAAGGTGGCGTTCTTTGACGGGAACTTTACTGAGTACGAGGAAGACCGGAAGAAACGGCTCGGCGCCGAGGCTGACCAGCCGCACCGGATCAAGTACAGGCACCTGACGAGATAATTTCGGATTTCGGATGGCGGATTTTGGAATGGCAGGGCAGGAACGAAAAAGAAAACCGCATGATCCTTTCGAGGGTCACGCGGCTTTTTGTTGATGTTCGTCCTTTATCTGCTATCGTCTGCGTCATTACCAGCAGGTCCTTGCCGGGCGATAAAAAGCTGATAACACAAAGAAAAAAGGTATTTCTGCGATCTTTGATTGCCCTAGCTTTGCCCTAGCTTTAGTCTTGATTTTTCCTTCAATATATACTATCTTTCTGCGTGGCATCGGGGAGGCGTCCCCTGTTGACCCTATTCAAGGATAAAACGAAAGGACCCTGCGATGTCGGAATTTAAAAGCGTTACCATCGTTCGCGAAGCGAACATCTATTTTGACGGGAAGGTGACGAGCAGGACTGTGCTGTTCGCTGACGGATCGAAGAAGACCCTCGGCGTAATGCTGCCGGGCGAATACGAGTTCGGGACCGCAGACAAGGAACTCATGGAGATCCTCTCCGGTGAGCTCGAGGTGCTGCTACCGGGACAGACCTCATGGAAGGTCGTAAAGGGCGGAGAGGCTTTTGAGGTCGCGGCAAACGCAAAGTTCAAACTCAAGGTATCTAAACTGTCAGATTACTGTTGCTCCTTCATCAAGGCATAAGCGGATATCATCGAATGCCGCAAGCGCGTTCGCAGGCAGCGGCGGGCGTTCTTTGTTCCGCGGGTAAGAGGCAGCCGCAGCTCTTTTGGAGGCCGCTGCTCATAAAGAAATCCATTATTTGGGGGGAGGTACTATGAGAACAATACTTTGTGCGGTACTGGTGATGCTGTTCGGTGTGATTGGCTGTCAGCAGAAGGAAGCATCGAATAAACAGGTGGTCGCTCCTCCGCCGGTCATGATCACGGCCCAGCAGGTCGATAATCTGCGGTCGCTGGCGAAGATGAATCCCGGCAAGGCGGACGGATGGATCGCCCTGGGCAACGCGCTGATGGATACGCAGCAGTTCGGAGAAGCCATTGATGCCTATCAGAAGGCCCTTGTCCTGGATCCGAAGAACGTGGATGTCCGGGTCGACATGGGCACCTGTATGCGCGGCGTCGGCAAGTACGAGGCGGCGGTTGCCGAGTTTCGCAAGGCGATCAAGATAGCGCCCAATCATTTGAATGCCCACCGGAACCTCGGGGTCGTGCTCGGTTTTGATCTTAAGGACAGCGAGGGCGCCATCAGGGAGTTCAAGACGTACCTCGAGCTTGCGCCGAACACGCCTGACGCTGCCCAGATCAAAGAGGTGATCGCACAATTGCAGGCGGGCAAGTAGCTTCGCCGTTCGGGTCGGGGCCCGGAGCCAAGGGCCGGAAATGAGATGCATAAGGGGGAGCCGACAGGCTCTCCCTTGTTGTTTATTGGTCTGCTGAGGTCATGCCTCGGGACTGTTTCCTGAACTTCACCGGCGGCCCGAGGTTCTGATCTCCCGGAGATGGCATGGGTACCCAGCGCCGCCGGCGAAGGCACGAAAAAAATTCATAAACCTGATGTACCAATAAAAATAGGCTTGATAAGGAAAATTAATTCTGATACAGTCTGGCAGTTTCAATTGAAGAAAACCGTTCTTGCCAGCCAAGCCGGTGAGATTGGGGATCACTGCGGCCAACGGAAAGGCCGCATGAGTTCTCGGGGAAGTCAGCGAGGTAGATTTGCCGGTTAGCGATACACAGGCTGAAAAAAATGCATGGCTCGGCTGGATGGCGTTGTTTCTTGCGACCGCTGCAATGATCCTCGCAGGAAGCAGCCGGTCGGTTGTTCCCGCTTACCGGACCGCCGCTATGAACTGGTTTGCCGGTCAAGGCATCTACGACGGCACGGGGGTGGGAGGATTTGTCTACTTCCCGCAGGCAGCCATTCTCTTCGCACCTTTTGCGATGGTTCCCGAGGCCATAGGCGAGGTGCTCTGGCGTCTCGTGAACACCGGC
>MHDY01000035.1:0-4266 GCA_001803705.1 Nitrospirae bacterium GWC2_56_14 | reverse complement strand
GCCAGGCCACGCTCATCATGGCCGGTTTTATGCTCCTGGCAATCGCTGATATTGCCCGTGGCCGCTGGTGGCGCGCCGTGCTGTGGCTGTCGCTCAGCGTGGCAATGAAGCCGCTTGCGATCGTGCTGGTGCTTTTGGTCCTGGCGATCGATCGTCCCCTGTCCTGGCGCCTGCTGCTTGGTATGGCGGCTCTCGGGCTTTCACCCTTTTTAACCCAGAGTCCCGCATATGTCATACAGCAGTACGCGGCATTTCTGCACAACTCGACCACGGCTGCACACGTGGGCGTTGTCGTGCAGGGATGGACGTCGCCGTTCAGCGCGCTGCGGCTCGTGGGTGTGGAACTGACGGAGCAGGTCCAGATGGCGATCCGCCTCGGTGCGGCAGTCGGCACGCTGGCGCTCTCTTTCCTGGTGCGACGGCGGTATGATGCGAACCGTTCGGCGATCTATGTGTATTCCTTGGCCGCTCTCTACCTGATACTGTTCAGCCCGCGAACCGAGAATAATACGTATGCCTTGCTCGGTCCGTCCATCGCCGTTTTTCTCTCCCTGGCGTTTTTGGCAGAGAAGCGGTCCAGCCAGGGCATCTTTCTGGCTTCCTTCGTGGTCGTCCTGATCGGCAACCGCCCCATCAGCAACGCGCTTACGCCGCACACGGAAATTTCCTGGATACCCCCGCTGATGGCGGCCTGCTTTGCGGTGTACCTGTTCTTCCGGCTGTACCGGGAACCTGCGACGGGGGCCGACAGGCAAACCCTTGCCGGCCTGGCAGCCGCGAGCGACGCTCCAAACAGCTGATCGCTTTCACTGTTCCCGCGATCGCGCCGGCAGAATACATTTACAACCTCACAGGTGATACATGAAGATCGTCGTTATTTTGCCCACCTATAATGAAAAAGAGAATATCGGGCTGATCATACACGCGCTGCAGGAACAATTCAGGAAGATCCCGCACGACATGCAGATCCTGGTCGTTGATGATAACTCGCCGGACGGCACCGCGGAGATCGTCAAGGCCGCGCGCAATGAGTTCTCGAACCTTCATCTCATAACAGGCGAGAAGCAGGGTTTGGGCGCCGCCTATGTGCGGGGTATGAAATATGCGATCAATGAGTTGCATGCCGACGTTATCATGGAAATGGACGCGGATTTTTCCCACAACCCCGGGGATGTGCCGCGGCTGATCGAAACGATCGCGGGCGGCGCGGATTTTGTGATCGGCAGCAGATACGTAGCCGGCGGAAAAATTCCTGAAGACTGGGGTTTTTTACGAAGAATGAACTCCCGGTGGGGGAATGTCTTTGCCCGGTACATAGCAGGAATGTATTCGGTCCGGGACTGCACCGCGGGCTTTCGGGCGATCCGGACGTCGATCATCAAGAAGATCGATCTCGATGCGCTCAAGGTCCGGGGATATGCTTTTCAAATATCGCTTCTCTACGAGGCGATCCTGAATCATGCGAAGGTGCGGGAAATTCCCGTTGAGTTCGTGGACAGGAAGCGAGGGGAGACGAAGCTGGGGCTTTCCGATATTGTGGAATTCATGCTCAATGCCTGGTGGATCCGGTTCGAACGGAGCAAGACCTTTTTGCGCTTCTCAGTCGTCGGCGCGAGCGGCGTGGTCGTTAACCTGGTCTCGTTTACACAATTAATGGCAATGGGCCTGAACAAATTCATCGCGTCTCCCCTGGCAATCGAGCTCTCCATTATTACCAATTTTCTGATGAATAATTTCTGGACCTTCAGGAACAGGGAAAACAATGACAAGATCCATATTCGGGGGTTAAAGTTTAATGTTGTTTCCTTTGCCTCGCTTGGTGTCAGCTATGCCACCTTTTTAGCGCTCAGCCGGGTCGATCCAGGCGGGATTCCGCAGCTTCATCAGGCCGCGGGCATTGTGCCTGCCACGCTCATCAATTATTTCTTGAATTCCTACTGGACGTTTAAGGAGTAGGCCTGAAACCAGGTAATTAGGCTGAAGGCCGAAGGCTGAAGTAAAATCTCGCATTACCTTCAGTCTTCCACCTTCAAGCTATTCACCTGAATTACGATACCTGTTCCAACTCACCCAACTGCAGGTCAAACTCCTGCGCTTTCGCCTCATGCTCCGTGGTCAGTGCTTCAAGCTCGGCAAAGAGTTTCTCGATCTTCTGCTGATTCTCGCGCAACGAGACGGAGAGCGTCCTGATCGTCAATGCCTCGCCCTTGGAGGAAGCGGCTGCCAGCGCCTGGGAGTCCTTTTCCACGGCTTGTTCGAGCTGGGTTATGGCCGCTTCGGCAGCAGCGATCTTTGCCGCGATCGGGCCGAGCGCTTTCGAACGGTCGTTCAAGAGCGTGGTGCGCTGGCGTTTGGTATCTTTGACCTCTCCGCCTTTGCCGTTCGCGCTTTTGTCCGCGTTCTTTTTCTGCTTCTTCTTTTTGGGCCCGCCCTCTTCGCCCCAGCCCACCCGTTCCAGGAAGTCGCTGTAGGTCCCTTCAAAGAGGCTGATGGTGTCGTTGTCGTACACGATGAGGCGGGTGGCCAGGGCGTGCAGCATCAGCTCGCTGTGCGTCACGATGATGACCGCTCCGTCGAAGACGTCGATGGCCTCGATAAGCGAGTCGATGGATTCCATGTCCAGATGGTTGGTGGGCTCGTCGAGCATGAGCAGGTTCGCCGGCGAGACCAGCAGTTTGCCGAGCAGCACCCGGCTCTTCTCGCCGCCCGACAGCACGCTCACCTTCTTCAGCGCATTGTCCCCTTCGAACATCATGACGCCGCAGATGGAGCGCGAAATGCCATGAGCGTGGTCCGGGTGGGAGTCCATGATCTCCTGGAGCGCGGTCTTGGCCGGGTTCAGCCGGTTGATGTTCGTCTGGCCGAAGTAGGCCAGTTTCAGGTTCGGGTGGTGTTTGATCTCGCCGCAGGAAGGCGGCAGTTCCCGGGCCAGGAGGTTCAGGAGCGTGGTCTTGCCTTTGCCGTTCTTCCCGATGATGGCGATGCGGTCTTTTTTGCCCACGGCAAAGGTCAGGCCGTCGATCAGGTTCGGACCTTCATCGGTAAAGGAGAAACAGAGCTCCTCGGTGTTCATGAGCCACTTGGCGGAGAAGGGCGCTGACTGGAACGAGAATTCAAGGTTCTTGATCGCCTCCAGCTTATCGAGCTGCTCATGCCGTGCCAGCGCCTTGACGCGCGACTGGACCGCGCTGGCCTTGGTGGCCTGGGCGCGGAAGCGGTTGATGAACTGCTCGGTCTCTTTCCGCTTCTTCTCGTCGTTCTGGCGGGTCTTTTCGTAGATCTCTTCTTCCAGCAGGATCTGCTCGTAGAGCTTCCGCGTGCTGCCGGCCACCTTCTTCATTTTGGCGCGGTGGATCGCCATGGTGTGGGTGCAGACGCTGTCCATGAACTCGCGGTCATGGGTGATGATGACGAGCTCGCCGCGCCAGGCGCGGAGGAACTGCGTGAGCCACCGGACCGAAAGGATGTCCAGGTAGTTCGTGGGCTCGTCGAGCAAAAGCAGGTTCGGCATGGAGGCCAGGACCTTGGCCAGGTTTAAACGCACCTGGTAGCCGCCTGAGAGCTCGTCCGGGGAGCGGTCGAAGTCGTTGTTGGTGAAGCCCAGGCCGTGCAGGATCGCTTCGGCCTTATAGGTCTCGTCAATGTGGTCTTCGTTCGGCGGCAGGCTGAGGCAGGCTTCCTCCAGGACGGTCCCCTCCGTGAAGTGGATGTGCTGGGACAAATGGCCGATGGTGTAGCCTGCGGGCGTCGTGATCGTGCCGTCGTCCTGGTGCTCTTCGCCAAGGATCATGCGGAAGAGCGTGGACTTGCCGTGGCCGTTCCTGCCTACGAGCCCAACGCGCTCCCCGGGATTTACGGTAAAGCTGACGCCGTCGAACAGCGTCTGCTTGCCGTAGGATTTCTCTATATTCGCGACCTGGAGCATAAGTATTCCTTTCAAACGCCGCCCGGGAGGCAGGTGACGCAACCACGCATAATACATCACGAGAGGCTTTCTGGCAATGGTTTTTTACTGTCTTTTCATCGCTGCAGGAAGATCGTGTCTGCCCCGGGTTGCTCGGGCAGAGAGCAATGCATTCCATTCGGGGTATTGTTACCGGCCTCACCAGGGGCGAATTCCGCCGGCAACTGCGCGGCCCATAGAGGCCGCATAATCTTTTTTGCTCTCTTGACAAGACTGCGCCCTCGTGCTAAATTCTGTCTACAAATAAAGCAACGAAGCCGTGTCATACACATGACTTTGCTCAGAGCAAACCACGGGAAACC
>MHDY01000034.1:8144-8392 GCA_001803705.1 Nitrospirae bacterium GWC2_56_14 | reverse complement strand
TGCCATGGATGCTGACGGAAAATGCCTTTGCCACCTCTGCGTGGCATTCCAGACATTTGGCATCTCCGGCGTTACCCCCCTCGACAGCAAAGGCAAACGCCCCAACAAGCACCAGGCACCCTGTCATGAGCGACAACAGGAAGAACTTCTTTGGAATGTTTTTCTTCATCAACTGAGACCCCCTTCTTGAATTGTTGACCGCCACCGACTTTCGCTTTCGGTCGGTATTACTGCAGGAGCAGTTGCTC
>MHDY01000034.1:0-8065 GCA_001803705.1 Nitrospirae bacterium GWC2_56_14 | reverse complement strand
GCATGCCACCACTTAATGAAAGAGCAGGAAAGGGCCAATTTTAATAATGCATGAGCAGCGGGTTATGTTAATTAATGCTAAGCATCGTGGAGTGGGTTAATTATAAAAGGTAATGTTCGGTATTCAAGATGGGAGGGATTACGGATTTAAAAAAAATAATTAAATACGAAAGCTGATTTTGGGGGACATCAGGATGGGTGTGAAAATATTGGCTGTTACGTTTTCGTTACATTTCGGCAGAATCACGTTATTTCAATTTTTCCCACAGCACCTTTCGGGACAGCCCCAGAATCCGTGCCGCAACGGACTTGTTCCCGCCGGTGTTCTTCAGTACCTTCGCGATATATCTTTGCTCAAATTCGTGCACCGCTTCCCGGAGCGGCCTGTCAACGGAGAACTGCTCGAATAGCTCACCGGCCTTCAAATCCTTCTGCAGTAAAGAGGGCAAATGCCTCGGATGGATGGTTCTGCCCGGATAGAGGATCATGAGGTGCTCGACCATGTTTTTCAGCTCCCGGATATTTCCCGGGTAATCATAGCGCGACAGGATCTCCAGTGCCTCGGGACTGAAAGTCACCTTCTCTCCTCCCTCTTTTGCGCTGAACACCTCCTGGAAATGCGCAATCAGCAGAGGAATGTCCTCCCTCCGTTCCCTGAGGGGGAGAATACCAAGCGGCACCACATTCAGGCGGAAATAGAGATCCTCGCGAAAAGATTTCTCCCTCACCATCTCCTTCAGGTCGCAATTCGTCGCGGAGATGAGCCTGAAATTAGCCTGATACGGTTTTGTGCCTCCCACTCGGCTTACCTTCTTTTCTTCGAGAATCCTGAGGAGCTTGCCTTGCAGGTGGAGGGGCAGGTCACCAATTTCATCAAGAAATAATGTGCCGCCATCCGCAGCCTCAATGTAGCCTTTACGACTCCTGTCAGCTCCGGTAAAAGCTCCCCTCTCCACGCCGAACAGCTCGCTTTCCAGAAGGGTGTCCGGTATGGCAGCACAGTTTACTTTGATGCATGGCTTGTCGAATCGTCGGCTTTTCGAGTGGATGAAGTCGGTGAGCAGCTCTTTCCCGGTGCCGCTTTCCCCCAGCAGCAGGATACTGGCATCGGTGGAAGCCACGGCGGTTGCCATTTCCATTAGTTTAGCCATTGCAGGGCTGCGGCTTATGATGGTGTGCCCGCCATTACTCCTAAGAAGGTTGATCTCCTTTTCCATCTGCTTGAATTCAAGTACCTTATGCAGTTTCAACAGCAATATTTCCATAGGGAAGGGCTTCGTCAAAAAGTCGAAGGCTCCTATTTTCATAGCTTCAACGGCACTGTCAACCGTGGCATAGCCGGTCATGACAAGTGCGCTGGCATGAGGTTGCTTCTGCAGGATCCCCCGTAAAATTTCCAGCCCATTCGCATCGGGAAGTCGAATATCCTGAAGCACGAGATCGAAGGTTTCCTCCAGGGATGCTTCGAGAGCTTCCGCCCCGCACGTTGCAAGCCGCGTTACAGCCCCGGCATCTTGCAATGCCTCCACTATTGCCCCACCAAAAAGCGGATCGTCCTCGACAACCAGCAGTTTAAGCCCGTCCATCTTTACCTCCGCCCTGGAGAGGTATCTTGACAATAAAGGTGGTCTCCCCATTATTGCTCTTGAAGAGGATTTCCCCCGTGTGAAGTTCCACGATACTCTTGCAGACGGCAAGGCCTATTCCGCTCCCTTCTCCCGCACCTTTCGTCGTATAAAAGAGCTCGAATATTTTATCGTGGTCCCCGGGGTCGATGCCGGTGCCGTAATCACGGATGGCAGAACAGTAAAAACCGTCACTGCAGTAGGTAAGATATTCGATGGTACCCCCATCGGGAGAAGCATCCGCCGCATTGATGATCAGGTTGAGGATCACCTGGTGCAGCTTTGGCTTGTCCACCACAATGGTCGTTGGCGGACAGGTATCGGTGTTGATAAATGTGATGTTGTGCCGTCTTTTGATGGCCATCTGGGCGAATTCCGAAGCTTCCCTGAAGAAGGCCTCGGTCTGCACCGGCTGCAGGTCAAGTTCGCTCACCCTGCTGAAGTCCACCAGCTGCCGTACGATAGTTTCTATGCGAGACATGCCGCCTTTGAGCGTGCCTATGTTCTTGTCGAATTCCGGCGGCAGCTTTTTCTCGATGTTGAAAATACAGGTTGATATAGCAGCAAGTGGATTATTCACCTCATGGGCCACACCTGCCACCAGCTTGCCGATGGTTGCGAGTTTTTCATTTTGAATCATCTGGTTCAATGCCAATTGGCGCTCCCTCTCGCTCTGCTTCAATCGCTGCAGCATCTCCAGGAAACTTTCCTGCAGCTGGCCAATCTCGTCGTTACGCACCCGGGGTATCGGCGCAGCGTCAAGGAAGTCATGATTGACTTGAGTCATCGCCCGGGCAAGGTTTTGCAACGGCCGGGACATTTTCAGCCCTACTATGTAAAAGGCACCCGTTCCCAGGAAGAAGAAAATTCCCGAAAACAGCAGCACCCTCATCTTCATCGATGCCAGGTGATCCTCCAGCGGAATTAGGGAGATCGCTATCCTCAGTACCCCCCATCCTTTTTCAGATACCCGAAGCGGCATCGCCATATCCAGAAAAGGACCGTGGTCAGCCCGAACGATTCTCTTTCCGTACGCACCATCCGCAAGTGAGGTGAGTGTCAGTGGATCATTGGACAGGGCGCCGAATTGCCGGTAATCGGAATGGGCAAGCACCTTGCCTCCATTATCGGCAATGAATGCATAGATGATCGGCAACTGCTTGTTCCCAACGATCTCCTCGACAAAGTTGTCAAGAAGCCCGACGTCTTCCACGACTCCAATTTCCTCGTAAAGGATGGCGTTTATGATGGGGCCTTTCAGCGAGGAAAGGAGAAGCTTTCCCTCTCCTTCAAGCTCCTTGTAGAGGTGTTTTTTTTCTTCCAGCCACACCCAGGTACCCAGGGTGATGCATGTCGCAGCCACGATGACTGCCGCTGTGAGTATGAACTTCAGCTTGATGCTGAATATCGGTCCTTTAATCACTGATGGCATCCTGTTCCGCATCCGTACGGTTTCTTTCGAAACAGCGACAATTCGTCCTGGTAATCGGCTGCTGTGGCGGGAACGAATCCGTACCTGAATTCGTCGTCCCACTGCTCGGTAAGTTTTCGGTGGGCAGGATCACGTGGATTCAATCGCAACAGCGCACCGGTAACAGCTTTGATAACTTCGTCGGGCGTACCTCGTCGAACGACGAGCGGAACAGTGGCAATGGGATCGGAATAGGCAAGAATCCGCAGCCCGTGCCCACCGTATTTCTTTGCAAACATCTCCTTGACCGCGCCAGCGTCGAACTGTCCCTTCAGTACGGCCTTGGTTACCGCGTCATGGTTTTTCAGGGAGGCGGACCGAACGTCTCTCGACGTTATGCCTTCTGCTGCGAGCATCGCTCTTGGAATGAGATTTCCGGTCGTAGAGTGATGTGACCCGAAAGCGACTCTTTTCCCTTGAAGGTCTGCAAGCCCTCTCAATTCGGAGGCATAAGGAACGATGATGGCACATCGATAATACGGTTTTCCTTCCGAGCTCAACGGTTTGACGATGGGGATGGCACCGTGCAGCAGCACCGCCTCGACGAACGCTCCATCGCCGAGCGAGCTGATCTGGGTTTTCCCCTCCTTCAGGTTCTTGACAGCCTCCCGGTAGTCCCGGCTGATTTTCAACTCAAACCGATACGGGGTCTGGCTGGTCAGATAATCCATCAGCGGCTGATATCGCTTGTAGAGAATCATTGGGTTGTAGCGGAGATTGATGCCGAAATAAATGGTCGGTTTTTCGGCAGGCACTGCCTCCCCGGGCAAAAGAAGAACACATATGACGAGGCACAGGATAAGCAACTTGCTTACTCCTTCCCTGCGACAGCCACCTATGCCACCCTTTCTGGTCAGATAAAACATGGGGTTGACAATCCTTTCTGTCATGGAACAGACATGTATCTTCAGGGCAACGACGCGTTTGCCGGACTCCAGGTGAAAACTCCATGAATATGGCATGTGTTACGAAAACGTAACACATCGGTTTTATAACACGTAAACATCAGGCGCAGTACTGAAAACGATCAGCTGATACGGTTACAGCAAAATACCTGCCAGTCCTTCGTGTGACGAAATGAAAACGCGGTACCGGGAGAGAGATACTTCAATAGTCTTCTCTGCATATTTTTAATTTGTATTTGCTTACTGGCAGACTACAGCCGCTATGTTAAAATTATTACATAAAACTAATTAAATATGTACATCCTCGCCCGGCAGGCAATTCTTATCCGACAAGTTCCGAGAGGCAGAAATGAAGGTACTCCTCATCTATCCCGAATACCCTGATACCTACTGGAGTTTCCGCCATGCATTGCCGTTTATCGGCAAGAAGGCGGTTTTTCCACCACTCGGGCTGCTGACGGTAGCGGCAATGCTACCGGAGCATTGGGAAACGAGGCTGGTTGATTTGAATATCGGTCCGGTTTCGGACAACGACCTCCTATGGGCCGACTACGTTTTCATCAGCGCTATGACGGTCCAGAGGGAGTCAACCCAGGAGGTCCTTGATCGCTGCCGCAAACTTGGTGTGAGGACAGTGGCGGGAGGCCCGCTTTTCACGTCCTGTCATGACGAATTCCCCGAAGTGAACCACCTCGTTCTCGGTGAAGCCGAGATGACGCTGCCCCAATTCCTGAAAGACATTGGAACCCATTCGCCGCAGCGGCTGTATCTCCCTGCCGGCCGCCCCGACCTATCCTGCACGCCGCTCCCCCGATGGGAGCTTATCGACCTGCGGCAGTACGCTTCCATGAACATCCAATATTCCCGGGGATGCCCCTTCGACTGCGAATTCTGCGATATTACCCAACTGTTTGGCCGAGAACCGAGGACAAAAACGCCGGATCAGGTGATTGCCGAGTTGGAGGCACTCTATTCCAGAGGGTGGCGGGGAGGGGTCTTTTTTGTCGACGACAATTTCATTGGTGACAAACCGAAGCTAAAACAAGAGGTCCTCCCCACAATGATTTCGTGGATGCAGGAGCGCGGCCACCCCTTCTTCTTCTATACCGAGGCCTCGATCAACCTTGCGGACGACCCTCTTCTCATGGAACTGATGGTTGCCGCCGGGTTCCGGGAGGTCTTCATCGGTATCGAAAGCCCTGATGAGGATTCGCTCCGGGAAACGGGAAAAGTCCAGAACCGGAATCGTGATCTCATCGCATCGGTACGGTGCATTCATCAGGCAGGGCTCCAGGTACAGGGAGGCTTTATCGTCGGGTTCGACAGTGACTCTCCGGCCATCTTCGACAGGCAGCTCCGCTTCATCCAGGAAAGCGGCATCGTCACGGCTATGGTGGGAATATTGATGGTCCTGCGGGGGACAAAACTTCATGGCCGGCTCTCCCGCGAGGGAAGAATCCTCAGCGGATCAAACGGCAACAACACTGACACTTCACTCAATTACATTCCGCTGATGAGCCCTGACCTCCTTATAGCGGGCTACCAGCGTCTCGTCAGGACGATCTATTCCCCCGAATACTTCTACGCCCGCCTGATGACTTTTCTGAAAGAGTATCGGCTTTCGGGTCCGTCTCCCTTTGCCATTTTACACCGAAGAGACCTCAGGGCATTCTTCCGTTCGATATGGTTTCTCGGCGTTCTGGGAAAAGAACGGCCGCACTACTGGAAGATTTTCTTCTGGTCGCTCCTGAGGAAGCCACGATTGCTCCCGCTGGCGATTACCATGACTATCTACGGGTTTCACTTTCGGACTGTCGCCGAGCGCATATGTTCTTCACCTCACGGCGGATCGCCGGCAGGGGCTATGGAAGGCAGCACGGGGTTGAAAAACACCTTATTCCATGCACCATGAAAGCAGGAAACTACCCTTGAATGTTTCGATTCCAAACGTCACAGATCAACAGCGCAGCTCAAATTTTCTGCTTTGCCGAATTCTCAATTCACTAAAACGTCCGAATCAAGACAAACTTTTAAAATATGCGGATCAAAGTGCGTTTCAGCCAGCGAGTGCAAGTGCTTACGCACCTTTCCCACGGGCCAGGAGGTGCGGTAGCGGCGATCGGACCTCAGCGCATCCCAGACGTCAACCACTGCGAAGATGCGCGCCACAAGGGGGATCTGGTCGCCTTTCAGGCCAAGCGGGTAACCGGTGCCGTCCCACTTTTCATGATGGGCATAGGGGATGTCGAGCGCCGAGCGCAAGTAGCGGATGGGAGAGAGCATTTCGTAGGCATAAACTGTATGCTTTTTCATGACGGCCCACTCTGCCTGAGTTAACGGACCGTTTTTAAGCAAAATACCATCCGCAATACCCATCTTGCCAATGTCATGCAGCAGCGCCCCCCAGCGGACCTGCACCAGCTCCGCATCGTTCAGCCCCAGTAAGCGCGCCAGCTTGACGGTCAACACGGCAACCCGCTGCGTGTGCCCTTCTGTTACATTGTCGCGCAGCTCCAGTGCCCGCGACCATCCTTCGATGGTAGCGTCGTAAGCCTGGGCAAGGTCAGTGTTGGAACGTTGCAGGTCATCGAACAGCATGACGTTATCGATGGCAATCGCTGCCTGGGCAGCCAGGGCCTTGAGGAAATCACGCCATTCTTCGTCGTGTACCGGTTGATCGCGCTCAAAGACTTCCAGCACCCCCCGTACCTCTCCTTTGGCTATAAGCGGCACCCCGTAGTAACTGACGAAATCCTCACCCGCCAGAAGCACCCCGCCCAGCAAGCTGTCATGCTCCTTCGCCAGGTCTGGGATATGAACGATGCTGCGTTCCTGAGCAGCGCGACCGGCATACCCTTCGCCCAAGGGCGTGCGTGCGTGTTCGATGGCTTTGGTGTGAAAACCGCGCCCGGCGACGTATTCCAGCGTCCGGGATGCGGGATTCAACAACAGTACGTCGGCTGCATCAACTCCAAGCTGGACAATGACGTGGGTGAGGAGCGTTGTCAGGCTCAGATTCAGATCAAAACTGAAATTGATGGCGTGGTCAATTTCAACCAGGGCGGTAAGATGTTCAAGATGTTGCCGGATCAATTCCTCCGCACGCTTTATATCGCTGATGTCCGCGAACGTCACCACAATCTGCCGTAACGTCTCGCCACCATCAAACTGGGGATAGGCATTCACCAGCACCCACGTGTATTCTCCGTCTCGGTCCCGGGCAACTCCCATAACGAAGTTCTTCATTGCATGTCCGGTGGCGACCACCTGATTAACGGGAAACTCGTCCAACGGCATAGGGGTGCCGTCTTCGCGTACAAAGGTAGAAGCCTGTTCGCAGGCGTCCTTGCCCAGCAACTGTTCGCATGACATTCCCAATAATCGGGAGGCCTCGGGGTTGCACAGTATAATCTGGGTATCTGGTGTGTGAACAACAATGCCGACAGGCAGATTTTTGAGCAACAACCAGTGATCCTCAAGATTTTCGATCAGGGACCAATGAGCCTCCTCTTTCGCACGCAAGGCTTCCTCCGCTCGTTTGCGGTCGCTGATGTCACGGATATTGCACTGAATGACCTTTTCATTCCCGACCAGATAGACGTTACTGACGAATTCCACCTGAATCAGACGACCGGCTTTGGTCTTGAGCGGCATGTTTTCGTAGCGGATATACTCATCTTTCTGCAACGCCGTGAAGGCATTCCTGCTGGCCTCGATATCCTTGAACGAACCTACTTCCCAGAGTTTCTTTTCCACAAATTCTTCACGAGAGTACCCAAGCATATTCATGAGATACGGGTTGACGTCGCTGATCAATCCCGTCTCGGCATCCAGAATTAAAATGCCGTCCTGGGCTGATTCGAAGAGGCGGCGGTAGCGAAGCTCCGACTCTCTGAGTGCTTGCTCCACTCCTTTCGGGCCAAAGGCGGGTATCCTGGCCGGCGACTTATAGCGTTTAGCAGTAAGCTTCATGCGCATCTCACCGTACCTCTTCACCCTGTCCCAACGGCTTTAACCTGATGCCGTTGTCGGTCATGAGGAATTGGCAGACCTTGTTCGAGTGCG
>MHDY01000033.1:435-8069 GCA_001803705.1 Nitrospirae bacterium GWC2_56_14 | reverse complement strand
ATACTCCCGCGATCGGCCCGATGAGCGGCACGAACACCGTGTCCTCGTTCTGCAGCCTGATGTCCTGGCTCCGGTCCCCTTTCAGCAGGAACTCGTAAAGGTCGACGGTCTTGACGACCTTGCCCGAGCGCAGGACCTGGATCTTTCTCAGGGTCCCCTGTTTCGTCGGCCCCCCTGCGGCAAAGAGCGCGCCGTAGACCGTGGTGAGCGAAGACAGCGAGTAGCTTCCCGGCTTTCCAACCTCGCCGACGACGTAGACCGTCACGGTCTTCAACCCGCCCATGGCGATGCTCAAATTAAAATCGTTGTAATATTTCGACAGATGGCGCTTGAGCGTCCTCTCGAGCTCGCCGAACCGGAGGCCGGCGACGGAGACCACGCCGACCTTCGGCAGGGTTACCCGCCCTTCCTTGGTGACCAGAAGATTAAAGATACCTTCGGTCGTGCCCCAGAGGGTAAGCGTGAACTGGTCTCCGGGACCGATCTGGTAATCCGGCCCGACCGGCATGGTCGCCGGGGGCGCAAAGGAGGACACTGTCCTGTTAAAGAGGTCATATCCGAACTGCTTGAGGTTTCCCGGAAGGGTGTGTTCGAACAGAGACGGTTTTGGCGGCTCCAACGGTGATGACGGAACGGTCACGCCCTGTGCCTGCAGGCTTTTTTGGGTGCTCTGGTATATTTCTCCAGCCGCCTTCAGGTTTCCCTGCTGGATGGCGTTGGTGATGGCCTGCGTTGCCTCGGCCGGTGGAACAGCCTGCTGAGCAGAGATCGTTGACGCCAGCAGGAGCAGAGTCGTACTACAAAAGACGAGAAGGATTTTTTTCATGAATGCCTGTCCTGGAATAAAAGGATAACTAAAGCTACAACGCAGCAGAGAGCATAGCGCATGGTGCATGGGCTTTAGCCCTCTGCCCATGACCGCGGCCCTCTTCGAACCTGGTGGGAGTATAGCAATAAATAATTGTTAAATCAAACATATACTACGGGATGGTCGCTATTTGCAGTGGTCCTTCCGGGGCGGCAAAAAGGCTTGCTCAAACCGTATCAGCTCTACAACGTAACGTCCTTTGCATTCCGGTGAATACCGGACTTGATCATGGCGGCGTGCGGAAGAGAAGTCACCGTACTGTTCAGAAGGGAAGCACCTTTTCCCCTGCAGTGATCGGGCGGCGACGGAACAGGTGATTTCGGCCCCCCGTTTTCAGGCTGGAACTCTGGTACGATCTCCTTGATCTTCTGGACCACATCGCGGGAGAACCCGCTCCGGAGCGATTCGAGGAGCTGCTCGATCTTGATCAACCGGGTCGGCCAGTCGATGCATTCAGATGCAGCGACCTTGATCTTCTCATGGAGCGTGGACGTGATCTCCTCACCGTCAAACAGAAGTTCTTCATAGAGCTTCTCGCCCGACCGCAGTCCGGTAAATATGATCTTGATGTCCTTATCAGGTTCGAGGCCTGAAAGGGAGATCATGTCGCGTGCAAGGTCCACGATCTTGACGGGCTCTCCCATGTCGAGCAGGAACAGCTCGTTGCCCTTGCCCATCGCCCCCGCCTGCATAATGAGCTGAACGGACTCGGGGATGGTCATGAAATACCGGTAAATATCCGGGTGGGTCACTGTTACGGGCCCGCCCTTTTCTATCTGCTGTTTGAAAAGCGGGATGACACTGCCGACGCTGTTCAGCACATTGCCGAAACGGACCGTCACAAACTGCGTCTTGCTGGTGCTCCCGATGCCCTGACAAATGAGCTCGGCAATGCGCTTGCTAACGCCCATGATGTTCGTAGACCGGACCGCCTTGTCCGTCGATACCATGACGAATTTGTGCACACCGTAGGTATGGCTGCACCGGGCCACGATCCCCGTGCCGTGGACGTTATTCCAGAGCGCCTCAAGGGGATTCATCTCCATGAGCGGCACGTGCTTGTACGCCGCTGCGTGGAACACCACTTCGGGCATGAACTTGGCGAAGGTCTGCTCCACGCGGTTCTGGTTCAGGATGTCGCCGATGATCGGGCTGACCAACACCTCAGGGAAGAGGTCCTGCAGGTTCATGTGGATCTGATAAAGGTTGTATTCCGAGCGTTCGAACAGCACGAGACGCTTCGGAGAGAACTGGGCGACCTGGCGGCAGAGCTCCGACCCGATGGACCCCCCCGCTCCGGTGATCATGACGGTCTTGTCCTTCAGGAACTCCCTGATCGAGGCCGTATCGAGCTGCGCCTGCTCCCTGCCCAGGAGGTCCTCGATCTGAAATTCCCGGAGCATGCTTACCTTCGCGGAACCGCTCAGGATCTCCGAGACCGCGGGAAGGGTCTTGGCTTTGATGCCCGCACGCTTGCAGGTGCGCAGGATCCTCCGTTTGGCGGCGCCCGAAGCGCCGGGGATGGCCAGAAAGACCTCGGCAACGGCATAGGTCTTGACCAGGCGCGGGATCTCTCTCGTGTTTCCCAGCACCCGGAACCCATGGATGGTCATGTCCCGATTTTTCCTGCTGTCGTCCACGAACCCCACCGGCGTGTAGTTCAAACGGTAATTTCCCAGGATCTCGCGAAGGATCATCTCTCCGGCCCTGCCCGCTCCCACGATCAATACGTTTCGGGCGGCGGCGTCCCGGTTCATGATCGAATGCATCACGCGTTCATGATAGAGCCGATAGGCAAAACGGCTTCCTCCCACGAGCACCAGAACGACAAACCAGTCGATAATGAACACCGAACGGGGATATTCCTCGAGGCGAAAGACCAGGAACAACACCGCCATGACAAGTCCCGAGCTGATGGTAACAGCCTGGATCAGGGAGATCAGGTCCCGCATCCCCGTGAAGCGCCACATGCCCCGGTATAAACCCATGCTCAGAAAGGTTCCCAACCGCAAGGGAAGAAGGACCGGCAGAGCGACCAGTATCTGTGAAGCGTGCACGCCAAGATTCAGGGTATTGAAACGGAGTGCATAGGACAGAACCAGGGATGCAATGATGAGCATTGTATCAATGGCAATGACCACCACCTGTTTCGAATATTTTCTTAATAACATGATTAGCCTTTCATTCGGCTGGCAAATATTTTAGGTGTGGACCGACGGTCATATACAGGCTTCAACTGAGGGATCCAACTATAGCAAAAAAATCCCACGCGCTGCCTTTCAGGAAAGCAGCCGTATGGGATGGGACGGGCAACAGGATTACGTTTAAATTATACCATATCCATCTCTTTTTCTGGAGCTGACCGGCAAAATTGGACAAGATATTGCATTTCATCAGTATTAAGTATTAACAAATGCTTTTATGAAAAACCAGCAATTTTAGTGGTAAAAAGACATTATAATGATACTCTTTTAATTCAATATGTTACAAGCTATCACACACAGATGTCAATATAAAAAAATACAACCCGGACGGGCTGCCACAAAGGGGTGCATTTGCAGAACGATATATCATACATACCGCAGATTCATGGGCAAATCTACCTCAAAATATTGGGGTCGTAAATACCCCGGTCAGGGTAATTTAAGGGTACAACCTTCCCGCAGTCGCCGTTCACAGCAAAAGATCGTCTTTGTGGCAAGGATCATCTGCAGCGCCCTTGCCGGTCAATGGGTCACTCCTTCTCGTCTCAGCACTTTCGAGAAGGTCATGACAAGGATCTTCAGATCGAGCAGCAGGGACCGGTTTTTCAGGTAGTATTCATCATACTCAACCTTCAGCGGTATCGGGAGCTCGTCTCTGCCGTTTATTTGCGCCCAGCCCGTCAACCCCGGAACAAGCCTATGTATCCCTTTACGCGTTCTCAATTCGACGAGATCATCCTGATTAAAAAGCGCCGGACGGGGGCCGACAAAGCTCATGTCCGCTTTGATGATGCTGATCAACTGCGGCAATTCGTCGAAGCTGGATTTACGCAGAAATTTACCGACAAACGTCAAATACTGATCCGGATTGTTCAGAAGATGGGTCGCCACGGTCGGCGTACCGGTTTTCATGGTTCTAAATTTAGGCATTTTGAAAATACTATTGTTGCGGCCCACCCGGTCAGACCAGTACAAAACCGGCCCCTTCGAAGTCGATTTCACCAGCAGCGCTATGACCAGCAGAGGCAGGGAGAGGACTGCAGCACAGCAGAGCGCCATCACGATGTCGAACAGACGTTTCATTTCAGATATCACCTGTGCTGCGCGTCATTGCCATTCTGAACCAGTCTGCCGTTTCCTTCAGCCCTTCCGCCATGGTAAACGGCGGTTTCCAGTTCAATTCGCGGCGAATCCTGCCGCTATCGACCACAAGAGAGCCGACCACCTTTTCGATCGATTGCGATCTGCCGGTAAGCTTTCCGAGCAGCCGCATGAAAGGGATGGGGAACGGCACGAGCCGGACGGGACGCTCAAGAGAATAAGCTATTTTCCGGATCAATTCCGGCGTCGATACATCCTCATCATCGCTTACCAGGAACGTCCGTCCCGCAGCTTTTGCGTTCGTTGCGCAGACCACGATGGCGTCCGTCAAGTTGCCGAGGTAAATGAGGCTTCGGCGGTTGTTCACGCTGGCGAGTGGCAGCGGTATTCCCCTCTGGACAATGGTCATGAGCCTCAATACATTTGCCTTCACGCCGGCGCCGTACACGAGCGGAGGCCGGAGTATGACCACCTGCATACCGGTTTCACGGCCGATCGTCCTCAGAACCTTTTCAGCTTCCAGCTTGCTTGCCCCGTAAGGGTCCCGGGGCATGCACGGTGCGTCTTCATCGTAAGGTACGGGCGATTCCTCTCCGTGCACCTTGACCGTACTGAGAAAGACAAAGCGCCGTACACCATGGCTAGCTGCCTGATGTGCCAGTCTTTCTGTGCCGGCAAGATTCACCAGGCGATGTGCTTCGGACGAATCCTCTGTCCACCTGTCCGCTACATGGACGCGGGCGGCAAGATGGACCACCGTTTCAATGCCCGCAAGCGCGCTTGACCAGTCGGTGCCCGGCCCAACTTCTCCTATCAGCACTTGCTCAACGCCCGGGGGAAGTTGGGCCGCCCGGTCGGCAGACCTGACCGCGCCACGCACCAGCCATCCGTCGGCGATCATCCGCTTGCTCAATGCGCGGCCGATAAAGCCGTTTGCGCCGGTAACGAGGATCATCAGCGGGGCCTGTCCCATAACTGGAATAATTTCGTTAGATATTTTGAGTAGACCATGCAGTAGTTCGTCCTTATCCCGTTTTCGGAGCAGGCACGAAGAATTTCCCTGTTGAGGATCACATTGCTCCGCCAACTTTTCGTGCTCATGCCCCCTGCACGCATCTTTATCATGACCTTGGGGATATATCGATATGAAATACGATGTTTCCCGAGAAAACGGGCAAGGAGCTCGAAATCCGAGGCGATACGGTAATCCGTCTTGAACAGGCCATACTGTTCGTAACAGGCGCGTTTCACGAAAAAGGTGGGATGGGCGGGCATCCAGCCGTAGGCGAACCGGTCTGGGGTGCACCGGGCCGAGTTGTAATAACGCACCACCCTGCTCGTATCATCTCTTCTGACGTATACCAGGTCACCAAACACCGACTCGACGTTATGGGAAGCGAATGCTGCCGCGATCGTGGCGATGACATCGTTATCGACATAGAAATCGTCGGCGTTGAGGATTCCGATTACATCTCCCGATGCCTTGATGAGCCCTTTGTTCATAGCATCGTAGATACCCCCGTCGGGCTCCGATACGACGCGGGCCACATGAGGAAACTCACGGACGATTTCCAACGTGTCGTCGATGGACCCCCCGTCGATAATGATATGTTCGGCTGGATAGGTTTGGGAAGCAACCGATGCCAGGCAGTCCCGTATTGTTGCTGAGCCATTGTAAACAACGGTAATAATGGAAACGCTATAGGACATCGGCAGCTATCCTTTACCGGTTCTTTCGATAAAATAATCATTCAATACGAGGACATCCATCTTCGTGCGGAGAAAGCAGTCTAGCGCCTCCTGCGGCGTGCAGACGACCGGTTCGTTCTCATTGAATGACGTGTTCAACACGACGGGCACGCCTGTGCGTTCCTCAAACGCCTTGATCAAACGATAGTACCGGGGGTTCTGGCTTTCCGTCACCGTCTGCAGCCTGCCGGACCCGTTCACGTGGGTCACGGCCGGGATCAGTGCCCGTTTTTTCTCTCGTATCTGATAGACCTGCAGCATGAAGGGTACCTCATAATCCGTCTCGAACCACTCGCCCACTGCCTCGCGGACGATCGAGGGCGCAAAGGGACGAAAGGATTCCCGGCGTTTGATCTTCAGGTTCAGGATATCCTTCATGTCGGCGCGGCGCGGGTCGCCGATGATTGACCTGTTCCCGAGCGCTCGCGGCCCCCACTCCATGCGGCCTTGGAACCATCCGAGCACCATCCCCTTCGAAACGCGTTCCGCGGTCCGCCGGCAAAGTTCCGCCTCGTCCGGTACGACAGACACACTGCAGCCTTCCCTGCTCAAAGCACCTTCTTTCTCCTTCAATAAACTGCGTATCTCATCATTGCCGAACTGAGGCCCCAGGTATGCGCTGTCCATGACGAACGACCGGCGGTTGCCCAGCACATGGTTCCAGAGATAGAACGCTGCACCGACAGCCCCGCCGCCGTCCCCGGCAGCCGACTGGATATAGACGTCCGTGAAGCCGGACCGGTCGAATATCTTGCCGTTCGCCACAGAATTCATCGCGCAGCCCCCGGCAAGGCACACGGCCGTCGCTCTCGTTCGGCGATGCACGTGCTCCAGCAAATGAAAAAAGGCCTCCTCGTACATCGCCTGGAGAGAGGCGGCAAGGTCCTTATGATGATCGCTGAGCGGTTCGTCGACCGCGCGAGGAGGGCCAAACAGATCGACAAGCTTGTCCGAGAACATCCTGCCGATCTCAGGCCTGCTGTTCTTCCAGGACATCTGAACCCCATCGGATTGATGGAGAAAGTATTTTACGTCGAGCTCGAAAAGGCCGTTCGGCATCAATCTGACAATCCGGCGCATCTTTTCGATCTCGCCCGGCCTTCCGTAGGGCGCCAGACCCATGACCTTGTATTCATCTCCGTAGTGAGGGAACCCAAGGTACTGGGTCATGGCAAGATAGAACAAACCAAGCGAATGCGGAAACAACACCTGGTCTTCGACGGTGATGCGGTTGTTGCTGCCCATACCCCACATGGTGCTGACGAAGTCACCGAATCCGTCGACTGACACCACGGCGGCACTGTCGAATGGCGACACGAAGAATGAGCTTGCAATGTGCGCTCGATGGTGTTCGATCGTATGGATCCCGGCCTTGAGCCGGGACGCGGGGATATGCCATTCATCGCACAATAGGTCTTTGATGCCCGCTATTTTGCTGAAATTGGAGAGCCGGTCCCTGACAGCCGACAATCGGGGGCGCTTTGTGATTGTGAAGAGCACCTTCTTCAAAATATGGACGCGGGGATCACGGTTGACGGCGATATGGTCCACCTCGTCGAGAGCAAGGCCTGCCTCGCGCAGACAATATCTGATCGATTCCGTAGGGAGTCCCGCCCAGTGCTTGATGCGGCGAAATCGTTCTTCCTCCGCGGCGGCAACCAGTTTTCCGTCAACAAGGATGCAGGCTGATGAATGGCCGTGGAAAGCATTGA
>MHDY01000033.1:0-295 GCA_001803705.1 Nitrospirae bacterium GWC2_56_14 | reverse complement strand
GTTTTCACCCGTCCGTAACACCGGCATGTCGGGCGCGGTGAATGTGGAGAGCTGGACACCGTTCCGGTCGAAAACCCGCGCCGGGCCCTGGTCCATAATCTCCACATAATCCCCGGACCGCAAAGTCACCGGGAGGACCGCTGCAGCAGCGCCGATAGCAATAGACGGATTGGACAGAACAGACTCCTTCTCCGCAAGCGCCTCGACAAGGGTTATCGTGCATTTCACGGGTTTGGCAGCCGGCTGCCGCATCCACCGAAAATTGACCGCAACGATGTTCTTATACTGAAAACCG
>MHDY01000032.1 GCA_001803705.1 Nitrospirae bacterium GWC2_56_14 | reverse complement strand
CGCTCCGATCACGGTGCCGCGATGAGCGATTCGGGGATGCGCCGCGAACAGCCGATTTTGCGGGTGTGTTTTTCTTTCTTCGTTGCCATAAGCGCTTTGTCCGCCGCCAGCACAAGGTCCCGGGCGGTAATCCCGTCAAGCGGATAGGACGCGATACCGATCGTGACCGACAGCGAATAACGCCCCCCTGACAACCGCATGAAGCCCTCTTCGATCTCGTATCTGATCCTGTTGGCGAACAGGTTGTACGCCTTGGCGAGGTTCGTCTCGGGCAGGATGATCACCATCTCGTCACCGCCATAGCGCGAAGCCAGGTCGGTGCTCCGGACCGCAAGGCGGATCGACTCTCCGAGAGCTGCCAGCGCAGCGTCCCCGGCCTGGTGCCCGTGTACATCGTTGAACTTCTTGAAGTCATCCACATCAACGAGCGCCAGGGAAAATTCCCGTCCGTGCCGCTCGGCCCGCTGCAGTTCCCTGCTCAGGATGTTCTCGAAGCACCGCCGGTTGAACAAACCCGTCAGGCTGTCCGTATTCGCCTGCTGCTTCATCTCGGTATGCATCCGCGCGTTGTGGATCGCGACCGATGCGAAGGAAGCAAGGATCTCGAGCGACTGCATGCTGGACGGGGAAAAGGTCCTGGGCGTAAAATCATCGACATAGAGGATGCCGACAATGTCCTGGGAGAAGATGAGCGGCACGCAAACCAGCGATTTTATTCCTTCACGCGCCACCAGGGGATTGGAAAAGAAGGAAGCGTTCGTGGTGTCGTTGATGACCGTGACGCAGCGGGCCTTAAGGATCCTGTCGGTCAGGCCGCCTCGCCTGACCTTCCATTCCCGGCTGGACAGGAACTGCCGGGAGAAGCCCCTGGAGGCCGAGATCCGCATGGTTGCGGTGGCGGGAGTGTAGAGCGCAATGCTTCCTGCCGTGGTGTTCGTTACCGCCATGGCCTTTTTGAGCACCATGGCAAGAGCCTTGTCAAGGTCGAGCTGGGAAACGACTGACCGTGCCGTCGAAAGGATATCAAGGGTCCGGTCGTTAAGTTTTAGTACAGCCATCGACGTCTCCCTGAAAAGGACTGCTTCTGCAACCTATGGGGGTCGAATGCACTTGATACCGAACCCCTTGTATAAGTATCACAGGAACTGCAGATTGTCAATGAGCCGAGTGCGGCCAACACGAACTGCAACTAATATCAACGTTCTGTCCTCGACGACCGCCTTCGATCTGAGACCGTCGGGATCGACGATCTCGACATAATCAACCGAAATCCCCGGTTGCTGGAGCAGTATGCTGCGCACCGCGCCCTGAAGAGCAACCGCGTCGCGCTGCCCGATCCGGAACAACCGCTCACCTTCGCTCAAGGCGCGCCAGATCGTGCTTGCAACGCGCCGTTCCTCCGCGCTCAGATAGCTGTTCCGCGAGCTCATGGCAAGCCCGTCCTGCTCACGCACCGTGGGAAGCACGGCAACCTCGACATCGAGATTCAAGCCGGCCACCATGCGCTTGATCACCACGCACTGCTGAAAGTCCTTTTGGCCGAAATATGCGCGATGCGGCTGTATGATGTTGAACAGTTTTGCCACGACCGTTGCCACTCCCCGGAAATGACCGGGCCGCAAAGCGCCTTCCAGGACCTCCGAAACTCCTTCGACCGCAACAAAAACATCCGGCTTTTCCGGGTACATTTCCGACACCTGCGGCATGAAGAGGACATCGACGCCGGAAGTTTCGCACTTTGCCTGGTCTCCTGCAGCGTCCCGGGGATAGCGGTCCAGGTCCTCTTTCGGCCCGAACTGCGTGGGGTTCACGAAAATACTTGCGACAACGATGTCGTTCTCCTGGCGCGCGCGGCCCATGAGCGAAAGATGGCCTTCGTGCAGGAACCCCATGGTCGGTACGAACCCGAGCTTCTTGCCCTGCATCCGGTGCGATCCTGAAAGGGACCGCATCTCGGCTATGGTGGTGATGATCTTCATGCTCCGGGCCTCTGTGCAGGGTCAATCCTGCCGAGCACGCTCATCGACGCCTCCTTGTTCCCGGTTTCGATTGTTTCTCCTCCATGGCTGCGGCGGCGGCCTTTCTCGCTGCCCTGGACTTCGCTTCCTTCAGTCCGATCGTGACGCGTGCAATGCTGTCGGCAACGACCTCTTCCAGCTCATCAAAGAGCGCCGCTGCTTTTTCCGGATCGCCAACGGGCGTTTCCGGGTCTTTCTGCGCATACTGCACGGAATATTTTTGCAGCAACGCTGTCGAATCTTCAAGATCGTGCATGGCATCGATGGCATCGTCGGAAAAATCGTTTTCCCTGGTGCCTCCCTGGTCCAGCCCCCGGATAAAGAATTGGATCATTGCCTGATCGTCGGACCCGCGCTGTTTAAAACCCGCGTTAATCGGCGCATACTCGGTCTCGGGGAAATAGCAAGGCTCCTCTTCCGGCTTCCAGCGGGCAATGAAGTTCCAGAGCGACATCAGATGAGCCATAAGGTTGTCTGCGTCTTCCAGGCTGGAAAAATCGGCTTTGTCCGCATCGAACAGGAGCGGCAGGCACTGTGACGGCAATGCCGGCTTCGGCGCCGCCATGCAGCCGAAGAAATACCCGTAGAACTCATGCAGCGTCCGTTCAGATCCAACCGTCGCAAGCGCGTCGCGCGTCGCCTGGTCGTCGTCGTAGTTGTCGATAGTGTTGGGCATAATATTTTTTCCTTTTTTATCTTCAGAAGGGCAAGCACGTTTTCGCCACGAAGGCACTAAGACACGAACTAAATGCCTCTTCAGTTATTAAGACCGTGCTAATCAGTTTCGTTGTTCTTCGTGCCTTCGTGCCTTCGTGGCAAATTATGGTTTCAGTTACTTTTTCCCCCGCGACACCGGCACATAGTATTGCGTCCCCTGCTTCATGCTCAGGATCTGCCTTAACAGATCGTCCAGGTCCTCGCGGCGGTGCACGAAATCGATCTCCGAAGTATTGATAACGAGCAGCGGCGTTTCGCTGTAATGGAAAAAGAACTGGTTGTAGGCCTCGTTCACGTCGGCGATGTAATCGGGGTTCATCTCCTTCTCAAAGGGCCGGCCGCGCTGCTTTATGCGCTTCAGCAGCGTATCAGTGCTTGCCTGGAGGAAGATGACCAGATCGGGCTTGACGATGCGAGGCTCGAGCATTTGATAGAACTGCTCGTACAGGGCGAGCTCATGGTCGTTCAGGGTCAGGTGCGCAAAGATCCGGTCCTTGGCAAAAAGGTAGTCGCTGATCGTGATCCGCGTGAACAGATCGGGCTGCTCCATCTCCTTTTGTTGCGCAAACCGGTTCAGAAGAAAGAAGGTCTGCGTCTGGAACCGGTAGCGGTCGGGGTCACGGTAAAAATCACTGAGGAATGGATTGTCCTCTGCGCGTTCGTGGATCAGCCGTGCGCCGAGCTCTTCGGCAAGGAGCGCAGTAAGGCTCGTCTTGCCGACGCCGATGGGCCCGTCGATCACCAGGTATTTGGTATCACGTGAACCGGGCGGTCTCATGGTCATGGTGCAGTTCCATTCTCGTCGCAGCGCACTACGCTGTGGTGGTCGCGCAGTTCAAGGAGCAGGTCCGAAGCGGTCCTCTGCAGCTTCGGATGCATTACGTGCGGAGCGATCTCGCAAAGCGGGACCAGCACAAAGCGCCGGTTGTGCAGCAGCGGATGCGGGATGGTCAGTTCCGGGGTCTCGATCATGACCGCTCCGTACAGCAGGATGTCCACGTCGATCGTACGCGGGCCCCAGCGGACCGTGCGCACGCGCCCCAGTTCATTTTCGATGGATCGGCACTGATCGAGCAAGGCCTCGGGCGGAAGGATGGTCTCGATCTCCACCACAGCGTTGACGAAATCGTCCTGCTCTGCAAGTCCCACCGGTTCGGTGCGATACAGGGAGGAGGCGCGGACGACCCTGCCGCTTTTCGCCAGAAGAGCGATAGCCTTGCGGCAGTTGTCTTTTTTTTCGCCCAGGTTCGAGCCCAGCCCGATGTATGCGATGGTCGGCACGGAAGACACCTTGTCCTTGAGAACTATAGGACCACGGCAATATTTTTTTGACACTGATTTTCACTGATTTTTTTATGCATCCGTGAGAATCATAAGACATCATGACGTTTCAGTGTCAAAGTTTTTTTCTCTGTGTCTCAGAGTCTCCGTGGTAATGACCGGCAACTGGCTTTTTAAAACTCGAACTGCAGCCCGCTCATCCGTTTCTTGAACTCGTTCAGCACGCGCTTTTCATCGGCAAGTCCCTTGGACTCAAAGGTGGCGGAAAAACGGATGTACGAACCCGCGTCGTCCCACGGGACCGTGCTGATCAGCTTTTCGGTGATAAGGAACTCGGAGAACTCGTCGGCGTTGGCGAAGCGCCGTCCGTTCTTCACTCCCTTCGGCATTTTCACGTAGAGGTAAAAAGTCCCTGCGGGCATACTGGCATCGAACCCCATCCCCCGGAGCGTCGCAACAAGTGAGGTGAGCCTGCGCTCGTACTTGGCCTTGATCTTGCCGGTGATCTCGGGATGGTCGAGCGCGTAAACTCCTGCCTGCTGGACCGCCTTGAACTGGCCGGAATCATAGTTGTCCTTTACGTTCCCGTATCCGGCAATGATCCGTGCGTTCCCCACCACAAAGGCAAGCCGCCAGCCCGTCATGTTGAAAGCCTTGGAGAGCGAGTGGATCTCTACGCCGACCTCTTTTGCGCCCGAGACGGACAGGAACGATAGCGGTTTGGTCTTGTACATGAGTGCTGCATAGGCGGCGTCATGTACCACGATAATGTTGTTCGCTTTGGCGAACTGCACGACCTTCTCGAAAAAAGCCTTGGTCGCACCGGCGCCGGTCGGATTGTTCGGATAATTGAGATAGAGAAGCTTCGCGCGGCGCTTGATATCTGCGGGGATGGCGTCAAGGTCGGGCAGGAACCCCTTCTCCTGGACCAGCGGCAGGATATGGACCTCACCGCCGTACCACCGCGTATGCGTTGCCATGACCGGGTATCCGGGAGCGGTCATGAGCGTCACATCTCCGGGATTGATGAAGATGGCCGGGAACATGGCGAGCACGGGCTTGCTGCCGATGCCATGCAGCACCTCGGTCTCGGGATCGATGCCCTTGACCTTATACACGGTTCTCATGTAGCGCGCGGCGGCTTCCTTGAACTCCGCGATGCCGTTGTCGGCATATCCGCGGTTCGCGGGCTTTTCGGCTTCTTTTTGCAGCTTTTTTACAACGCCCGGAAAAGCCATTTCGTCGGGCTCACCCACACCGAAATCGATGAGCTCTGCTCCCGGGTTTGCGGCAAGGGCGGCGCGCTTGGCCCGCTTGATCTTTTCGAACTTGTAGATCTTCGTATCCTTGCCGAACATGCTGCCGCCGAGCCGGTCGGCGAACAGGGACTGGATGTAGGTGTCAGGGGACTTGCTCATGTACGTATTACTCCTTTTTCAATTTCGGATTGCGGATTTCGGATTGCGGAATAAAAACTGGCCTGGGAAGAAACCCAAGGTTTTAATCCGAAATCCGCAATCCGAAATCCGCAATGACTCTGTTTTTCAGAGTCCCGATTCCCTCGATCCGAACTTCCACTTCATCGCCGGGTTGCATGGGCCCGATGCCGGCTGGCGTGCCGGTGATGATGAGGTCGCCGGGAAAAAGCGTCATAATGCCGGAGATAAAGCTCACGAGCAGGTCTATCTTGAAGATCAGCTGAGAGGTCCGTGAGGACTGTTTCCGTTCGCCGTTCAGGTAAGACTCCACCAGAAGGTCGCCGGGGTCAAGGTCCTTCTCGATCCACGGCCCTATTGGACAAAAGGTATCGAAGGATTTGGCGCGAGTCCACTGCCCGTCCTTTTTCTGCAGGTCCCTGGCAGTAACGTCATTGGCGCAGGTATAGCCGAGAATGTGGCCGTAGGCTTCGCCGGGTTTGATGGAGCTGATCCGGTCCCTGATCACGACGCCGAGCTCGGCCTCGAAGTCGACCTGCGAGCTCGAACGGGGATAGACAATGGCCTCGCCGGGGCCAACGATGGTCGTGGGCGGCTTTAGAAATATGATCGGCTCGTCAGGGATCGGGAAGCCCAACTCGCGCGCATGGTCCCCATAGTTCAATCCGATTGCCACGACCTTGGTCGGGCTGCAGGGCGGGAGCAGCGACACGCCGCTGAGCGGGTAGCGGCCTCTTCGCCGGGCAGGGTCGGAAAAAATATCCCCTTCCAGCTCAGCGATCTCGTCGTTGATGACGATACCGCAGGCCGGAGTGGGATTGCCCGGTGCCATAAACCGTACAAGCTTCATGGGCCGCTCCGTTCGTTCAGCCTACTTGCCGTCGATCCAGTCTGAGAGCACATCCGCAGGCCGTGTGCCGCTCAGCACCATTCCGTCTTCGCGCACCAGCGTAGGGGTCCCGCTGAACTGCAGCTGTTTGGCAAGGGCCTTGTTCTTTTCTACCGCCTCGTTGGAGCACTTCGGTTCAGGCAGCGGCTTGCCGGCAAAGGCATCGTCAAGCAGGGTCAATGATTTTTCACACAAAATAGCCTGCACCTTCTTGTACGCGTCCTTATGCATCTCAAGCGGGAACAGGACGATATAGAAGGCCACATCCTTCCGCTTCGCCAGGACCTGCTTCATTTCCTCATGCAGTTTGCGGCAGTAGGGACAATCGGGGTCCGTGAACACCACAACTTTTTTCTTGGCCTTCTTGGGGCCCATGACAACGGCGTCCTTGAGCGGTATCTGGCTGAAGTCCACCTTGCGTTCCGGCGCTGGCTTGCCGATCGTATCGATCGGCACGATCTGGCCGGCGATCAGGTACTTCTTTGAAAAATCGACATACAGCGTTCCCCGTTTATCACCGGCCTCCACCTCGATCTGCCACAGGCCCTTGGCAGGAGACAATTTGATCTCGGTGACCTGTCCGTTCGGTGCGATCTTCTTGATGATTTCCTCGGCTTCCTTTTTCTCCAGTTTGTGGCAGTCGATGCAGTTGCCGGCGCATCCCTCGTGGCTTGAGAAAGCGTTCGTGGTGAACGGTACGAGGAGTGCCAGCCCCAGGATCATGATGGCGATATGTTTTTTCACGCATGGCTCCTTGTTCCGGGCAGCGGTGACCGCTGTCCCTTTATCATATATTTTACTGAACTGCTGTTATTTCAATCCCAGCACATCCTGCATATCATACAGACCCGGTTTCTTGCCCACGACCCACTTGGCCGCGCGCACCGCGCCGGCGGCAAAAGTGTCCCTGCTGTGTGCGCGATGGGTGATCTCGATCCGCTCACCCTTGCCCGCGAACAGCACCGTATGCTCGCCGACAATGTCGCCGGCGCGCAGCGTCTGGATGCCAATCTCCTTCTTCGAGCGTTCGCCGATCATGCCCTTGCGCGCATACACGCCGACCTCGTCAAGGTTCCGTTCCACTGCCTGGGCGAGCACCTGGGCCATCTTCATGGCCGTGCCTGAAGGCGCGTCCTTCTTCATGCGGTGGTGCGCCTCGACGATC
>MHDY01000031.1:3334-8104 GCA_001803705.1 Nitrospirae bacterium GWC2_56_14 | reverse complement strand
CGGCCTGAAGTCAGGGGACCAGGTGATCGTGAGCCGGCATGAGATGAGGCTGGACGGGAAGAAAGTCGTTAGTAAATAGATTGCGGATTTCGGATTGCGGAAAGAATATTTGGAACTGAGAGAATATTTTGCCACGAAGACTCGAAGTCACGAAGAACAGCTAAAACTTTTCGTTAAAGCACTTTCACTGATTAGATTAAGGCATTTCTTCGTGTCTTAGTGCCTTCGTGGCAAAATTTTGTTCTGACTTGTCGGGTCAGGATTTTCATCTGCATACATCTGCGAAATCTGCGGACAAAAAGGTTTAATCATGAAACTCAATATCAGCGGCAAGATAACGCAATACTTCATCAACTCCCAGCTTACCGTGCTGCTCATGGCGGCGACGACGATCCTGGGGCTGTTCGCGCTCTGGTTCACGCCGCGCGAAGAGAACCCGCAGATCGTGGTCCCGGCTGCCAATGTCATGGTCATGCTGCCGGGCGCAAGCGCCCGGGAGGTCGAAGAACTGATCGCGAAAAAGCTCGAGGCAAAGCTCTGGGAGATCCCGGGCGTCGAGGACGTGTACTCGGTCTCCATGAACTCCCAGGCCGTGGTAACGGTGAAGTTCTTCGTGGGCCAGGACAAGGAGCGGTCGCTGGTGAAGCTCTACGACAAGCTCATGTCCAATATGGATTTCGCGCCCCCGGGAGCGTCACCGCCGCTGGTGAAACCCATTGATGTTGACGATGTGCCGATCGTGGCGATCACGTTCTCGGCCGCAGCCGGGTCGAACTATGACGACGCGCAGCTCCGGCTCGTTGCCGATCATGCGCTCGATGAACTGCGGAAGGTGCCGGGAGTGGGCAACACGATCGTCATCGGCGGCAGGAGCCGCCAGGTGCGCGTGACCCTCGATCCTTTGCGCGCTTCAGGCTACGGTCTGTCGGTGCTCCAGATCGCCGGCGCCATCACCGCGTCGAACGCGAACCTGATCTCGGGAGACCTGGAGCAGGGAAGCAAAAAACTGACCCTTGAGACCGGCGGGTTCTTCAGCAGCGCGCAAGAGCTGAAGAACGCGGTGGTGGGCGTGGCGAACAACAAACCGGTCTATCTCGGCGATGTGGCCGAGGTAACGGACGGCTTCGAAGAGACGGTGAAGCTGACGCGCATCGCCTTCGGCGCGCATAGCCATGAGGGCTCCGTCGCGAATGGCGACGGGGTCGAACGGCCCGCCGTGACCGTGGCCCTGGCGAAGAGGCAGAAACTGAACGCGGTCAAGATCTCCGGCGAGATACTGGCCAAGCTCGATGACCTCAAAAAGAACGCGATCCCCGCGGGGATCGACGTCACCGTCACGAGGAATGACGGAAAGACCGCCAACGACGCCGTGAACGAGCTCGTGTTCCATCTGGTGGTCTCGATCATCGTGGTGATCGTCCTGCTGTTCTTCACCCTGGGCTGGCGCGAGGCCGCCATCGTGGCGCTTGCCATCCCGCTGACCCTGTTCCTCACGCTCGCCATCGGCATGGTGGCGGGACAGACGATCAACCGCATCACGCTCTTTGCGCTTATCCTGTCCCTGGGACTTTTAGTGGACGACGCAATCGTGGTTGTCGAGAACATTCATCGCCACTACAAACTGCAGCAGCACTCGCGGCTGCAGGCGGCGATCATGGCGGTGAACGAGATCGGCATGCCCACCATCCTGGCGACCTTGACCGTGGTGCTTGCCTTCATTCCCATGGCCTTCGTGACCGGCATGATGGGCCCCTACATGATGCCCATACCCTTTAACGTGCCCGTGGCCATGATCGTCTCGCTCGTGGTGGCCTTCGTGGTGACGCCCTGGGCGAGCTACCGGCTGATGAAGGCCGATCATCACGATGAAAAGATCCAGCCGCTGGAAGAGACGAGGAGCTATCTTCTGTACAAGAAGGTGCTTGCGCCTCTCTTGGTGGACTCAAAAAAGAGAAAGATCTTCCTGGGCATCATCATGGCGATCTTTGTCATTGTCATGACCTTCCCCTTGTTCCAGTGGGTGAAGTTCCGCATGCTGCCCAAGGCGAACAAGAATACCTTTCTCGTCTCCATTGATATGCCGGCAGGCACGGTGATCGAGAACACGGACCGGGTCGCGCGCGCCGTCGGCGATCATCTCAAGCGGCTTCCCGAGGTCAAGGACTACGAGACCTTTGTGGGCACCGGCTCGGTCATGGACTTTAACGGACTGCTCCGGGGCGGCGCGTTCCGCGAGGCAAGCCACTTTGCCGATGTGCGCGTGAACCTGATCGATAAGGAAGAGCGTTCAGTATCGAGCGAAAAGCTCGTGCTGAAGCTCAGGCCCGACCTCGCCAGGCTGGGACAGGAATACGGCGCGAACATCAAGCTGGTTGAAGATCCTCCGGGCCCTCCGGTCCGCGCCACGGTGGTGGCCGAGATCTACGGGCCCGATTACCACAAGCAGCGGGAGATCGCCGCGGACATGAGGGCGCTCTTTGCAAAGACCAGCGAGGTCGTGGACATCGACGACAGCGTAAAGGAAAAACAGGACAAGTACCAGGTCATCGTGGACAAGGAAAAAGCGGCCCTCCTGGGCATTTCGACGGAGCAGATCGTCCAGACCCTGCGGATCTCGGTGGCAGGCATGGCAATATCGACCCTGCACCAGCCGGCCGCAAAGGACCCGGTAGCGATCATGCTCAGGCTGTCGAAAGGCGACCGCACGGGCCTGTCGGACATGGACAAGGTCTTCCTCTCCGGTCCGCAGGGCAGCCAGGTGGCGCTCTCGTCGCTCGTCAGAATCGTGCCCGCGGAGATGGACAAGGCCGTGCATCACAAGAACCTGGAACCCGTGACCTATGTGTACGCCGAGATGGGGGACCGCAGCCAGGTCTATGCCGTGATCGACATGATGCGGTATCTCTGGAAGCACCCCGTGCCCGAGGGCTACCAGGTCAAGTGGGACGGCGAGATGAAGCTGACCCTCGACGTGTTCCGCGACCTGGGCGCCGCCATGGGCGTGGCCCTGATCGCGATCTATCTGCTGCTCGTCGGCAGGTTCCGGTCGTTCACGATCCCGCTGGTCATCATGGCGTCGATCCCGCTTTCCATGATCGGCATCATGCCGGGCTTTGCCATGACGAACGTTTACTTCAGCGCCACGTCCATGATCGGCGTCATCGCCCTGGCGGGCATCGTGGTCAGGAACTCCATCGTGCTTCTGGAGTTCATCCTGGACAAGAAGCAGGAAGGTCTGCCGCTGGAGCAGGCGCTTATCGAAGCAGGCGCGATCCGCTTCAGGCCGATCGTGCTCACCGCCGCGGCCGCGATCCTCGGCTCCGCCGTGATCGTGACCGACCCGGTCTGGTCGGGCCTGGCCCTGGCGCTCATCTTCGGGATGCTGGCGTCAACGGCGCTGACCCTGGTGGTGGTGCCGCTGTTCTACTATATGATGGAGAAGAAGCGGTGGGAAGCGTGAAACAATTGCGGATCTCGGATTTCGGATTGCGGATTTGCCCCTCACCTGAAATGGAGAGGAGCCTTATAAATCCGAAATCCGCATTCCGCAATCCGAAATTGAAACGGAGGTACTTATGTCAAACACCTGTGTCAGCATAGAATGCAAAGACTGGATCAGTACGGTCACGATCGATAATCCGCCGGTCAATTATCTGGACAAGGAGGTCCTGGCGAGGCTGAACAAGACCGTGAGCGATGTGTACGCTGCACAGGCGGACCTTCGCGTGGTCCTGATCGCCTCCCGGGGCGCGAATTTCTCGGCAGGGATCGATTATGCCGGCTTCGTAAAAATGACGAAGGACGAAGCGGGCCACTTTGCCGAAGTGGGCTACAACCTGCTCAAACATCTGGAGAACCTTCCGGTCCCGGTGATCGCCGCGGTCAAAGGAGAGACCACGGGCGCCGGTCTGGGGCTTGCGCTTGCCGCGGACATCAGGATCGCGGCAGCGGACACGGTCTTTTCGTTCCCGGAAGCGCAGTTCGGCGTGCCGCCCATCTTCGGTTCGTCCCAGCGGCTTGCCAAGACCGTCGGCATCGGCAGGGCAAAGGAGCTGCTGTTCACCGGCCGGACCGTTGACGCCGAAGAAGCGCTTCGCATCGGGCTGGTGAACAAGGTTGTTCCGACCGAGACGCTTGATGAAGAGGCGAACAAGCTTGCCCTCCGCATCGCGGGGAACAGCCTGAGCTCGCTTCGCTCCATCAAAATGCTTGTCAATGTCGGGTTGAACGAGGGCTACGACGTGGGTTTGCAACAGGAGGTCACGGCTTTCAGCGAGGCCTTTAATCCTGATACGAAGCAGTGGGAACGAATGTGAAAACAGGGTACAGGGTACAGGGTTCAGGGGTCAGGGTTCAGGAGAAGCGGGAAGAGTTTGCAAATGTTTTGTTCTTCCTGACCCCTGGACCCCGGACCCTGAACCCTGCAGTATAGGAGGAAAAATCATGACAATTGCAGCGTGGCATATTATGCGGGAAAAAATAAGCGTTGCGCCGGATACAACGGCGCGTGAAGTGGCGATGAAGCTCATCTCGTCGGGACTGGCTGCAATGCCGGTCGTGGACGCCAACCGGGAGATCCTGGGCGTTGCAACGGAAAATTCCATTCTGGACCTGATTCGCGAAGGGTGGGACCTGGACAGTATCCAGGCTTCGGCTGTCATGGTTTCCGCGCCGATCATCGCAGAGGCAACAACGCCGACTCAGGATATCATTGCCCTGCTTCTGAAAAGTTGCTGCTCCGTGGTCGCTGTGGTGAAGGACGGCAAGTAC
>MHDY01000031.1:2819-3103 GCA_001803705.1 Nitrospirae bacterium GWC2_56_14 | reverse complement strand
AAAAACGTGGTACCTTGAGCGGTTCATCCGGCTGCTTGCCGGGATCTTCGTGCTTGGGAGCGTGCTCCTGGGATATTTTGTACACCCGGGATGGTTCGTCTTTACGGGCCTGGTCGGTATGATGCTCATGATTTTTGCCTTGACAGGGTTCTGTCCCATGAGTATTATACTCTACGCTTTCGGTGCACGGGAGCGCTGTAAATGCTAGTTTTCAGTACAGTTTTTTTTCAGACGGAGGTTTGAATATGCCATTTTACGAGTATATGTGCGGCGCCTGCGGCAAG
>MHDY01000031.1:0-2808 GCA_001803705.1 Nitrospirae bacterium GWC2_56_14 | reverse complement strand
GCTCCAGTCGATAACCGCAAAGGAAGAAGAGACGGTATGCCCCTATTGTGAACAGAGGAAGGCGAAAAAACTCGTCTCAAAGTTCTCTTCACACGGGTCAGGGGCAAGTTGCGGCACCGGGGGGTTCTCCTGGGGCGGCGGCTGAGGCACCTGACCGGTCCGCCGTGAGCGGACCAAGAAAACCTGAAAGGGCCTGAGCGTCGGCGAGACGCTCAGGCTTTTTTGTTCACCAATGGGAACAGAAAGTATCTTTTTGCAGAGAAAAAAGAGACCATTGCCATGGCTGATGTGACTCTCCGTACATTTCTTCACCCCCGGAACTGGTATGCGCTGCTCATCCTTGCCTGCGTCATCGTCATCAGCTGGCTGCCGCAGCCGGTCCTCTGGATTCTGGGCAACGCTCTGGGGTGGTTCTTTTCCCTGTTCAATTCTCCGGCGCGCCGCGTTGCCTCGCGGAACATCGAGCTCTGCTTCCCCGAACTCAGCCCGGACGAACGCAGACGACTGGTCCGGCGTCACCTCCGCGCCTCCGGTGTGGCGGTGCTGAATCTGGGCGTCGCATGGTTCGCGCCTGCCTGGCGGCTTCGGCGTGTCGTCACCCTGCGCGACGAACACCATCTCAATGCCGCTCTGGCAAACGGCAGGAACGTCATTCTGCTTGCCCCCCATTTCATCGGCCTGGATATCGGCGGGATCCGCGTGTCCATGGACCAAAAGGTCGTGTCCATGTACCGGAGATCGAGGAGCCCGCTCCTGGAATATCTGTTTCAGCGGCGGGGCCGGTTCGGCGCGGTCATGGTGATGCACCTGGCCAGCTTGAGGACGCTCCTCAAGAGCATTCGCGACGGCATGTGGTTCTACTATCTCCCGGACCAGGACATTGGCGAGCGTTCAAGCGTGTTCGCTCCATTCTTCGGCGTTCCGGCGGCAACGGTGACGGCGCTCAGCCGTATTGCAGAAAGCACGAACGCGGCGGTCGTCCCCTGCACCACCCGTATTTTGCCCTACGGCCGGGGTTGCGAGGTGCGGTTCCATCCCGCGCTGGAGAACTTTCCCGGAGGGGACCCTGCTGAAGACGCCAGGCGCATGAACCGGGAGATCGAGCAGTGGGTCCGCGAAATGCCGGAACAGTATCTGTGGTCCTACCGCCGGTTCAAGACGCGGCCGAACAACGAGCCGTCACTGTACAGTAAAAAATGATCCGGCGTTCGGAGTCGGGTGTTTGGAGTCGGGAGCAGACCGCAAAAGCCTGAGAGCGCACAGCCTCGGGTTTTTTGTTGGCGCTCCGATCATTGCTGCTTGCGAAAAAGAAGCGTGTTGAGTAAAATCAGCAATGCCGTGCTTTGCCGCCTCATCACTCGTAATTATGAAACCATGGAACTATATCGATTCCGGCCCCAACCTCGGCGTCTACAACATGGCCCTTGACGAGGAGCTGCTGGCGCGCGCGCAGGCAGGCGAGGACCGGCCGGTCCTCCGGCTCTATGCCTGGCAGCCCGCCGCGGTTTCGCTCGGCAGGTTCCAGAAGCGCGAAACCGCGGTCAATGACGAAGCCTGCAGGCGGCTCGGTCTCGACATCGTGCGCCGCATCACCGGCGGAAGGGCCGTGCTGCACGACAAGGAACTTACCTATAGCATCATAGCCCGGACCGACAACCCGTTGTTCCCCGGCAATGTGCTCGGCACCTATAAGGTCATTGCCGCCGGCCTCCTGGCGGGGCTCAGGAACCTCGGCATCCCGGCGGAGATCGTCGCCCGCGGAAGCAGGCATGCAGAACGCGTGGATAAGAACGCAAAGGACGCCGCCTGTTTTTCTTCCCCCTCGTGGTACGAGATCCTGGTGCAGGGCCGCAAGATCGTGGGCAGCGCCCAGCGGAGGGTCTCGGGCGCGTTCCTTCAGCATGGCTCCATCCTGATGGACTACGACCCGCGGCAAGAAGCCGCCGTGATCCCCGGCGGATGCGCGGGAGATGTGGTCACCTGCATCAGGCGGGAACTGGGGCGCGCTGTTCCCCTGGACGAAGTGAAGCAGGCTTTTGTGCGGGGTTTTCAGGAAGCGCTGGGGATCGAATTCATCGAGACTGAACTGTAACCCGGCACCAAGGCGTTTCTCGCGGAGACGCAGTGAGCGCAGAGAAAAGCTAGAAGCTTAAGGCTATCTCTCGCAAAGTCCGCAAAGGTCGCAAAGGAAAACTTACTGCCGGGCTTTAAAAACATACAGCACCCTTGACACGGATAACGGCGGAAAAAGAGGGCTGATAGGGGCGGAGACTTCCTAAAGAGTTATTCTTTATAACGTGCCCAAGGTTTTATCCGCTTTGATCATATGTTAAATCCGCCTTGATCCGTGTCAAAGGTTCTCCTCAGCAATCCTGAACGGTGTTGCATAAAAAAACATGTTGATTTTTACGAGTACCGAATAAGGAGGGCACGCATATGGGATTTAAAGAAATACAACCGGAACAGCTTCCCGACAATCCGTTCAAGTTGATCGGGAAGGACTGGATGCTTATCACCGCGGGCACGCCGGAGTCGTTCAACACCATGACCGCGAGCTGGGGCGGGCTGGGCGTGCTGTGGGAGAAGAAGGTGGCCTTCTGCTTCATCAGGCCCACGCGGCATACCTTCGGGTTCATGGAAAAGGCGGAAGAGTTCACGCTTTCCTTCTTTGAAGGGCAGCATCGCAAAGCCCTGGCCTTCTGCGGATCGCACTCCGGCAGGGACACGGACAAGATCAAGGGTTCCGGCCTAGTGCCCGTGAAAAAAGACAAGGTCGTTTATTTTGAAGAGGCGAGGCTGGTGCTCGTC
>MHDY01000030.1 GCA_001803705.1 Nitrospirae bacterium GWC2_56_14 | reverse complement strand
ACCTTCGCAACGTACGACCGGTCGCCGCGCATGGCCCACGTAACGTGCGTCACTTCGCCTTCGGGTTCCAGCAGGAACCTGACGCTGTTGTGGCCCTTGATCGGTTTTATCATATCCAGTTTGATCAAGACCTCGGAAAACGGCACGGTTGACCGGATCTCCACGCGCCCCTTGCCCACCTCCCCGTTGCCTTCCCACTCGTAGGCTGCGCCCTTGCCTGCTGATCCGCTGTAGGTCCTTTTCATTGCGGGGTCCTTTTTTTCATAGGGTGACCAGAGGCCCCAGCTGTGAAGATCATTGATATAGGGAAAGATCTTCTCCGGTGCGGCCTTGATGCTCGCCGTGCGCTGCACCTCGAACTCGTCCGGCCTGGCCGCGGCAAAAGCGAGAAGGCCCGCGATCAGAAAAACAACCGCGATAGCGATTATCTGTATCATACTGCCTCCTTCTCCTGCAGCTCGTAATGTCAAGATCTAACCACAGAGAACACAGAGAACAGCTGGATAGTACGGGTTAAAACGTCAACTATCCCTCTCCCGGTTTTTTCCCCTTTACGGGTTTGTAGGAAAGCAAAACATTTCCGTTCCCGAACGTCCGGGTATCGACCAGTTCCAGGTCCAGCTTTTCCTTCATGCCTTTGAACAAGGGGTTGCCGCTCCCCAGGACCACGGGATTCACCATGATCCGGTATTCATCGATCAGGCCTCGCTGCGCAAACGCGGCCATAATGCTGCCGCTGCCAAAAAGCGCCATGTCCTTTCCGGACTGCTTTTTCACTTTTATTATTTCTTCCTCGATATTTTCCTTCACCAGCCTCGTATTGTGCCAGGAGGCCCTGTCCAGCGTTCTTGAAAAGACGATCTTCCAGAGATTGTTCATCCTTTCCGCGACAAGGGGATCGTTCTTCATGACATCCGGGGTCGGCCAGTAGCCTGCCATGAGTTCGTAGGTCACGCGCCCGAAAAGCAGCAGGTCCACGGAATTGAGCATGGCGACGGCATATTCATTGAACTCGGCATCCACGTTATGCCAGCTGATATCTCTCCCCGGCCCCTCGAAATAACCGTCAAGAGTGATCATGTTGAATAGAAACAATTTCCTCATGGTGTTATTGCTCCTTTCAAAGGCGCCTGGCCAATAAAAAAGGAGCAGTGGGCACTGAACCCGCCGCTCCTCCTCATCAATGCGCACGTTTGTACGATCCGACCCTCGCTCAGGCCATGGAATGCAGCGCCAGCCGGTTTCCCTCCGTCGCTCTATCAGGACCATTATTGTCCTACTTGAATGATACTGCCGGTTTTCCGGGCTGTCAAGGCCGGCGCGGTCGATGATGACGCCCTGTCGGCCTGGAGGACAAAAAAACCGGCGCACGCGAGGACCTGCTGGCGCCGGACTGGTGAGGAATTGAGGTACTGTGATTTTTAAAAAACCGGAGAGGCAATGACAGGAAACCACAGAGGACACTGAGGATGGCGGGATAAAACCGTGACCATATTGATTTACTAAGACATACGGTAGTAATGCCACATAGTTCGTCATTCCCGCCCCCGCTTCCGCGGGGATAAACTTGCCCCCAGGAAAATGGGGGCGGGAATCCAGAAACAATGCGAAAACGCTGGATTCCGGGTCAAGCCCGGAATGACGGATTCTATGAGACTTTACTAATACGAACGCAATGAACCTCCCCGCAGCAAGCTGCGGGGTATCTAACATCTTCCCCTCCCTTGATGGGAGGGGCAAGGGGAGGGTGATACAACAACTGCCGCCACCCCCACCTAACCTCCCCCATCAAGGGGGAGGAACCTATTTGGTGACCATGTAGCAAGCTACAGGGAATTGCAAGTTAAATAATGACACATGCTGCGCCCCTTTTTTATCCTCTCCCCTCTGCGGGAGAGGGTAGGGTGAGGGGGATCCCTCCGAGGGATGTAACAGTTTTTAATTCGTTTGCATTACTGACCATCTTAGTAATGATCTCTCTGTGTGCTCTGTGGTTTTTTTTGAATGTTGCCTTCTTACAGCATGTCGGCAAGTTCGCTGATGCGGCTTCGGGTCATGTCCCGGAGCCTGCCGATGGCCTGCTTTTCGATCTGGCGGACGCGTTCCCGCGTGATGCCGATCTCCCTGCCGATGCTGTCGAGCGTACGCGGGTCGCTGCTGCTCAAACCGAACCGCAGTTGAACCACGCTGTTCTCCGTGTCCGAAAGTTCCGAAAGGCACTTGTTCAGAAAGGTGCGCGTACGCTGCTCGTCGATCGCGCTTGCCGGGGACGGCAGGGTATCGTCGCGCAGGATGTCCTTCAGGGTATCGTCGCCGTCATCGCTGATGAGCATGTCGAGCGAACAGGTGTCCCGCGTCATATGGGAAAGCGTGCGCACCTGTTCAACACTGACCTTCATTTTTCTTGCCACCTCTTCCGGGAAGGGCTCGCGCTCCAATTCCTGCGTCAGCTTGCGCACCGTCCTGGCATAGGCATGGGCGATCTCCGCGACGTGCACGGGCATGCGGATGATCCGCACCTGGTTCGCGACCGCGCGGGAGATCGCCTGGCGGATCCACCACATGGCATAGGTGCTGAACCGGAATCCGCGCCGGTACTCGAACTTATCGACGGCACGGATCAGCCCGAGATTTCCCTCTTCAATAATGTCCGCGAACGAGAGCCCCCGGTTGATGTATTTCTTCCCCACGGCGACGACCAGCCTGAGGTTCGATTCTATCATCTTCGAGCGGGCGGCCTCTTCTCCCTGTTCCATGAGCCTCCCCAGTTCCTGCTCCTCCTCGCGGGTCAGCAGCGGGTATTTCCGGATATCCTTGAGATAGAGCTTGATCGCGTCCGGGTCCTCATATCCGCCTGCTGCTCTGCCGCTGGTGCCGCCGTCCTCAGCGTCGGTTGCGCCGGTATCCTCATAGAGAGCATGCTCGTCTTCATGACCGCTTTCGACTTCAACCTCTTCGGCCCATTGTTCAAGGGGCATCACTTCCATCAGCGTTTTCATATGACTCCCTTCCTGCGAATATGCATACTGTTAAAATCTGATTGACCTGTTGAGCGGTTCCGGACGATTTTCCCGCCACCTGCCCGGCCGGGGCAACAGATCGAGCTCGTTCCTGACCACTGCGGCAATGGCACTTCCTTCGAAGGGCTTCTCGATCCACCAGTCGACCCCGAGGGACGTCAGGAGCTCCACGACCTTCTTCGAGCAGTCGTCGGTCGTGACCATGATCGGCATGGCAGGCCGGTGCCGCCGGACCTGGCCGATCAGTTCATAGCCGTCCATGCCCGGCAGATCGACTTCCGTGATCAGCATATCGATGGGGCCGGTTGTTATGATGCGGAGCGCCTCGTTCCCGTCGCCAGCTGCGATCACGGTGACATCGGAGAGATACTCCTTCAGGCGGTTCGTGAGCGCGTCACGGGTCCCGCGGTTGTCATCCACGAGAAGGATGCGTTTCATCGCTGTACGCTCCGGCGCGAAGCCGCGGAGCGTTTGTGGCGAGCTGGTCATAGCGGTGGTCATGGCAGTCTCCTCCTCCTGTTCAACCTCTCATCTCATTTCCAAGCGGCCTGACGGCCATCGATGAGTGGGCCTTCACCGCCATGATGGTATGGGTAAGCTCCCTCAGGTCCAGCGGTTTGTCGGCAAGGTGGTCCACCAGCAGGCTCCGGAGCGCAAGTTCAATGTTGGCATCCATGAATGCGCTGGCGACGATCACCGCGATGTCCGGGTAACGCATCTTCAGATGCTCCGCCAGCTCAAGCCCGTTCATGACCGGCATGTGCAGATCCGTCACCACCACGTCCACCATGACCGTCTTGAGGATATCGATCGCCTCTTTGCCGTTCCGGGCAGTGATGACATTGCACCTTTTGCCGGTGAGACTCTTCAAACCTTCCGCAAGTGCGGAGAGGAACACGGGTTCATCATCAACGAGCAATACATCTTTTATATGCATGATAAGCATTCGCTCCTGCTCTGTAGTAGCAAAGAAAATGCCAGGATGTTGAATAAAAAATAATACGGATAATCAATGTGATAGAGAATGAATAGGACGATAATAGTCCTATTGGGCCCGGAATGATGGCCCAGGTTGAACCAACAGCTCATTTTAAGCCGGAGCAGCGTGGTTATGAGGAGGGTAAAAAAACGGCAGGTATGCGTAAAAGAAAGTTAATTAATTTTGATGGTCTCGTAAAAAGTCTCTTCTGCCGTCATTGCGAGGAGCGGAGCGACGCGGCAATCTCGTTTTTCTGGCGGTTACGAACTGCGAGATTGCTTCGCTTTGCTCGCAAAGACGGCTTAAAGGACTTTATACGAACACATCAATTTTGATGAACTCGTAGGAAATCAAGATTTGCCACATAATTCACATAAGAAGACCTTCAATAATAAAAGATTATTTCTGTGTATTTTGTGACTTATGTGGCTAAAAAAGACTTTTTACGAATCTATCAATTTTTCCTCAGGGAAGTTGTTCACCCGTGCAGAAGCAGCCCTTACCGGGCTGAGAATCCGTATTCCACGATCTTCCTCTTGAGGGTGGACAAGGAGATCCCGAGCACCCGCGCCGAATGGGTGACATTGCCGGACATTTTCGACAGCGTGAGCTGGATCATTTCCCGTTCCATCTGTTCGATGGTCTTCAGTTCACAAGGCTCCTGCGGACCCGGAAGAGTCGTTCCCGCCGAAGCCGCCGGCTTTGTGATGATCAGGCGCGAAGGGTTAAGCGGTCCATTCTTCTGCAGCAGCACGGAGCGTTCCAGAATATTCCTGAGCTCGCGGACGTTGCCCGGCCAGTCATAGGTCTTGAGCGTTTCCACCTCTGCCGGGGAGAGGTCCGTGATCCGTCCGTTGCTGACCTCCGCAAGGATGTGCGTGCAGAGCGCGGGCAGATCGTCGCAATGCGCCCGCAGCGGCGGAATGTGGATGCGGATGACGCTCAGGCGGTAGTACAGGTCCTTGCGAAAGCTCTTCCCCAGGGACTGCTCCAGGTCCGCGTTCGTGGCGGCAATGATCCTGACCGAAACCGGCAGCACCGTGGTGCCGCCGATGCGCCGTATGCACCGCTCCTCGAGCACGCTCAGGAGCTTTGACTGCAGATGGAGCGGCATCTCCCCGATCTCGTCCAGGAAGATCGTGCCGCCGTCCGCCATCTCGAAGAGGCCCTTTTTCATGCCTTGTGCCCCGGTAAAGGCCCCCTTCTCGTGGCCAAAGAGCTCGGCTTCGATCAGGTTCTCCGGCAGGGCCGCGCAATTGATGCTGACAAAGGCCGCCTTGGCCTTGGGTCCCTTAAAGTGGATCGCCTTCGCGACCAGGTTCTTGCCCGTGCCGGTCTCACCGGTGATCAGCACCGGCGCGTCCGTCGTGGCCGCCATCTCCACAAAGCGGAGGACCTCGGCAAAGGGGCCGCTGTTCCCGATCAGGACCGCCGTGGTGCGCTCTTTTTCCCGGGTGTAGTTCTGGAACTGCTCGACCTGCTCAAGGTCCAGCGTGCGCATGGCGCTCTGGACCATCATTTTCAGTTCTTCCGGGTCAATGGGCTTCGAGAGGTAATCGCTGGCGCCCATGCGCACCGCGGTCACGGCATTCTCGAAGCTCGGGTACGCCGTGATGAAGATGATCTTCGCCTGATCGTTCATGGCGAGGATCCTCGGCGCCAGGGCATGGCCTTCGCAATCGGGAAGTTTCTGGTCCAGCAGAACGACATCGACCTTCCTCCGGCCGCAGACCGCAAGGCCGTCTGCGCCGCTCTGCGCGGTCAGCACCTCGACGCGGTCGTCCTCAAAATAGTCCCGCACGGCATCGCAGAACGGTTTTTCATCGTCGATCACCAAAAGCGTTCTCCTGCTTTTATCCTTCATGGGTTCCCTCCGGGATGGAAATATCCACCACTGTGCCTTTCTCAAGCTCGCTCGTTACGGTAATGCCGCAGTTCATCCGGCTCAGCATTTTTTTGACGATCACCAGCCCGAGCCCCGTGCCGCCGTGTTTGGACGTATAAAAAGGCTTGAACAGGTCCTGCTGCTGCTTTTCGGTCATCCCCACGCCGTTGTCCGCCACGGAGATGTGCACCAGGTCGGCCCGCTTTGCCGCGGTGATGCGGATCAAGGGATGCGGCCTCCCGCCGACGGCATCTGCCGCGTTCGTCACCAGATTGATCAGCACCTGATGCAGGGAGCGCTGGTCGACGCGCACCTGCACCGCGGCCGCGGGGACCTCCAGGGAGAGCGCTATGCCCTTCGTCTCGATGTCGTGGACGACCAGGTTGCGGAATTCCTGCAGCAGGACCGCCACGTCAAGGTTCCGCAGTTCGGGTTTTTCGTAGAGGTTGTAGTTCTTGAGGTTCCTGAGCAGCTGCTCAACGCGCCCGATCTCGACGAGCGTGCGCTCCACATAGCCCTGGAGGACCTCCTTCGGGGACGTGTCGAGCTTCAGCTGCAGGACGCTCAGGATCATCTTCGCCGAATTGATGGGATTGCCGATCTCGTGCCTGACGCCGGAGAAAACATAGCCGAGGTTGTTCATCAGGTTCACCGACTCGGCAATGGACTCGAGCCGTGCGCTCTCCGTCACGTCCCTCTTCACCGAGATATAGTTGATGATCTCTCCCTGCCCGTCGCGCACCGGAGAATAGGTGCAGTCCTCCAGGTACAGCGTACCGTCCTTTTTCCTGCTCCAGAGCCGTCCGCGCCACATGCCGTCGCGCGCCACCGCTTCCCGGACCCCCTGGTAGAACGCCTCGTCCTGCTTGCCGCTGTCCAGGATGTGCAGCGTGCCGTTCAGCACCTCTTCCTTCCGGTATCCGGTGATCTGCTCGAAGGCGGGGTTCACGAATCTGAGGCAGCCGTGCCGGTCCGTGATCGCCACGGCATCGGCCGATGATTCCACGGCAAGGACCAGGCGCGCCTGCTCCTCCTCCACGCTGAACCGGAACACGGCTTCGCCCAGGATATGCGCAAGCTGCTCAAGGAATTCGACGTTTTTTTCCGAGATCAGCCCTTCGCGCTCATCGGCCAGATGGATCGCGCCGAGCGTGCTCTCGCGGTAGCGGATCGGGATGACCGCCAGCGAACGGAAGCCGAAATGCATGCATACGCCCCGGTACTCCTTCAATTCGTTCTGCGCCAGGCCCCCCATGAATTTCGCCGTATTCGTGGAAAAAAAGGAGCCCCTCGGGGTCATGGAGCGCCGGTCCGCGGGTTCCGTTACGCCGGTAATGATGCGTGTGCAGATGCACTGGTCCACGGCGACCGAGAGGTCGTTCTCCGTCATCAGAAAGGATTCGTCATAGCCCTCGCACGACTCGAAGGGCACCCGCTTGTTCCGGCCGGCGAGCCGGATGCCCACATTGTGGAACCTGCTCCATGAACGGATCAGGGCGCAGGCCTCGTCAAGATACTCCCTGCGGGAGTATTTTTTCTGAAAAAGGGCGAGCAGGGCATTGGTAAGCGCGGTCCTCCCCTCCACGTCCTTCCGCTCCGTGATATCGACCATGGTCGTTCGCGACATGATAAAATTTCCTTCGCTGTCGCGCACCGCCGTGCCGTTCATCAGGACCTGCATGAGGGACCCGTCCCTGCGCACCAGGGCGAGATCGAGGTTCGCCGCCGACCCGCCCTGCACGAACTGCGGATAGGCCTCGCGAAAGTTCCCGGCCACCTCGGGCGGGTAGAAATCCGACATTTTTTTCTTGTGCACGACCTCTTCCCGCGCATATCCCAGCCACGCGAGCTCGGTGTCGTTGATGCGGACGATCGTTCCGTCTT
>MHDY01000029.1:7798-7929 GCA_001803705.1 Nitrospirae bacterium GWC2_56_14 | reverse complement strand
GGTGTGTGCAGGGGGAAACCCGCAATTACAGTCCCATATGGAATGATGTAACTCGGTGCACCTCAAAATGGTGCTCAAGCCGAGCAGAATTAGAATCACGCCCCCCACCCGGGCGCCCCAATCCCACAATT
>MHDY01000029.1:7032-7616 GCA_001803705.1 Nitrospirae bacterium GWC2_56_14 | reverse complement strand
GAGGACGAATTTGTCATCCTGCTGCAGATGCCGGAAAGCATGCTGCCTGTCAAGGTCATGCGCTGCGTCACTCTGGTCGGCAACAGGCCAAGCAGGTTGATACCCATCACCAGGATGAACGCTCCTGCTGCATAGCCCAAAAGGTTCTGAAGGCGGGTATAATCGAGCATTTTTTCCAGAATGCCCCCGGTGAAACCGGCTACTGCGCCGAAAAAAATGTATGTGGTAATCCGACCGGACTGCCAGAGCAGGTGTGTTGAAATCATGCGGCGCCTGTCAGGTTCACGTGACAGGTGCAGAACGAAACCGCCGCACATTCCGAGGCAGTGGGCAAATGCCAGCACTCCACCGGTAAAGCCGATCCAGAGGTGATGGGGCAGGATTTCCATGATGTTACCTGTGTTGGTCGATAGAAAAGGTGGGCTGTGGGATGACCTGTTTATACGTTTGTTCAAAAGAAAGTATAGCGGAGGAGGCAATTAGTACAACCGCAGATGTACAATCTGTTTACAGTCAGACAACTTTTGCTATAGTCTGTGTAAAGTTCACCTCCAGAAAGGTACCTTCTCATGCTGCTCGAGATT
>MHDY01000029.1:6710-6997 GCA_001803705.1 Nitrospirae bacterium GWC2_56_14 | reverse complement strand
TGTAGTACAATGTTTGCGGGATGGCGGCATCATTGCCTATCCTACTGACACGACATATGGTATCGGCTGTTCCATCTTCAACAAAAAGGGGATCGAGCGCATTTATCAGATGAAACAGCGTGAACAGAAAAAACCTTTCTCGTTCATCTGCCCCAATATCTCGGAAATTGCCCGGTATTGCAGGGTCAGCAATGGTGCTTTCAAGATAATCAAGCGTTATCTGCCCGGTCCGTACACATTTGTTCTTGATGCCACCCGGGATGTGCCGGACCTGCTGGTCACCCGTC
>MHDY01000029.1:6332-6494 GCA_001803705.1 Nitrospirae bacterium GWC2_56_14 | reverse complement strand
ACGATACGCCGCAGGTGTTGCGGGTGGGTCTGGGAGATGTTTCATGGTGCCAGTAAAGGTATGTCCGGCGGGGGGCAGCCATGCGTAAGCGCACCATCCGCAGCGGAATGCGTATTCTGCTGGCTGCACTGCTGCTGATCATAGTGGCGAGTTTCTTTCATG
>MHDY01000029.1:5127-5831 GCA_001803705.1 Nitrospirae bacterium GWC2_56_14 | reverse complement strand
TTCAAAAACTCCGAGCATGCCGCCAACCTTTTCGGTCTCAAGGAGTTCGGCAACATCTATACCCGCATCATGAATCCTACAACTGATGTTCTGGAACAGCGTCTTGCTGCCCTGGACGGTGGTGTGGGAGCTCTGGCCGTTGCCTCCGGCCAGGCAGCCATTACCTATGCTGTTTTGAACATCGCCCAGGCCGGAGACAACATAATATCCACCAATTACCTGTACGGCGGAACCTACAACCTGTTCCATTACACCCTGCCGCGGTTCGGTATAAACGTGAAGTTCGTGGATTCTTCAGATCCTGAAAATATCCGCGCTGCCATTGACGAGCGCACCCGTCTTGTTTTTTCAGAATCAGTCGGCAATCCCAAAAACAATGTGGATGATTTTGAAGAGATCGGCCGCATTGCCCGAGCTGCCGGCATCCCCTATGTGGTGGACAATACGGTAACGACCCCGTTTCTGTTCAAGCCTCTGGAGCATGGGGCGGACATCGTGGTTTATTCGCTGACCAAATTCATCGGCGGCCATGGCACCAGCATCGGCGGTGCTGTAGTTGATGGCGGAAAGTTCCCGTGGGACAACGGCAAATTTCCTGAATTTACCGAGCCTGATCCCTCGTATCACGGGCTTAAATTTTGGGAGGCATTGGGCGGTCTCTCCTATATTCTCAAAATGCGGGTCACCCTGCTGCGGGATACAGG
>MHDY01000029.1:0-5110 GCA_001803705.1 Nitrospirae bacterium GWC2_56_14 | reverse complement strand
TCAATTCATTCCAGTTTCAAGACTACTTACCCCTCAGAGGCTGCGTCCAAGGTTGTCTCCTTTTCTTCTCCTAGCTTAAACAATTGCAAATCGATGTTACTGTTTGCTCCTCCATTGTATTCAAGCCAATATACAAACCGGTAGAATTTATCAGTGATTTCATCGATGTGTTGATCTCGTCCATTACTTTTAGTTCGGGTGACACCTCTTAAAAAACCGTAGGTACGTAGTTCGACGATTAGGTCGGGATTGACTTTTGCTCCTGTGTAGTATTGATTTCTGGCAGCATACTTGTTGGCTGAGGCTGATTCTTTGAGCAATTGGTCAATCTCCCAATTAAAGTGGTGATAATCAATTTGCACGCTGCCGGATTTGACATGCGACACTAACATGTCCAATATGTTGATTTCATATATGTCATTTCTCACCAGCACAGGTAATACCGAGTTAGCAACTTTTGTATAAAGGGAAACTGTAATCTTTTCTATTCTTTTTAATCTATTATGTAAAAATGGAAACTCTTCGTTTTCTGAACTTTCGAAAACAGTAGGTTTACTCTGTTTTAGTTTTTCAAGCTCAAGCTCCAACTCAAGAATTTTGTTCTTTTGTTTAAGAGATGCTGATTCAATAGAATTTTCCATATGACTACGCCAAATCTCCGAAACAACAGACGGTAATATTGTATTATAGTTTTTGCGATTAAACTCCCTGCACTGAAGTGTTCTCAGGTCCACCCTTAAACTACTCCTAAGTTCAGCTTTCTCAACGTATGGCAGGAAGGAAATGCCACAAGCAGATAGGCTCTGTATAAGTGCGGCATCGATTTCCTTTGCTACCATGGGTGAGATTATAGAGTTTTCAGTAAAATAAACTAGAACGGCATCGCATGTAGGGATACCGTCTTCAAAAATAACCTTAAGCCAGGGTTTTCCATCACGTATTTCTTCAGTGTCAAGCCAAGGATCAATTTGACACTTTCTAAGATCACCGCAAAGCCGATCTATGAATGACTTGTCTTTGGCGGAGTGTGATAAAAATACCCGCGGCTTGTTCAGAACATGTTTCATTGTGATCCTCTTTTGTAACTTCGTGTGGGCTTGCGGCCAACTCGTTTTTGATCAGACCCGGCGATCTTCCCAACTAGACCGTAAACATCAAATAATAAAAAAACTATATTGACGTATCTTGCTAATTTTTAAATAAAACACAAAAAGCAGCATACCATTTACGGAGGTTGGCCAGATATGGCCAACCTCTCTGGACAATTCGCGGGCAATATTAAGATTAGCGCGCATTATTTCTCTGAACCCCATAAAAGTCAAAGGATTTGCCATGTTTCTGGCAGCCCATGCAGGACGAAACCGAAAAGCAAGCAACTCAATCTCATCAGCCTCCTCCGTTGACAAATCTTTTCTCCATCCTGCCGAATAAATAGGCAGGGCCTCTTCCGCGGACAGCCACCTTGACAGCCATCCCACCGTAAAAACGGTCACATACTGCCGATTACAACCTATTGGCACAGCACATGCTATTCCACGGATAACCATAAAAAGAAACACCGGCAAAGGCGCCATCTGTTCAGTTTGAAACAGTGGCGCCTTTTCACTTTCCAGGGAGCACACCATGGCACGACCCGATTACTACGACGCACCCGAATGCGATACCCACCAGGAAAAAGGGGCACCCAAGTTCTGCAAAAAATCGGAGCCGGGCGAGGGGACGGAGCGCTCCTGCGCCTATGACGGCGCCCGTGTCGTATTGATGCCGATCACCGATGTTATCCACCTGGTGCACGGGCCCATCGCCTGCGCCGGCAATTCCTGGGACAACCGCGGCGCCCGGTCGAGCGGTTCCCAGCTGTACCGTCGCGGCTTCACCACGGAAATGCTGGAAAACGATGTGGTGTTCGGCGGCGAGAAGAAGCTGCTCCGGGCGATTCTGGACCTTGCGGCGCGCTACCCGGAGGCGAAGGCGATGTTCGTCTATGCCACCTGCGTCACCGCCATGACCGGCGACGACATCGAAGCGGTATGTACTGCCGCGCAGGAGAAGGTGGCGATCCCGCTCATTCCGGTGAACACGCCCGGTTTCATTGGTGACAAGAACATCGGCAACAGGCTCGCGGGAGAAGTTCTGTTCAAGTATGTCATCGGCACCGCCGAGACGGAGCGGACGACGGAGTATGATATCAATTTGATAGGCGAATACAACATCGCCGGCGACCTGTGGGGAATGCAGCCGCTGTTCGACCGGCTCGGCATCCGTATCCTTTCCTGTTTCAGCGGCGACGCCACCTTCGAGGAACTACGCTACGCCCACCGTGCGAAGCTGAACATCATCATCTGCTCCAAGAGCCTCACCAATCTCGCCAAGAAGATGCAGAAAAAATACGGCATGCCGTACCTGGAGGAATCATTCTACGGCATGACCGACACGGCGAAAGCGCTGCGCGACATCGCCCGGGAGTTGGACAACATCGTCAACGGACTGGAAAAACGGGTGATGCAGGACCGGGTGGAGCGGCTCCTGGAAGAAGAGGAAACGAAATGCCGGGAGCGGATTGCTCCCTACCGGTCGCGGCTGGAAGGGAAGCGGGCCGTGCTCTTCACCGGCGGTGTGAAGACCTGGTCGATGGTGAACGCACTGCGGGAACTGGGGGTGGAGATCCTCGCCGCAGGTACGCAGAATTCCACCCTTGAAGATTTTTACCGGATGAAGGCGCTCATGCACAAGGACGCGCGGATCATCGAGGACACCAGCACTGCCGGGCTGCTGGCCGTGATGCGCGACAAAATGCCTGATATGATCGTGGCTGGGGGCAAGACGAAGTTTCTGGCTCTCAAGACCCGCACCCCATTTCTCGACATCAACCACGGCCGTTCTCACCCCTACGCGGGATACGAAGGGATGGTCACCTTCGCAAAACAGCTCGACATGACCGTGAACAACCCCATCTGGAAGGTGCTCAATGGGCCGCCTCCCTGGGATAAGACCGGGGAGGAACTGGCCGCCGACGTTGCCCGTGCTGCCGGACATGCCGGGAAATATTTGGCCCTGCCAGTTCCCCCCTCTGGTTCGCTGCTACCCCCTCCCCTTGCGGGAGGGGGCGAGGGGGAAGGGGTAGTCAGTTCGGGCAGCGATGGTGATGGCAACCTCACCCCCACCCTGACCCTCCCCCGTCAAGGGGGAGGGAGGCTTAAAAATGCCACGGTGAATCCGCAGAAGAATTCGCCGGCGCTGGGGGCCACCCTCGCCTATCTCGGCATCGACGGAATGCTGGCTCTTCTCCATGGCGCCCAGGGGTGCTCAACCTTCATCCGCCTGCAGCTGTCGCGTCACTTCAAGGAGTCCATTCCCCTCAACTGCACCGCCATGAGCGAGGACACCGCCATCTTCGGCGGATGGGAGAACCTGAAGAAGGGGCTCGCGCGGGTGATGGAAAAATTCGGTCCCGCCATCGTCGGCGTGATGACATCCGGTCTCACCGAAACCATGGGGGACGACGTGCGAAGTGCCATCGTGCAGTTCCGCCGCGAGAACCCACAGTTCGATGACGTTCCGGTCGTCTGGGCGCCGACTCCCGATTATTGCGGCTCCTTGCAGGAGGGATACGTCGCGGCTGTGGAGGCGATTATTGCAACGCTGCCGGAAGGGGGGACGCCCATCGCGGGGCAGGTGAACCTCCTCCCCGGCGCCCATCTCACTCCTGCGGACGTGGAGGAGGCGAGGGAATTGATCGAGTCGTTCGGCCTCACCGTCCTGACCATTCCCGACATCTCCAACGCCATGGACGGCCATATCGACGCCGACGTATCCCCCCTCTCCACCGGCGGTATTCCGGTGGAGGAACTACGCAAGGCGGGCCGCAGCATCGCCACCATCTATATCGGCGATTCCCTCGCAAAAGCTGCGCTCTCCCTCACGGATCGGTTCGCCATTCCCGCCTACGGCTTTACCTCCATTACCGGCCTGGCGGAAACCGACCTGTTCATAGAGACCCTGGCTGCCATCAGCGGCAGGCCGGTCCCGGAAAAACACCGTCGCTGGCGCTCGCGCCTCATGGACGCCATGGTGGACAGTCACTACCAGTTCGGCCGGAAGAAGGTGGCCGTCGCCCTGGAAGCGGATAACCTGAAGACCCTCGTGCAGTTCCTTCACGGGATGGGGTGCGACGTGGAAACTGCCATCAGCGCGACCCGCACCCGCGGGCTCGACGCTCTTCCCGCCGCCAGCGTCTTCGTGGGAGACCTGGAAGACCTGGAAGAGACGGCACAGGGGGCCGATCTCCTGGTGGCGAACAGCAACGGACGCCAGGCCGCAGCAAAACTCGGCATCAAGGCGCATCTGCGGGCGGGAGTGCCGGTGTTCGACCGGCTGGGGGCTCATCAGAAGGTGTGGGTAGGATACCGCGGAACGCTGAATCTCGTGTTCGAAGTGGCGAACATTTTCCAAGGAGCGGCGACGGAAGCCCAAACACTGGCGCACAACTGAGGCAAAAAGCTTAATTCACAGGGATGTTCAGGACATTCAGGATGAAATCCAGCAAACAGGTTCAGAAGTTATCCTGCCTATCCTGTCCATCCTGTTAAACATGGGTTTCAAAGGCATATTAACAGGATGTACAGGATAAACCCGAAGCATGTCTGGCAGTTATCCTGTTTATCCTGAATATCCCTGTTAAACCGGATTTTTAAGGGGGTGAAGAAATGAAAGTGGCATTTACCAGTTCGACAGGAGAAACAGTGGATCAGCATTTCGGCATGGCCAGCGCCTTCTCCGTCTGGGACATCACGGGAGAGGACGCCAGCTTCGTCGGCAAAGTGGAGAGCATCTCCGCGGAGGGGGACGAGGAAGACCGGATCTCGGCCCGGGCCGATGCAATCGCCGGGTGCGTCATCGTCTACACGATGCAGATCGGCGGACCGGCGGCGGCAAAGCTGGTTGCGCGGAAGATCCACCCGATGAAGACGAACGTGGCGATCCCGGTGGCGGAGATTGTCGCAAAGCTTCAGGCAGTGCTGCGGGGAAATCCGCCCCCCTGGCTGCGAAAGGCGCTGAACACCCGGAGCGGTGAGTTGTCGGGAGAATAGCAGGACTCAAGAGAGGAGGA
>MHDY01000028.1:347-7834 GCA_001803705.1 Nitrospirae bacterium GWC2_56_14 | reverse complement strand
CAGTCCGCGTGAGATCATCGAGGCGATCTATGAGCTCTACAAAGGGGGCTCACCCATGAGCCCGAAGATCGCCCGGAAGGTGATCCACGAGTTCCAGGACGCGGAGGTCGCCGAACAGTACATTTTAAGCCTGCGCGAGAAGAGCATCCTCAAATGTATCGAGCTGGGCATGACCTATAAAGAGATCGCCACGGACCTGAACATCAGTTCCCATACGGTCCATTCGCATATCAAAAGGATCTACGAAAAGCTCCAGTCAAAGGACCGCACCGAAGCGCTGGTCAAGGCCCGCAAGGGCGGCTTCATTTAACGGATCGAGAGTGATCTTCCCGGATCACTTCATTTGAATACCTCCTCCTCCTACGGCGGCGGCCAGGCAGCATCGGCCGCCGCTGGTTTATTCCGGCTGCGCTCTGAAAAAAATCCATGCCGAATCGGTGCAACAGCGAGTGAAAACCCCTCACCGTACCCTCTCCCCTCGGGGGAGAGGATAAAGGTGGCTTATGCTCACGGATCACCATCCGTCTTTTTTCCCGCGAATTGCAATATGATACGAAATTGCATATAATGCCCCATGTCCTACAAAGTCGTAGAAACGTGTACCGTGACCGATGAATCGATCGAGTCGATCCTGAACCACTGGACGGCGCAGGGGTATCTGTTCTCGAGCATCCATTTCGTCACGACCGAGTCATCGCGAAGGCCGGGCATGGCGTTCATCTTTTTCACCTCAGCCGCGGAAAATGGTGAGCAGGCGTGAATGTCCTTATCGTCAAGAACATAGCTGCTGAAGGCCCCGGCACCATCGAGGACCACCTCCGGTCTCAGGGCCTGCCCTTTACGGTCATTGATCTCCGAAGAGGCGATCCTTTGCCTGATCCCGGCAGTTTTACTCATCTGGTCATTATGGGCGGGCCCATGGCCGTGTATGAGATGCATCTCCATCAGCATCTGAAGAACGAAGCCCTCCTGATCGAACAGGCCATCAAGGCCGGGAAGCGGGTGCTCGGCATTTGTCTCGGCGCCCAGATGATCGCCCACGTGCTCGGGGCCAGGGTCTACGCCGGCGGTAAGCAGGAGGTCGGCTGGTACGAGGTGGAACTGAGCGACGCCGCCATGGAGGACCCGGTCATGGCGCCGTTGGCCATGCCGGGCAGTCAGACTGCCGAGGTTTTCCAATGGCATGGCGACACCTTTGACCTGCCCGCGGGAGCGGTGCGGCTGGCCTCATCAACTCTCTACCAGAACCAGGCGTTCTCTTTCTCCGACCGGGTCTATGCGCTTCAGTTCCATATCGAGGTCACCCCTTCCATCGTGAACGGGTGGCTGGAGCACGAGAACGGCATTGATCTTCGCACCATCAATGCTCACTCCCACAGGATCTACCCTGCCTATAGCTCACGTGCCCAGGGCTTTTACAGCTCATTTTTCATGTAATTCCCGACAGGAAAAGCCGCAAAAGAAAGCAGAGAACGCAAAGAGAAATGAAAACGCTTTGTATTTTTTGAGCTTTGCGTTCTTTCGCGGCTGATCTAAGGAGTTACTTTTTTTGTTGCCGTCCCTGTCTGAGGCAAGGAAAAAGCCTTTTCCCGTCAAACAGTTAGGAATTGACAAGCCGTGCCCCAAAGAGTATAATTTCCTGGGTGCACGGACACCCGGAAACAGGTAAAGGCCATGAAAGAAGAAAAAACCATCTACAATCTCATCCTTATTGCTCTCCTCACGGTGTCGGCATATTTTCTTGCTGATACCGTGGACGCCGTGATCGGGAGGAGCCTGGAAGCGGCGCCGAAGATCACCTCGCCCCTAGAGCGCAACCGTCCGACGCTTGAACCGCGGCGGGAATTGAGCGACTATTCATCCATCCTCGAACGGGGTCTTTTCGGCGAGGGCAAAGGCCCTTCGGGTGGTCCGAGCCAGGCTTCGGCGCCGTCCGTGTACGTTCTGATCGGGACCATCGAGGGGGAGCACTTCTCGGGCGCCGTGCTCGACAGCCCCGCGAACCCGCAGTCCTTTTACCGGCTCAACGAGAAACTGCCAGATGGTTCACGGATCGTAAAGGTGATGCGCAGCAGCGTATCGCTGAAGCGGGAAGACGGTTCGATAACCGTACTTGAGATGGTGGACGACACGAAGATCGTCATGGCAACTCCTACGGCGAATGCCGCGTCCGGCGTGCGGCAGTTGTCCAGTAACAAGTGGATGCTGGACCAGCGGGAGGTTGCCGCGAGCTCCGAGAATATGAGCCAGATCCTGACCCAGGCGCGCGCCCTGCCGTACATGGAGGCGGGGAAGACCGTCGGGTTCCGCATCAGCGAGATCGTGGCCGGAAGCATTTATGAGAAGATCGGGATCAAGAACGGCGATGTGATCCAGAAGGTCAACGCGCAGGACGTTGACGATCCCGGCAAATTTTTCCAGCTCTACCAGGGGCTGAAGGAAGAGAAGAACATTACCATCGATCTTATGCGCAACGGCCAGCGCCAGACGCTGAGCTACGAGATCCGCTGACCCTGGGCATCCCGTGAACAGCCGCAGGGCTAAGGCTTTTTCCTCAGGATTCAATCTGTATCATAATCCTTCAGTGTTCCTGGGTGTCACTGTGCATTCCCGAACTGGCAGTTACTGTCGTAATTCTTATACCGGAGGCTCAGCGTGAAAAAAACAATGGCCCTGCTCCTTGCGGGGTTTGTCATAACAAGCGTTGCATCTGCTCAGGAGGTTGTTCCACCTCCGCCTCCTCCCTCTGAACAGGAGGAGGTTGCTCCTCCGCCTTCTGCTGTACCGGAGGTTGCCCCGGCGCCTCCTTCCGAACCGGAGGGTGTCCAGCCGTCTCCTTCAGCACAGGAGGCTGCTCCATCATCTCCTCCTCCCGTTCCTGCATCCCCGGCAAAAAAGATCGAAACAACGAGGTCAAGGCGCGGGGAGGATTTCATCGCCCTGAATTTCACAAACATTGAGATCGGCGCGCTGATCAAGGTGATGAGCGAACTGACGCGCAAGAACTTCATTCTCGACGAACGCGTGGTCGGCAAAGTGACGCTGATGACCCCGACGCGGATCTCGCCCGAAGAGGCCTACCAGGTGTTTCAGTCCGCACTGGAGATCAAAGGGTTCACCGCCATCGAGGACGGCAAGGTCGTTCGCATCATTCCTTCGGCCCAGGCCCGGCAGAGCGGCCTCAAAGTGTATCAGAACGGCCGGTTCGGCGGTGAAGGGTACGTGACCCAGCTCATCCGCATGTCCTACGTCAGCCCACTGGAGATCACGCGGGCGCTGTCGCCGCTCATGAGCAAGGACGGTTCCCTGATCGCCTATGCCCCGACCAACTCGCTGATCATCACCGATTCGGTGTCGAACATCAGGAAGATCGAAAGCCTGGTCAAGGCCATGGACGTGGCCGCCACCGAGGGCAAGGGCAAGATCAATGTGTACTATCTTAAACATGCCAATGCCGAGGAGATCGCCAAGGGCATGGCCGCGCTCGTCTCCCGTCTTCCGGTCCCGCCCGCGGGCGGGGCAGCGGCCGGTCCTTCAAGCATCCTCGAAGGCGCCGTCACGATATCGTCGGACAAGTCGACCAACTCGATGATCATCGTGGCTTCGCCGGGCGATTACGAGACCGTCAAGGAAGTGATCCAGAAGCTTGATATCCGGCGCCGGCAGGTGTATGTGGAAGCAGCCATCATCGAGATGAGCCTGCAGAAGCAGCGCGAGCTCGGTTTCGAATTCCTGTACGCTCCTCAGCAGATCCAGTCGGGGCCCGGCGCGCCGATCACTCCCCTGGGCGGCACGAACTTCGGCAACATCGGGAACGTCGTGGTGGGCGGACCGGCGGCATTTGGTTCAATGAACGGCCTTGCCATCGGGGCGATCAAGGGGACCTTTCGGTATAATGGCCAGGACTTCCTGAACATCGGCGCGCTTCTGCGCGCGCTCCAGACCGACGGCGATGTGAACGTGCTGTCCACGCCGAACATTCTCACCACGGACAACCAGAAGGCCGAGATCATGGTCGGCCAGAACGTGCCGTTCACGGTCGGCCAGACCCAGAACGCGACGACCGGTACGCAGGGCATCTTCCAGCAGATCGAACGCAAGGATGTGGGCATCAAGCTCGCGATCACGCCCCAGATATCTTCCGACGACAATGTCCGCTTGGAGATCAACCAGGAGATCTCCGACGTGGTCGCGGCCTCCGCCACGAACGCGACCGGTTTCATCACCAACAAGCGGTCGGCGACCACGACCGTGGTGGTCAAGGACCGCGAGACCATGGTCATCGGCGGATTGATCCGGGACAATGTGACCTCGAGCGAGAGCAAGGTCCCGTTCCTGGGCGACATCCCCATTCTCGGCTGGCTGTTCAAGTACAGGACTTCGCGGGTCGAGAAGACCAATCTTATGATCTTCATCACGCCCTACATCATCAAGAACGAGCACGATGCCGAGGAGATCACCCGCCGCAAAGCCGACGTTATGGAGGATTTCCGCAAGGAGTATCATATCGAGAAAAAGGACGCTGAACCGCTCGTGAAGCATAAGCCGTCCGCAAACGCGGAAACGGGCGCCCCCGCGGAAACAGGAGCGGTCACCACCGCACCGACCGCCACCGCGCCGACCCCGGAACCATCAACCGTTCCTGCAAAGGACCAGCGGTGAAACGTCTGCTCGGCGAGATACTCGTTGAGTCCGGACTGACGCCCGACCGGCTGAAAAAAGCGCTGGAACTCCAGAAGAAGCGCGGCGGCCGCATCGGTACGATCCTTTCGCGCCTCAACCTCGTGACGGAAGCGGAGGTCCTCACCGCGCTCGGCATCCAGCTCGGCCTGCCCTTTGTCGCCGAACTCGGAGAGATCGACCGCGAACTGGCGCTCCGGGTCCCGATCACCTATGCCAAGAAAGCGGTGGTCCTGCCGATCCGTCAGGAGAACGGCACGATCATCGCCGCAACCGCCGAACCGCTCCTGCTCTCCACCCTTGACGACCTCCGGGTGCTGCTGGGCGCCGATATTGCGCTCTGTCTCGCCCCTGCCGAAACGATCCTCGATACGATCAACCGACTGCACAGCGAAGACATGAACAAGGCCGAGGACACGGCGCAGGAAATGGAAGAGGACGAACTGTCGTTCCTTGCGGCCGAGCTTGACGAGCCCGCGGACCTGCTCGATGTCACGGACGATGCGCCGATCATCAGGCTGGTGAACTCGCTCCTTTCGCAGGCGATCCGCGAGCGGGCCAGCGATATCCACATCGAAGCCTTCGAAAAGGACGTGGTGGCGCGGTTCCGCATCGACGGCATCCTCTATAACATCCTGACGATCCAGAAGCGGTTCCAGGCCAGCATTGCGTCGCGCATCAAGATCATGGCGGAACTGAACATCGCCGAGAAGCGGCTGCCCCAGGACGGCGGCATGCGGATCAAGATCGGCGGCAAGGACGTGGACATCCGCGTTTCCATCGTGCCCACGGCATTCGGCGAGCGCATCGTGCTCCGGCTGCTCTACCGCGAAAGCGCCCTCTTGCCGCTCGAACAGATCGGGTTCTCCGGCGATAATCTGGACCGGTTCAACGAACTGATCACCCGCCCCCACGGGATCGTCCTGGTGACGGGCCCCACGGGAAGCGGCAAGACCACGACGCTCTACGGCGCGCTCTCGAAGATCAACGCGCCCGACAAGAACATCATTACCATCGAGGACCCCATCGAGTACCAGCTCAAGGGCATCGGCCAGATCCAGGTGAACCCCAAGATCCATCTGACCTTTGCCGCCGGGCTCCGGTCCGTGCTCAGGCAGGACCCTGATGTGATCCTGGTGGGCGAGATCCGCGATTCCGAGACCGCCGAGATCGCGATCCAGGCCGCGCTCACGGGCCACCTCGTCTTTTCCACGCTTCACACGAACGATTCGGCAGGCGCGGTGACGAGATTGATCGACATGAAGATCGAGCCCTTCCTCATTTCCTCATCGGTCATGGCGGTCCTTGCCCAGCGGCTGGTGCGGGTGCTCTGCACCCACTGCCGCGAGCCCTATGAACTGACCCCTTCCGAACGCTCCGAACTGGAGATCAGGACCGGGGGCGAAGGCGCAACGGTCTATCGCGCCAAAGGGTGCGATGCCTGTTTCCATACCGGCTATCTCGGCAGGAGCGCCATCTACGAACTGCTTCTTCTCGATGACGATATCCGGCAGCTCATCATGAAGAGCAACGATTCATCCACGATCAAGGCCCTGGCCGTGGAAAAGGGAATGCAGACCCTGCGCCAGGACGGAGCCACCAAGGTGCTCAAGGGCATTACGTCCGTCGAAGAAGTCGTGCGGGTGACGCAGAGGGAATCGCAATAGCAAGGAGACGGGAGCCAGAGGCCAGTAGCCAGGAGCCAGGAGACTTTCTTCTGACTCCTGATTTCTGACTCCTGACTTCTGATTTACCATTATGCCTGTCTACGAATATAAAGGTGTTTCCTCCCTGGGGAAGAAGCTTTCCGGGGTCCAGGACGGCGAGAGCCTCAAGGCGGTCAGGGCCAGGCTCAAAAAAGACGGCGTCGTGGTGCTCGAGATCCAGGAAGCCTCAACGGCCCGTACGCGTGCCAGCGGGACCTGGAACTTCACCACGGCCGGACGGGTGCGGCTGGGCGATGTGGCCAATGCCACACGCCAGCTTGCCACGCTGCTCTCGTCGGGCCTGCCGCTCATGGATTCCCTGAGCCTGCTGGTGGAGCAGGAGGAGAGCGAAGCGCTGAAATCCGCGCTTTCTTCGGTGCGCGATTCGGTCCGGGAAGGCTCCTCGCTTGCCGACGCGCTCAAGGCAAACCCGAAGGCTTTTTCCGACCTCTTTGTGAACATGGTCTCGGCCGGAGAGACGAGCGGTACGCTGGAGATCACGCTCGACCGGCTGTCCGATTTCCTCGACGAGCAGGTGCGGTTCCGCGGCAAGCTCGCCGCAGCCCTGGCCTATCCCGCGCTCATGTCGCTTATCGGCATCGGCGTATTGTTCTTTCTTTTCGCCTTCGTCATGCCGCGGGTGACCGGCATGTTCCAGGACATGAACCAGCAGCTGCCGTTCATCACCCTCATGTTGCTCTGGATCGTGAACTTCCTGTCGTCCTACTGGTGGGCACTGATACTCGCCCTGGTTGGTGCGGCCTACTATGTCAGGCGCCATTTCAGGACGCCTGCTGGCAAGGAAGCGCTGGACGGCTGGCTTTTGCGCATGCCGGTCTTCGGCGGACTCATCAGGATGATCGCGGTATCGCGTTTTACGCGCACTCTGGGGACGCTGCTCGAAAGCGGGGTCCCGGCGCTGGCGGCACTCGATATCGTGAAGAGCGTGGTGGGGAACACCGTGCTGGCCAACGCCGTGCACCGGGCGCGCGAGAACGTGCGCGAAGGCGAACCCATCGCTGACCCGCTCCGGCGAAGCGGCCTTTTCCCGCCGGTGGTGATCCAGATGGTGGCGGTGGGAGAAAAGAGCGGCGAGCTCGA
>MHDY01000028.1:0-289 GCA_001803705.1 Nitrospirae bacterium GWC2_56_14 | reverse complement strand
GCGCTCATGTCGCTCCTGGAGCCGGTCATCATCCTGGTGATGGGGCTGATCGTCGGGTTCATCGTGATCGCCATCATGCTGCCGATCCTGGAGATGAGCTCTTCGGTAAGATAGAACATATTTCGGATTTCGGATTGCGGATTTCGGATTAAAAAGGAGATCAAAAATGAACAATAAAAGAGGATTTACTCTTATCGAGATCATGGTGGTGGTCATCATCCTTGGCCTGCTTGCGGGCATAGTGCTGCCTAAGATCCTGGGACGGGAAGAAGAGGCCAAGGTCAGCGCG
>MHDY01000027.1:9244-10214 GCA_001803705.1 Nitrospirae bacterium GWC2_56_14 | reverse complement strand
GGCGTAAAACTGAATTCCGCATTGAAAAAGAGATTGTTTTCCAATGAAACCATTTCGCACCGGTGTCGTCATCGGCAAGTTTTATCCACCCCATCGGGGACACCATTATTTAACTGAAACTGCGTCTTCGCAATGCGAAGTGCTCTTCGTGCTTGTTTGCTGGAAGCCTGAACAAACCATTCCTGTTGCTACTCGTGTTGCCTGTATTCGCCAGGTTCACCCCGAAGTATCTGTCATGGCAGTTGAGGATATTCTGGCCGATGACGACACGACGGGATGGGCGGCATACACGGTTCAATTGCTCGGGTCCGCACCCGATGCTGTGTTCACTTCCGAAGATTACGGCGAGGGTTACGCGCGAGCAATGGGTGCAAAGCATGTAATGGTAGACAGGCACCGGGTAATGTATCCCTGCTCCGGCACGATGATACGCAAGGATCCGCTTGCATGCCTTGAATGGGTTTCTCCGTGTATGCGTCAGTTTTATATAAAACGAGTATGTATTGTTGGCGCAGAATCTACCGGGAAAACAACGCTTGCCCAAAAACTTGCAGAGCACTACCTTACAAGCTGGGTGCCTGAGTATGGCCGGGAATACTGTGTCGAAAAGTGGAAGGATGGCATCATAACGGATGACTGGGTATCTGAAGAATTCATAACGATTGCAACGGAGCAGGGCCGTAGAGAGGACCAAGCCGCACGTTCAGCAAACAAGGTGTTGATCTGCGATACTGATCCCTTTGCCACATCCATCTGGCATGAACGTTACCTTCACCATCGAAGCGCCGAAGTTGAGACCATTGCCAGTACACGTCGTTATGATCTCTACATTTTGACCGGAGACGAAATACCCTTTGTGCAAGATGGACAGCGAGACGGAGAGCATGTCCGGCATTGGATGCATGAACGATTTATTGAAGCATTAACAGAAACGAATCGACCATGGGTCCTTGTATCCGGCGATGTTGCA
>MHDY01000027.1:7885-9193 GCA_001803705.1 Nitrospirae bacterium GWC2_56_14 | reverse complement strand
CGTCCTTGATGTGTGAGTCTGTAAAAGCGTTGCATGTCGCGTAGAGCAGCGATAAACACGACGCAGTGATTTCAACTAGCGGGTCGAGTCCGCCACGATAAACTCCGGCTCACCCGCACATTATCCCGTCAGGACAAAGAATGTCAAAGGATCGTACAGAAAATAAATACTGGATGAGCTTGTTGTTCATCGCAGTTGCACTCACTTTTATACAGGTCCTAGATCTTTATAAGGATATTAAAGCACGTAGTTGGCCCACAACAGAAGGTGATATTTATCTTAATTATTATCCGACACCACCTCGTTTCGATCAAGTTGCAGGGTACGTAATGGGACCAACCCTGGGTAAAGAGATAAGCATTTCCTACATTATTGCCGGTTGCCTATACACTTCAACTAATACAAGTTTCGGTTTTACTTTTAGCGAAGACTTTGAGTTTTTAAAACCCCTATTTAGGGATCATGGCAAAGTAAAAGTCTATTTCAATCCACATGATCCAAGTGAGGCAGTATTGATGCCGGGACCGAAAATGCTGAGCATCGTCTTAATGCTTCTGGGTGCTTTTTCTATGTATTGGTTGTTGAAGCAGATCACCAAGTCATGACGACAACGAGCGGGGTTCACAGCGAAGCGCCAAAGGGCGGCGCGTGATTCGCGTCGCTAGTTTTGAAAGGTTATTATGTTTTGCCCCAAGTGCAAAAATAAGTTTAAATGGCTGCTTCTTACTTGCCCGGACTGCGAAGTGCCTTTAGTGGACAGTTTGATTCACGAGGTAGCGAAGCCGAGTAAAGAAGCAGTGCGTGCGATCAATTATGTCAACTACGTTCATTTATATTCGCCGCAAAATGAAAGTGAATTGGCGTTATTGAAAAGCATTCTAGATTCTGAAGGTATCACCTATTTCGTAAGAAATGACAACTTTGGCTCTCTGGAAGTCGGTCCACGAATAGGACTATTCAATGCAAAAATGATCGAAGTTCAAGATGATCAGTATGAGCGAGCCAATGAATTACTGACAGATTATTTTGAAAAGACGAAGAAAGAACCCGAAGAATCAGCCAAAGAGTATTCATGGCTCGATAAAATTAGGATGGTAATAGAAGTGCTCGTTTTTGGATGGCTAATGCCTGGGAGAAGAAAAGCAAAGAAGCTGGACGATTGAGATTGTTTTATTGATACTTGGCGTGAATGTTCACAGTGCTGATCCCAACCTGCCGGTACCACAGGGACGCGCCAAAGGGCGGCGCGTGACCGGCGCGTTATATTTTAAATTCGGCAGGTCCTGTAGAACTAAGTGAAACAAGGCA
>MHDY01000027.1:0-7872 GCA_001803705.1 Nitrospirae bacterium GWC2_56_14 | reverse complement strand
GCCGAACTTCCACAGGACATAAATGATATGAAACTGCAGCAACACCCAACAATTCAAAAATCCTTGCAGCGATTCTTTTGGCCAGCATGGATACTGGCTGCTGTTCTTTTTGCCGGAGGTCTATACTTCCTAAAGAATGGTCTCACGACTTTGGGGTGGACTCTGTCTGCCGCTTTTGGTGTTACAGTCGCTGTGACTCTGATCTACACGCGTTACCGTCTCTACAATGTGCAGTGCCCTACGTGCGGTCAAAAAATTAGAACCAGTAAAGACGTCAGCCGCAACTGGCTGGTGGCTCAGTGTAAAGTCTGCGGAATACAGTGGGACCTTGTGCCCTACGATGCAGCATAAAATGATCCTGTGATAGGGCCTGCACGCGCAAGAGACGCGCGTCTCACCCGCGGTTATGCGAGAATTTGAACAAATGGAATACAGAAGGAAAGCCCACAATGTCGGGTTCGAAGATCATCGGAATATGTTTTAGAGAAAACGCCTCACCGATATTCTCTCGAGTGCCCCACTTGATTTCCAATTAGTTACGACCGCGGCATGAGAAGAAACGTTCGGGATAATTGATTGTGCATCAGGTAAAATGAAGAAATCACAATGTTGTTCCTGAGCAGACACGGTCATGCATTGGTTGCCGGGATAACGCCATGAGATAGGAAGTCAGCCTATGCGAAAGAATAGACTCATCGTATTTTTTTCCATCCTGATCGCGATTGCAGCGGTTATCCTTGGTTATGTTGCCGTCCTTTACTGGAAAGGGGGCGTCAACAACTATGAACCGCCGAAACAGACGTACGTTTCGTCCCGAGAACAGGTTCAGACGGATTTGCAGAACCTTTCAAAAGCCGTCGAGGCCTACTTCGTCGTTCATATGGAATACCCCAGAAAATTAGAACAACTTCAGCCCGCGTTTCTTGATCGTATCGGCAACGATCCCGCGAGCGGAACACCGTACCTGTACGCCCTGTCCGAGACCAACGGCGCCGGCCACTATCGCATCAGCGTACCGAATCCCAAACTCTATAACGCAGAGGACCTCTATCTTGAAGACGGCAGATTTTATCAAAAATAGATTTGTCAGCTATCCCGTCAGTATTTTCTTGATCACCGCCTTGGCGGCTGTAATCGTACTTTTATCCGGCGCGTCCACCCTCTATTCCCGGGAATCGCTTGACGGTGAGATTGCGAAAGCGCTGAGAAAAACGGTGAAGTGTGAACGAATAGAGATCAAGACGAACACCGGGGACAACAAAAGCGGCGACCTGAAGTCCTTGTTCATGAAATTCGTATCGCTCCCGATGAACGGTGTCCCGGTCGACTACGTCACCGTGCAGTATACCGATCCGAAGATCGATCTCAAGGCGTTAAGAAATGCAAACACCGTCAAAATTACTTCGTACTCGGATCTCGCCGTCAGGTTCCTGCTCTCGGAACAAACGATAAAGAATGAATTCATTAGAACGGCGAGGAGGATGAACTTTCACTACGACAAATTTCTGATCAAATTCAGCCCCCCGTATATTGAGCTGGAGTTCAGCGTTCCGGCCGGTACGATACCCCCGAAAAACAGAAAGCTCGTCGAAAAGTTCATGGTAAACGATCGCTTTGAAGGGTATGCAGCGCTCCGTCTGGAGGTCCGTGACAGCAGGATATTCGTAGTTCCGGCCAAGGTCATCCTGAACCATTTTCTCCTGCCGATGCCCGTGCTCGCGGAACTGCAAAAGAGGGTCAATCCGATATATCAAATTCCCCGCGTGCTGCCTTTTGACTATACGCTTGGAAAAGTCGATTTGTTGAAACAGTATGTCTTCCTCAGCAATTGAGTTCCGCCCGGTTACTAAGGCGCTGTTCAACATTAAAGAACGCAACACGGAGAGGCGTGTCTCACCCGCGTGTTATGCAACAATTTGAGCAAATGGAATACCGAAGGAAAACCCACAATGTCGGTCACGACCAAACTCACCCTTACTGATAATCTGCCGCTTACTTGTTCACGTTCAGGCACCTGCTGTCACGGCAAAACTGTCAGGCTGAACCCGTGGGAACTGGCGTGTCTGTCTGAAGCAAAAGGACTGACCCCGAGGGCGTTTCGTGATCAATACTGCGATTTTGGCGGCATCCAGTTGCGTTTTGATGGCGCACCCGGATGGAGACAGCAGCCGGCGTGCAGCCAGTATGTACCCGATTTTGGATGCAGCGTGCATTTGGGGCGCCCCTTGGCCTGCCGGTTATATCCTCTTGGCCGCCAAAGACAGGGCGAGGAACTGCACTACATGCACCAGGGGAGAGATTTCCCCTGTCTGGAAGGGTGTCCGGAAGTCTTACATCTACCTCAATTGAGTATCGCCGCCTACATTGAAGGACAGGCAACGAAGCGCTTCGAAGTTGCCCAGGATGAGTATCTCGAACTGATGCAAAATTTAGCTGACAGCGCTTTCGCCCTTCTGCTGGAAAGCGGTTTGGCCGAATCGGGTGACCGGCAGACCTTGCGTCTCTGGCGAGAGATGGGGAGAGAAGAGCCCGAGCAATTGCAGGTCCGGCTTGGTCCCCAGTGGATCGATCTGCTGATGCTCCCTGAGGTAACGGATGGATTACATGATCCCGTGGCTTTTTCCCATCAGCATCACGATCTCCTCCTCTTGAAAGCTCAGGAATCATTTGGCACGCTGGACAAGGTCGCCGATTTCCGCAAAGCATCGGAATTAATGATGGGCCTGGCGCTGCACCTTGGCCGTGGTCTGGGCGCAAATCCTGCCGAACTGGCCGAACACTGGATCAAGACTGCGAAAGAACATGGGGCGCTTGACTAGCGGCTGCATTTTCTCCGGCTTGTAAAAGTCGCCTGTGCATCCTTTTGAATTCCAACATATACCGTGGTATGCTAATATTCTGTCAAAAGGATTTGTGGTTCAAAAAAATGGTTTTCTCAGTGCGCTTCGTGGTTGATTTTAGAATGTAGGTGTTGTCTATGAAGAAAAGCAAGTTCTTGGATACAGTACGATCCGTCAGCAGCGAGCCGTTGGCAGCGAACGGCATAACAGTCCTGCAGGTCAACATGGGCTATCAGTGCAACATGGCATGCAATCATTGCCATGTATCCGCCGGACCTGGCCGCTCAGAGACCATGGGAAAAAACACGGTCGATGCGGTCCTGCAGGTGCTGAAGAACAGCTCCATCGAAACGCTGGACATCACGGGCGGAGCTCCGGAATTGAACCCGCTGTTCCCCCTGCTCGTCGGCAGCGCCAGAAAAATGGGAAAAAGGGTCATTTCCCGCACCAATCTTACGGTATTCTTTGAGGAGGGGAAGGGAATCTTCCCTGAATTTTACCGGGACCATGAAGTGGAGCTGATCGCATCCCTCCCGTGCTACCTCGAACAGAACGTCAATGCCATCCGGGGCAACGGTGTGTACCAAAAGAGCATCGACGCGCTGCGCAGGCTCAACAGCCTGGGGTATGGAGATGCATCAGGCAAACTTTCCCTGAGCCTGGTCTATAATCCCGCGGGACCTTTTCTCGCCCCTGCGCAGAGTGCGCTTGAAGCGGATTACAAAAAAGAATTGAAAGCACGGTATGGTATAGTATTTAACAAACTGTTCGCTTTTACCAATATGCCGGTCGGCAGGTTCGGCGAAGCACTGGTCAAGAGCGGAAACAGCGGAGCTTATCTGGACATGCTCGCCTCAGCATTCAATCCTGCCACCCTTGAAAGGATCATGTGCCGGTCGCTGGTGAGCGTGGGATGGGACGGCAGGCTCTATGACTGCGACTTCAACCAGGTGCTCGGAATTCCCGTGGCGCCTGACGCGCCGCAGCATATCGGTGAGTTCGATCATGCCGCTCTCGGCCGCAGGAACATAAGCGTGGACGACCACTGCTTCGGCTGCACGGCCGGGCAGGGGTCCACGTGAGTGGGAGCAGCAACCTAGCGGGCCGGTCGGCCAGCTCCGAAAAGACGAAAATACAAGATAAAAGCGAAAGGCGTCTCTCGCAAAGGTCGCAAAGGACGCAAAGGGAACCTTGAGTCAAAAATCTTTTTTGGTTTTAAGAGGCAGAGGCAAGCCTTGTTTTTGATTTTCTTGGCGCCCTTTGCGAGCTTTGCGAGAAAAATTTTTGCCTTTTTGAATAGAATTTGATCCAAGGTTTCCTGCCTAAACTTATCATGCGAGGTACAATGAAAAAAACTTCACGATCACGAGTGGTCCTTGCCGGGGACGTGGGTGGCACAAAAACGCGGCTTGGACTTTTCCGCGTGGACAGCGCCGGCAGCCGCCTGCTCCTGTCGCAGGCCTACCCCAGCGGCAATTTCCACGATCTTGAAAGCGTCATAGCAATATTCCTTCAGGGGCAGGAGCAGTTGTCCGCTGCGACCTTTGGCGTGGCCGGGCCCGTTGTTTCCGGCACGGCCGTTGCCACCAACCTTCCCTGGAAGATCTCCGAGCGATCACTTAAGAAATTTCTCTCCCTTCGCACCGTCTCGCTGGTAAACGATCTGGTCGCCAACGCCCACGGCATCGAGGTCATGCAGCCCGGGGATTTCATGACCCTGAACCGCGGCAGTCGGGCCGACGGCAACCGGGCGCTCCTGTCGGCCGGGACCGGCCTCGGCTCGGCGATCCTGTTCTGGGACGGCGCGCGCCATATCCCTTCGCCGTCGGAAGGCGGCCATGTGGACTTCGGACCCAAGGACCGCCTGGAGCTGGGACTGCTCCGGTATCTGTTCGAACAATACGGCCATGTGAGCTATGAGCGGATCCTGTCCGGGTCCGGTCTGTTCAGCATCTACCGGTTCCTTCGCGACACGGGAAAATACGGCAAAGAGCCGGCCTGGTTGTCCTTGCAGATGGAGCAGGAAGACCCGGCTGCTGCGATCTCGGAAGCCGCGCGGCTGGGGAAAAGCAGGCTCTGCGAAGCAACGCTGGACCTGTTCGTCTCCATTTACGGCGCCGCGGCAGGGAACCTGGCGCTGCAGGTCATGGCCACGGGCGGGGTGTTCATCGGCGGCGGCATAGCGCCGAAGATCAGGTGGAAGCTCAAGGACGGCGCGTTCATGAAGGCCTTCACCAGCAAGGGCCGTCTTTCGCCGATCGTTACGCGCATCCCGGTGAAGGTCATCATGAACGACCAGGCTGCCCTCCTGGGCGCTGCGGCGCATGCGGCGAAGAGGAGCATGGAGGCGTAACGTCGGTGTCTACCCGGACAAACTGGAACAAGACCTTTTCACCGCGAAGGCGCGAAGGTCGCGAGGAAAGCTTGTAGATCTTGTATTAAAGCGAAAGTCTTTTTTTGACGTCCTCGCGTTCTTCGCGCCTTCGCGGTAAAGATTGCCGTTTGAAATAGAGGTTTTCTCATGGAACAGAAACCCCTGATGCTGCCGCAGGACGAGTATAACAAGGCCCTCGTCAACAACGTTCATCCCGCAGGCTGGAAGAATCCCGAACCGGCTGCGTGCTATAACCTCGTGGTCATCGGCGGAGGCACGGCAGGGCTGGTGTGCGCAGCGGGAGCAGCGGGCCTGGGAGCGAAAGTGGCGCTCATCGAGCGGCACCTGATGGGCGGCGATTGCCTGAACGCGGGCTGCGTTCCGTCCAAAGGGCTTGTCAGGGCGGGCCGCGCGGCTCATGACGTGAAGATCGGAGCGGCCTTCGGCATACACTGCGGCCCGGTATCGATCGACTTTGGAGCCGCCATGGAGCGGATGCGGAGCGTCAGGGCCGGGATCAGTTCCCATGATTCCGCTGCGCGGTTCAGCAACGAGCTCGGGGTCGACGTGTTTCTGGGCAGCGGGAAATTCGTCGGGCTCGATCGTATCGAGGTCGGGGGCAAGGTCCTCGTCTACAAGAAGGCGGCGATCTGCACCGGTGCGCGGGCGGCAGCCTTGCCTATTCCCGGCATGGCGGAGGCAGGCTATCTGACCAACGAGAACGTCTTCTGGCTGACCAAGGCCCCGGCAAGACTTCTGGTGATCGGCGGCGGTCCCATGGGGTGCGAGCTTTCGCAGGCGTTCGCGCGCCTGGGGAGCGAAGTAACGATCATCGAAACCGCGCATGGCCTGCTTTCGCGGGAGGACGCTGATGCCGCAGCGATCGTACAGCAGTCGATGCTGCGCGACAAAGTGCAGCTCGTGCTGAACGCGAAGGTCTTGAAGGTCGAAAAACGGGGCGCGGAAAAAATTCTTTTCGTGGAGCAGCAGGGCGCAACTCGGGAACTTGCGGGGGACGAGATTCTGGTCAGTGCGGGCAGGAAGCCGAACGTCGAGGGGATGAACCTTGAAGCAGCGGGTGTTGCCTATGACCCGCACAAGGGCGTTAGCGTAAACGATATGCTCCGGACCTCGAACCCGCGTGTCTATGCAGCCGGTGACATCTGTTCCCCCTACCAGTTCACGCATACTGCCGATGCGCTGGCCCGTATCGTGATCGCCAATGCGCTGTTCAAGGGAAGGCAGAGAACCTCAGCGCTGGTCGTTCCCTGGTGCACCTATACCGATCCCGAGGTCGCCCATGTGGGCATGTACGAAAAGGACGCCGCGGACCGGGGCATTCCGGTGCTGACGCTGACCGTTCCCTTTGCCGAGCTGGACCGCGCGCTTCTGGACAACGAACCGGAGGGATTTGCGCGCGTGCATCTGAGAAAAGGGACCGACAGGATACTGGGAGCCACGATCGTGGCGCGCCATGCCGGCGAGATGATCAACGAACTTTCCCTGGCGATGACCGCCGGGCTCGGCCTCTCGGCCATCGGCAGGACGATCCATCCTTATCCGACGCAGGCCGAGGCTATCAGGAAACTGGCCGATCAGTACAACCGTACACGGCTCACGCCGTTCGTGAAAAAGCTTTTTACTGCGTGGCTCACGTGGCAGCGTTCATAACCCTAACCTGGAGGACCCCCTATGCTTAAGGATTTCAAGGATTTTGTCATGCGCGGCAATGTGCTGGACCTGGCTGTGGCGGTCATCATCGGTGCGGCCTTCGGCAAGATCGTGACCCTGCTGGTGAGCGATATTTTGATGCCGCCCCTGGGGCTCATCATAGGGAACGTGGACTTCAGCAATCTCTTCATCAACCTGTCAAGCGTTCCCTATCAATCGCTTGCCGCGGCCAAGGCCGCAGGCGCGGCAACTATTAACTACGGAGTTTTTCTGAATGCAGTGGTGAATCTCCTGATCGTTGCCTTTGTCATCTTTCTGCTGATCAGAGGTGTTGCGCGGCTCAGGCGGAAGGAGGAAGCGCCTCCCGCGACCCCGACAACCAGGGAATGCCCCTATTGTCTGTCGAACGTACCGGTCAGAGCGACACGCTGCGCATTCTGCACGTCGGAGCTGAAGGTGCCGTGAACGGCACTGCAGGCAAGTAATACCCTTAAATTACCCTGACCGGGGGATTTACCGGCCGGATATTTTGAGGTACTATTTCCCCATGAAGCCCATGAAAATACAAAACAATAGAGAAATACTGAACTTTCTTGCCGCGGCTGTCTTTTTCTGCATCGGCATGATCGTAATGAACCCGAAGTACATTGCGATCAGCAGTTCCTGGGACTATATCGTTCTGCGAATGCTCACCTTTCTGAACGGCCTGGGTCTGTGCCTGGTGCTGGGCCTGATGGTGAACACTCTCTGGATCAATAGAGCACTGCGGCGGGATGAGCTGCATGGCGAAGTCTCAGAAGAGGTTGACTTGTAGCAAAAGGCGCTTCCCTGGTGCGTTCCATCACGCACTGCCGAACATGAACATGGCCTTGAGCGGTTACCGCTCAAGGCCATGTTGTTTTTGTTCTACTAAAAGCATTGAAAATCAGTTGAATTAGACAGGTCAGCAGATCAGGACAAACAGAGCAGACTGAATGTCCGGTTTTA
>MHDY01000026.1:13730-14480 GCA_001803705.1 Nitrospirae bacterium GWC2_56_14 | reverse complement strand
CTCCCGCGCCAGCAGTCTGCCGAGCGCGTGGTGGAACTCAGCGAATGCCGGGTTGAGTTCGATCGCCCGCAGGTAGAGCTGTCGAACCCGCTCCCCATTGGCACCCAGCGATTGCTCCGCCGAACCGAGGCCAAAGTGTGCCAGGGCGAGAGTTTCATCCAGGGAAATGGCCATTTCAAAGCATGCACGGGCAGCTTCGGCATCCCCCTTCAGCAGATTGATGTTCCCCAGGTTGACCTTGGCCAGCGGGAACGAAGGTTCCAGCCGTTCCGCCGCGCTGCACTGCTCAAGGGCCTCGTCCAGCCGGTTCGCCGTCATCAGTGCGGCGCCGTAATTGTTCCGGCACTTCACATGGTCGGGGTTGAGCCGCACGGCCTTCTCGTACTGTTCCAGCGCCTCGTCGAACCGCCCGAGGTCCTGGAGCAGCACTGCGTGCGTGTACAGGGAGTCCCAGTGGTTGGGTGCCAGCCGGAGCGCTTCCTGCAGCACTTTATCGGCGTAATCGAACATGCGCAGGTCGTGCAGGGTGTCCCCCAGTTTATGGAGAACATTGGCATGGTCCGGGAGAAGGCCTGCGGCGACTTCAAAGCAGACGGCGCTTTCCTGGGTAAAACCGTGGCTCTTGAGGGTGTCTCCCAACAGAATGACCACCTCCGCAACATCGGGCACCTTGAGGAACGGCTCCTCGTGCAGCAAGGCCACCAAATCGCCGGCAACGGCGCGGGAGATGGTTGTCTCATCCTCCGCAGC
>MHDY01000026.1:0-13599 GCA_001803705.1 Nitrospirae bacterium GWC2_56_14 | reverse complement strand
TGGCAGGCTCCAGCTCGCCGCGCAGGTGCATCTGCAGCGCAGTGACGAAGTCGGCCCCCTCCTGTTGCACGTCATTCGTCCCCTCACTCTTGCTGCCGAACATCTTGTCGAAGAATCCCATTATTTTGTCCTTTGCTAGAGAACCGGTTCAAGGTTCAAGGTTCAAAGTTCAGGGTTCAAGCCTTTAACCTGGAACTTAGAACATTGAACCGCCCCTAAGAGATGGCTGGTTGGTTTTCAATCATTTGAAAAAACAGGTTGTTCAAAACCAGTCAGATCGTCGCACCCGCAGCAAGCCCCGCGGAGGCATAGCAGCGCTTCGCTTCGGACCACAGAAACAATAGCAGCGACAGATTCGCGATGATTCCGTCGTAGGCGACAACCGATGGCCCGCAGGCGTAGCAGCGCTACGTCGAGGAGCCTGAGGAGGAGCCGGCGGCGGAAGGGTGCGAATATGGCGCCGCCTTCGAGGACGGCGGCGAGATGGCTGGTTTTCAACAACCTGCTGCTTCGGCGAAAGCCTGCTGCAATGCCGGGTCCGGTGTCTTCCCCTCGGCTTCGCAGAGATAGTAGCGGCACGGCACTGATGACGGGTTCTTTTTGACCGCCTTCCGCAGCGCCGCAGCAGCATCCTGCTTGTTCCCCATCTGCAGGCAGCACAGCCCGATGTCCAGGTGAATGTCACGATAGCCCGGATCAAGCGTCACTACATTCTTGAATGACTTGAGCGCCTCCTCGTACATTCCCATTTTTGCCAGGACGTTGCCGACCAGATAGTGCAACTGGGGGATGTTCGGATTAATCGCCAGCGCCCGGTTCACATGGTGCGCCATCTTTTCCGAATAGTCACCGGTCTTTTCCATGACGGTGGCGATGCCGAAATGGGCTGGCAGCAGGTTATCGTCCAGCGCCAGGGCGGCGGCGAACTGCTCCAGCGCCTTGTCATACTTCTTCTGGAGCTTATACACATTGCCAAGGTTGATCTTGATGTAGGGGGATGCCGGATCCAGCTCCGCCGCCTTCACCAGGTACGGTTCGGCCTCGGCCTCCCTGCCCGTCTCGGCGTAAACCGTACCCAGCAGATAGTTGGCGTCCAGGTGGTCGGGCTGGAAGCCAAGCACTTCCCGGTAGAGCTTCGCAGCTGCTTCGAACTTCTTCTGCCGGTGCTTTTCGTGAGCTTTCTGAAAAAGTGCGTCAATGGACATCAGTTCTCTCCCCAAACGATTCGGTATGCCCGTCATGCAGGAGAACTATTACCATATGTCGATTAAGGTTTAAAGCGGTTTTCTCCAGCAGGAAAGATAGGAAGGGTGCGGATTGGTGGTCGGATATTACAGGCATAGCAGGCGGAATCATCAGACGGCTGCTCACTGGGAATGGCCATCAAATCAGAAGATTAAAGGTACCATTAAGCCCCCGACCGGCCAGACATCCGTGCGCTGGCCTTGATTATATCCCCCTGCCCCCACTGCACGTCCCGCTGAGGCTTTCAGACCATATACAACCTCATTCACCACTACACGTTATTCATCCTCCGGCAACTGCCTACGTACCACAGCACTTAAAATAAATTTTCAATTGGATAATTAAAGAATATTCCAACGATGTCGATAGTACTCCAAGAACGTCAGCCAATTCCCACTTATAACCGGAGGTATGCAATGAGGATTTTGCAAAGCCTGTTGTTACTGTCATTGATGGTGCTGTTACTGGCCGGATGTGCAACTTCAACTGTTTTAAGCGACGGCACAAGGACAAAGGTATTCACTCCGTGCACTAATAATACGGTATGTCTTACCGAGAATTTGTACGATATAGTCTGGGATCGCACCTGCGCTGACTACCCTATTTCCTATCGTGCAAAGAATTATCAGTATGACTCCATGAGAACAGAGTACATCTATCGTCAGACAGTCTTCACTGAGAGATAAAAGGAGACGTACCAAATGACCTTATTATACCGTATACCACTGTTTGTAGTAGTGTTGGCGCTTCTGGTGTCTTGCGCTCCCTGCCGTTTCAATGCCTGCAGTACCAGCAACCAGCAGGTGGGAAAGCCAGAGAGCTGGGATGTCATCTATTCCGGTCAGCGGTATGTTGTGAACGAACCACTGCAGATACAGCAAAGCCTGACTCAGGTTGGAAATTTCAATTCCCAGATGATTTTCCTGGCGGACCAGTTGGAACGCAATCTGGATAAAAAGGTGCTGACAAATACCTTCATCGTCACCGTCTTTGCCGATCTGGACAGACTCAACGAGACCAGCAGCCTAGGCAGACTTATTTCCGAGGATCTCATTCATGAACTACAGGTCCGTCACTGGAATATCTTCGATGTGCGGTTGACGAAAGATGTGATAATCAACGAGACGGGAGAGTTCTCTCTCAGCCGTGACATAAACAAGATAAGGGATACGTACAAGGTGGGCGGCATAGTAGCCGGAACCTACTCCGTCAACAGAAATCATATCATTGTCAATGCACGCGTAATTGACATTGAAACCGGGATCGTCTCTTCTGCCGGACAAGTCCATCTCCCCTTGAACGGTTATGCTGAAGGGCTGCTCTATGACTCTTTGTATGGCAAATCGTCAATGAAGATTGTAGGTGATGCCAAGTGAAGGTGATTCTGAACAAATTGGCAATCCTCATATTTTTCCTCCTTCATGTATCAGCATGCGCTACGACTACGATCTGCCACGAAGGAGGCCGGGAGGTTGATAAGGAGCAAGGGAACGCATGCTACCAGTCCGTTGACAAGCGTCTGGACCTTTTAGACCTAAAATGCCTGTTTACGGAGCTGGCGCAGGGAATATGCTGTGACGTAAGCCAACCGGTCGGATGCTCCGGTACCGACAGCGGAATGTGTGGAAAAGGCAAAGCTGTTCTCGTCACCGACTTCGTCGAACTGGATACACTCAAGCCAGGCTCTGCAGGCATCGTAATGGGGGAAGTAATGCGAAGCGCCCTCAGTTCGGTCTGCGGCTATGAAATCCAGCAGGCCGAATTGGCCAGGTACTTTTCCTTGAGCGACAAGGGCCTCAGAGTCCTGACCAGGGACAACGAATCGATTCGACAAGACGGGATAAACAAGGACTTCATCGTCGGCACTTATAGCTATAGCCCCGAAAAGCTGATGATTTTTGTGAAGAAATTTGATCTTGCCACAGGCAAGATTATTCGAATGAACAGCAAGGAGATCGACTTCTCCTGCTCGAACAATAGAATTAATTACAGGATCCATTAGCAACTAAATGTTGCCAATCATAATGTGACAAGGGAGAACCGGGATGCGGGAAAGCATCATCTCCATGGTTATGGTACTCGTGGTAGCCTTCAATTCGTATGCTGCCGAGTGGTACCACATAAAGACGGAGGAATCGAAAGCCAATGCCCTCCTTGCCAGATATTATCTGGATACATCCTTAGGTGAGCCAGGATTGGATGACATTTCCATTTGGGTACGTACCAATTATTCTTCATTGCCGGGAAAAGCATCGACTTCATTACACGGGGCGGGTATAGACAAAGGAAAAGAATTCGAGTGGTATAAGGTTCGGTATGTGGTGAGCTGTAAATCTCAAGAAATCAACTCTGCAGATAGTCATTACATGTTATCAAACGAGCAGATTGTATGGGATGAAAGGAACCCGTATCATCTTCTGAGAGTTGTTCCAGACACTATCCATGACGTTATCTACCATCTGGCTTGTGCCGATGGAAGGCCGCGCAATCTCAGTGATATCCGGCGCTCAGCCGAATTGATTCAAAAAACCCTCGACAGCAGTCCTCCTGATCCTGTGAATACTGAAAGCCGGCTCCCACCCTGGAAAAAGGTCAAAAGCACCCCACCGAATATGCAGAGGTAAAGGGTCCCCATGGACACAGGGAACCCCACTGAGTCCCCGCTTCCATCATTCAAGGTACGTTACCTTCATCTCGAACGGTTCTTTCACAGAGCCACGGCCGCCCTCCCTGGAGGCATGCCCGATCGGGACAATCACCATGAATTCCCCTTCAGACTCGCCAATAAATGCCAGTACCTCGTCCTTCATCAGAAACATTATGCCGAGCCAAACGGTTGCCAGCCGATGGATGTCGCCGCAAGCAGCAGGTTCTGAACTGCCGCCGCAGAACTCTGGATCTCCATGGTTCTGAAGAAGTCGTACGCCATCTCCTTTTCCACCTTGATAACTCCGTACCGTGTTCTATCAGAGAGCCGCTGTTGGCAACGGCGATCACGACCGGAGCACTGGCGATGCTGCGTGCCCATGCGGAGCAGGGCCTGTGCCGGCCGGGAAAAGCGGGAGGCGCTCTCCGCCACCAGTTCGCCAAGCTTGTGTTTCTTTTCCCCCTTCAGGACGATGAACCACCAGGACTGCTTGATTGTGGGCTGAAGAAGCCTCATTAGCCGCTTCGAGAAGCATCCGGATCTGTTCATCCGCTATCTCTTCCCGGGAAAAGGTCCTGACGCTCCGCCGCTCCTTTATGGTTTTCAATGTCTTGTTCTACTCAGCCATTTTGCCCAGGCGCTCCATTGTTTCTTCCATGCGTTCCGACCAGAACGATGCATTGAGCCGGAAGCAGTTTGCAAATCGTTCGTCCAGGGTGAATATAGTTCCGGGAGAAATACTGATTCCCGCTCCCATGGCCGCCTCGTAAAGCTTCAGGGAATCATGCCCTTCCGGCAATTCAACCCACAGAAAATACCCCCCTTTGGGGCTGCTGACTCGCGTTCCAGGCGGGAAATAACGAAGAACTGAGGCACGCATTCGAGCCGTCTGCCGGGCATAGACATGGCGCAGCACCCGCAGGTGATGACTGTAGCTGCCATTGCCGAGAAACTCGGCCATGGCGAACTGGTTCGGCGAAGCGGTGGCGATGTTGAATAGTGCTTTGAGCTGCTCCACCTGCCGCTGAAACCTGCCGGGGACAATCCAGCCGACACGGTAGCCCGGCGCCAGGGTTTTGGAGAAGGAGGAACAGTACAGCACCAGCCCCTTCCGGTCGAAACTCTTGGCGGAAACGGGGCGGGTTGCGGCAAAAGAAAGGTCTCCGTACACATCATCCTCGATAAGGGGGATGTCGTATCTTGCCAGCAGCTCCACCAGTTCCTGCTTTTTCCCATCCGGCATAAGACTCCCGAGGGGATTGGTGAAATTGGCGATTATAATGCATGCATTGACCCTGTTCTTCCGCAACACATAGGCGAGCACGTCCAGGTTCATCCCTTCGACCGGATCTGACGGTATTTCAAGAATCTTCAGTCCCAACCACTGCATGAACTTGAGGAAGGTTGAGTAAACCGGCGATCCCACGGCCACGGTATCCCCCGGCCGGCAGACGGTCTGCAGCGCCAGGGAAAACGCCTCCACGCACCCCGACGTGATGACGATGTCGTCGGGAGAAAGGGAGCATCCGGCGTCGAGAGAATGCCTGGCTATCTGCATGCGGAGTCGCTGAACGCCTTGTGTCGCAGCGTACGATATGCTCTGGACCCTGAACCGCCGTGTCTCCGTGGCAAGTATCCTGTTCAATTTGTCCACCGGCAAGAAGTCCGGATTCGGCAGACATTTCCCGAGCGGCAGCAGATCGGTACCGGCGATGTTTTCCATGATCGCCAGGGACGTGTCGCCCAGGATCACGCTGCTCGGGGCAATCTCCGCGACCGCCCTGACAGGCGGCTGCCAAATGTCGGCTTCCGAACGCACCCGGACATAAAATCCCGACTGGGGACGCGCTTCTATCGCCCCTGCTCTCTCCAGTTCGGCGTAGGCACCCAGTACCGTATTGATGCTGACGCGCATCTGTCGGCTCAAAGCCCTCACCGACGGTATCCGTTCACCGGACCGGTACGTCCCCTTCCTGATCATCTCTCCTATCCTGGCCGAGATTTCCGCGTAAAGAGGCGGGTTCCTACCGTTTTCATTCCCCACAGTGATCCCCATAGCCATGAATATATGCCAATCTCACCAGCAGGGCAAATACAGTTATTGCAAAAATATATGGTTACAGCTGCAAAAACTGCAAACTGTAACCATCCGGTAATCCATGTACTACATCTAAACTGTTTGAGTTCACGAAGATATACTGATGCAACGTAACGTTAACAGCGAAAAGGAGGGACGAGAATGATCGGCAGGACAATCGGTTTCATTGGCGGTGGACGCATAACGCGGATCATATTGGGAGGGCTGAGACGGGCCGGGCAGATGCCCGACCATGTAACGGTGAGTGATGAGAACGTGGGGACGTTGAACGCCTTGCGGGCGGAGTTTCCCAACGTCATCATCGCGCCGAATGACAACGGAAAAGCCGCGGCGAACGAGCTTGTCTTTCTGGCACTCCACCCGCCGGCTTTGAAGGAAATCCTTGGAGAGATCGCCACGTCACTCCAACCAGAAGCCATCGTTGTCTCCCTGGCACCCAAGATTTCGATCGCGGCTCTCTCCGAAGGGCTGGGCGGGTTCAAGCGGATTGTCAGGATGAACCCAAATGCTCCGTCCATTGTCAACAGCGGGCACAATCCGGTGGCTTTCTCTACAGCTCTCACTCCTTCGGAAAAGGGAGAGTTGAAGGTGCTCTTCCAGGTCCTGGGAGCCTGCCCGGAAATTCCCGAACGGGACATCGAGGCATATGCGGTCCTGACTGCTATGGGACCTACCTATTTCTGGTTTCAACTGTACGAGCTGATTGAGCTGGGGAAGTCGTTCGGGCTTTCAGCAGATGCCGTCGAATGCGGCATAGCCGACATGGTCAGGGGGGCTGTTGCCACGATGTTCGAATCGGATCTCAGCCCGGCAGAGGTCATAGACCTGGTGCCGGTCAAGCCAATCGGTGAGGACGAAGCGGCCTTGAAGCACCTGTACCGGACGAAGCTGATGGCGATGTATGCGAAGCTGAGAAGCTGAAATCAGGGGGGCGAGCCTATCTTCGGGAGTGAACGGGGGACAGAAAACAAACTCTGTCCCCGTTATTGTCTTTGCCCCTTCGGTGCAAACGGTTGCACTGCGGTGCAAGGATTTGCACCGGAAGTGACTTGCGAATTGTGCCTACGACACATAAACACGTTCGATATTGGCAACTTACATTAGAATTCAAGCTGGCACGAAACATGGAAATCTTCCACAGAGGGAGGGAATTATATTCCAAGGAGGAAGCCATGAAACGGACAGCAGCGGTACTAGGAGAACATTTCACCTGTAATAGCGAAAGGAGGAGGAACATGAGAAGCAAACACGTAGGGGCATTCCTGGGTTTGATTCTCGCCATGATCTTGAGCAGTTACGTAATTCCTCGCCAGGTGGAAGCCACAGAAATTCCTATCCAGGTCAATGTCTCACCAAATGTGCTCAACATTCAAAGCGATGGCACCGTCTTATCCATACACACTGATATCAATTATAGTCTCGTCGTCGGCACATCAGTGACAGTCAACGATGTTCCGATCCTTTTCTGGAAAAATGACGCCCAAGGTTACTTCGTCGCCAAGTTCGACATCAATCAGATCAAGCAGCTCGATGGACTGAAGATCGGTGATTACAACAAGCTCACACTCGTCGGCTACACCACGCAAGGGGATACTTTCATCGGCAGTCAGGAGATCAAAATTATCGACAAGATTCCAACGGTCAAATAACCGGCATACAACACTGTAGAACAAAGGCAGGGAGGTTCCCCCTGCCTTTGTTCTTGCCCAGGTGGCTGGCATACAGGCGTACAAAACAGTCTTTCAATGCCGGAGTGCCCTTCGACACGGTACAGTCAGCAACTCCATCCGGGAGAGTGATGGGTGAGACTGCCACCATGAAACCTACTGCGACACTTCAGTTCCCGAAGTCAATGGGCTGATACGCGGCGCCGTTGGTCGCGTTACCGGGAAAATGGCAGGCGAGCGGGTGCAGCTTTATTGCCCGAAGTGAACAAAACAGAAATAGAGCAACCAGACTGAGGACACCAGCATGATGATGAGAAAGAAGAGCATCCATATGTTGTGCACTGTCAGGGAGGACACCGCGTTTTGTTCGGTGGTGTCCGCTATGCGAAATGTGTCGTGGAGCATGTGAAACCTGGAAAACAGCCTCTTGAAATAGCCGATCGTGGCCCGGGCCTGAAAAGGTGCAATGACCACGGTTTCCCTCCCGTTAATCATCCTCCTTTGTGCTGTGCCAAGGACATATAGAGGATCACCATCCTGGAGCCATTTCCAGGTAATCCCGATCGGGTCTCCGCCGCTTGATACCTGGTGCCGTTCGACGTGGCGTGAGAGCATGATTTCATGGTCATCAGCTGTCCGCGGGTCGATAAGCACTCTACCGGTTCTGTCTTCAAGATAAAAGGTCTTGAATCTCCTGACCGGCCCGCCTGGTGAACGGATCACGCTTTCGTCATAACAGAAGATCAGGGCTTTTTCCCCCATTTCATTTGAAATATCAACGCCTGCACCCTCCGGCTTGCTGTTTCCTATGCCGCGAACCAATTCTTCCTCGAACTCCGCATCGGCTTTTCTGGCAATTCCTTTCATCTCCACAATTCCCATGGCGACTGAATCTGCTTTTGAAGTGGCTGTGGTCCGGATATTTGAACTCAGGCGGAGATTATTGAGAATTGCAGAAGCAAGGGTTGCGGCAAACAGCACTCCATACCCTCCGGAGAACAGGGAGAAATACAGGTATATCTCTGGCGGTCGTTTGTGTGAATAGTGCATCAGAACAGACGCGAGCGCCAGAAAGGGCGCATAGGCAAAACCCATCATTACGATCAACAGGATAAGCACAACAAACATGACCGGGAAAAACAGCAGAATGAGCAACGGCATTGGAACCCGGCGCAGAAACTCCGGCCGCCTCTCTTTTTCCATTCCGGCTACGCTTGAAGCATCTCTTGGCCTCTGGTCGTTGTTATGCACATCAATGGTAGCATCTGACGACGGTGTGTCAGTGAAGGTGGCGATCCTTGCCTTCCACTTGGCAAAGATGAGCCCGCATTTCTGGCATTCAGTGCCGGGTGCAGTAGTTTCAAATCCGCATTTCGGACAGATTTTCAAATCCCGCCTCGTCAAAACGATCGTGTGATGCGATCCCGGTTGTTTATCACCACCACAATATTTCTATCACTGAAGTAGTCCTTCAGCGCTCTCTCCTCTGATCCGCCGCAGTGCTTTATCCGCTGCCTCCCGTACATAAATATCCTCATATGACAGTGTCTCGACAAGAGCCGGTATGGCAGCGGAAGCTTCCGGTCCGATTTTTCCCAGCGCCATGGCCGCGTCCGCCCGGAGGATTGTGCAGTCCACCTCGTAGGTATTGGTCTTCTCGCACGTCATCTGCCCGATCAGGGCGGGTACGGCAGCGGCGGCATCCGGACCTAACTCCCCCAGAGCGATGATCGATATCTGTTTGACGTGGGCATCATACCAGGAGAGGTTGCTGATGAGATGCGGTACGGCCCCGCGTGCCTCCTCGCGTCCTCCGGGGATTAGCTGCAGCAGCTTCTTCGTTGCCTCTTCCTTCATCACGCTGTTCTCAACCGTGAGTGCGTCCATAAGCGCCGGGATCGCCTCGTAGGAATTGGGCCGGACAGTTGCCAGCCACTTCTGGAATCGTGATACCTGCCTGTTCTGCTCATAGTCAACGATGTTCCTGTCCGCATGGGGCTTCGGTCCCTTCCAGTACGCCGGCCGCCAGGATTCAGGCCGGTGTTCCCTACGTTCCTGCAATGTCGTGGACCATACCAGCAATGCTGATGCCGACATCCAGAAAAAAGCGAAGAGCAGGACCGTCACGAAGCCCTGGCGGATCTGCTCCAGCGCCCTGGCCTCACCGGCGTCCGTCAGAAAGAAGACATCGTGAATGTCTTTACCCCTCGGGGGCTTGATGCTGCCGAAGATGGTTGTCCACAAACTTGCGTGCCATGGTGTCCTTTCTGCCGGCCTTACCACCAGCCGGGCCGCTCCCAGGGCATCCACCGGCGCGGACGGGTTCTGTTCCGCGCATCCTATGACAAAAACCTTGTCCCCTTCGCGCAGTGTGCGGATTGTTGCCGCGCTCTTCTCATCACGCATGACCCGCCTTTCGAGAACAATCTCGCGCACGCCGAACACCGCAGAAAAGTCCATCAGCCACCCGGCACGTACCCTGCATTTCCTGGGATCCACAAGCACCCTGCCGGTTCCGTCATCAACGTAAAACGGTTCGATTCGCTGCGCCAGGTTCAGGTAATCGAAGGGATGCTGTGTTGACTCGATAACCGTTGTGTCGCTTCCATCACCATGTGCAGGCCGTACCCTGCCCCTGATTTCCACCAGGCCAGGCGCGAGCGCATTGATTTTGGACGTGGGTAAATTTTTCACCTGTGTCGCCTGACGCCACCGCCAGACGACATCGATCAGGCACCAGAAGCCGACGGCGGTAACGCCGAGTATTCCAATCATCCGATCGGCGACCAGCCAGTCATTGTCGATGAACAGTTTCTCCCACAGTCCGCCAGCCGGTTGGCCAAGCAGCAGATAGGGGGCCAGAAAAACAAGGCGCAATGGAGCCGACAAACCGGCCATGGAGAGTGAGCCCAGGACAACGATGAAGATGACACCTCGAACCTGCTCGCTTTGTCCCGTGGAAACCTTTTCCTTTAGGGCTTCAAAAAGAACTTTGACGGTGAAGCAAAGGACAATCAAAGGCAAGAATGGAACGATTACGGCCAGCAGTGTCAGATGAAAGGCGAAGCCAGCAAGGCGTAGCGAAAGGACCTTTAGACTCATGTGCCCTCCGGCGTCTGGCTCCCGCTGGCCTCTTTCAGGTAGGGATGTCGGCCGTACCCCATCATGGCGGCAAAAATCAACTGGGGGAAGAGTCCGATCTGGGTGTTGTAGATATTCACCGTCTCGTTGAAAAAGGCCCGCCGGTCACCGATACTGTCCTCGATCGCCGACACCCGCTCCATGAGCTGGCCGAAGGCCCGGTCTGCCTTGAGGTCGGGATACCGTTCCCCGACAGCTTGCAGGCTGTTCAAACGATACCTCAACTGGTTCTCCATGTTCGTTCTGGCACTGATGGTCCGGGCATTGGAATAGGCCAGCCTAAGGGCGGTGAGCGATTGAAGGACCTCCTGTTCGTAACCGGCATAGGTTTTGACGATTTCTACCAGTTTCGGGAGTTCCTCATTTCGCTGCACAAGAAGGACATCGATGTTCTCCCACGCCTTGCGCATGTTGTTACTGACCTGGACCAGGCTGTTGTACAGACTGACGAGCCAACCAATAAAGAGGCCGCCCAGAAAGAGAGCAACCACGATTCCGAGTATGGAAAAAGCCGAAGACACTGGATGTCCCTCCTACTGTTTGAAGCCGCAGGCAAGCCAGGCAGACAAGGATATCCAGAGAATGGCAAGACCGATGGAGAATAGCTGCCCGTGCTGGATGTGCTTTCTCGCCTCTTGTTCGCCGGTGTCCGCAAGTAAGAAAACATCATGGATGTCACGACGGTATTTTTTGTTGAAGACACCGAAGTAGAAGCGCAGAAGGTTGTCCACCGAGGCTTCGGCGGAGCGGGGTCGTACGACCAGACGCTCTGACCCGGTAGCTTCCGGTGGTGCGGATCTGTCGATTTCTACATTGCCGATCAGGTAAACCGGGTCGCCGTCGCGCAAGTAGCGCAGAGTGCCATTTTCCTCCTCCTTCACATGACGGGAGAGGATCATTTCGTACATCCTCCGGCCGAGGAAAAACAGGGCCATTATGGTGTGTTTGTAGAATAGCCTGCTGATCGAATCCGTCACCGGGAGACGAATGACTGCTCCCCCTGGGTCCACCAGGATCCTGCCGCTGCCATCCTCCAGGAAAAACCGCGACCACCCTTCATAGTGCCGCGTCTCGTACTCACGGCGACCGGTTTTGACGCTCTCGCTCTGGTGGAAAATGATCACGTCGGAAGGAATGCCGTGCCCTGAAGGAGAGTTTGAGGAAAGAGGTTCCGCCCACCGGGCAACGCCCTGGAATTCGGCAAGGCCGATGGCTGCCGAACCGGCCTTCGATCGTGCCAGGTTCAACACCTGTCGTGATTGTCTCATGCGCCAGATCCCGTCGAACACCAGGATCAGCAGACCGAAGAACACCCCCGAGAGGCCAATTGCCAGGTCAAACTCTCGCCCCGGAAACAGCAGAAGCTTTTCCCATTGATGGGTGATGCCGTTTTCGTCGTAGCCGATGAGCAGCATGAACAAGCCCCGGAAAGGGGCGATTATGCCGGCCACCATCACAGGTATGCAGAAGAGGACAAAGTAACCGCTGCTCTCGAAGAGGAAGTCGAGCCCTTCCACAAGTTTGTCGCCGACAGTTTCCGCCTTGCCTACCAGCGCCATTCCCCAGAAGGTCATGGTGAGAAGGCACAGCCAGAACAGCCCGAGGAATCCTATTCCGAAAGCAGCAAAACAGAAACCGAAAAAGAAGAGCAGACTGCGCCCGATGATCTTTTGCGCCATCTTCGCCCCTCTCAGGCAAACTGCATTTTCACATCTTCCTTCTTCTCCTCGGGGACATCCAGGAATGTGTGGCGCTGGAAATTCATCACCCTGGCGAGAAGCAGGTCGGGAAAGCGTTCGATCTGGATGTTGTAGATATTCACCGCGTCATTGAACGTTTCCCGGTAATCGGCGATTTTCTCTTCAACAGCCGACACCCGCCCCTGCAGATGGAGAAAACTCTGCACCGCCTTGAGGTCCGGATACTGTTCCCACACCATGTGCAGGCGCTCCAGAAGCTTGCCCATCTGGTTTTCGATCTGTATTTTTCCCGCGAGGTCTGATGCTTTAACGTAGCCGGTCCTGAGCTCCGTTATTTTAGAAAGAAGCTCTTTTTCATGGGTCATGTATCCCTTGACCGTGTCGAGAAGCTTGGTGAGTTCATCATTTCGTTGTTGAAGAACGACATCGATGTTGTTGAAAGCCTTTTCAACATTGTTTCTGACGGTGATGAGGCTGTTATAGATGGCGATGACCAATCCACCACAACATAACAGGGCGATACCGAGAATTACGAAAGGAATGAATGCGACTTGCATTGGCACACCTCCTATTATGGGAATGCGACCTACTGTTGCCAGCCGACAGGGACAACTGATTTTTTTATATTCATCGGCAAATAAATGATTTTAATAAGGAAAGAAATAGATTGCGCAGGAGGTCGCGATTGGATATTTTCCAGGCCAGTGTGGCGAGTGGTTGATCCGGTGCTTGGAAAGTGGTTGGTGGCAGTGGAATAATGGCTGGCGAGGATTCCGCTTCATCGGCAGCACCGTAGGTTCAAAACATGGTACCTCGATATATACGGCCGATGGCTGATACTTTTGCTTACAAGGAGTGCCTATGCCCGAAAATCTGCTCATTCCCTCCGTAGACCTTCGAATCGGCTCCCTGGAGGAGTACAACCGCCGTCAGAAGGAAAAGATCTTTGCGGGGAAGAAACTGCCCAAACCACGCCCCTGCATCACGCTCACCCGGGAATATGGCTGCACCGGCTATCCGGCTGCCGAACTGCTGCGGGAACTGATGATGCAGCGGACCGGGGACGAGTGGGTGATGATCGACAAGGCGGTGCTGGAAGAA
>MHDY01000025.1:1995-10736 GCA_001803705.1 Nitrospirae bacterium GWC2_56_14 | reverse complement strand
GTTTTTACTGATGCCGAAGACCTTTCGCTCCCGGTGTTCACGATCGCCTTCCAGTGAGTGAACAAAAAAAAGTGCTTTCAGCTCATCGATGGGCAGCTGAAGCTCACCGCCGTTTTCCAGGTGCACCAGGATGAACTGGACCGCATCGGGATCGAAATCCTTTACCCGGCCTTTTAACACCCTGCCGTCCTTAAATCTCACAACAACTTTATCCGGTTCTGTCATATCTGGAGCGCACCTCCGGTGAATCTGCTTTGATCCGCCTGCATGCGAGAAGGGCAGGGAGGGGGATTTTTTCCGGGATTTTCAACAACCTGCTAATGGACAGAACAGGAAATGCAGGGGTCGTATGACCGGACCAGCATCTGGGCAAGGAGTTCTATCTCCCGGTCCTGTTTCCCCTGGGAAGCGCATTGTTCAGCCAAAGCGGAGAGATCGTGCTGGATATTGGCGTGGTTCTGGCTTGTGGGGATGACGCAGTCGCAGCGGACGATGCGTCCCTCGTCGTCGAACTCATAGCAGTGATACAGTATCCCCCGGGGGACCTCCACGGCGCCTACGCCAATGCCCGCTTTGGGGACGGCGGGGTGGCGCGGTTTTTTCCAGGACATGCCGAGCAGTTCGTCGATCAGCCGCAGAGAGTCCAGCACGACATGAACGCATTCCACCAGCTGGGCGATGTTGTTCATGTAGGGATTGTGATTTATTGGTTTGAGCCCGAAACTGACGGAAACCTCTTGTGCCGCCGGATTCAGAAGCGCGAAATTATTATTGAGCCGTGCGAGCGCGCCTACGGCAAAGGATGGTCGCGATAGATGGCTCCATTTTGACGTCGATTGTTCAACGAGATATTCATTGGTCATCGCAGCGTATTCCTGCTCTTTTTTGACCACACCATCGCTGGACACGAGGTTTCCGCCGATAAAGGGGTACGCGCCGTTTCCCTGGAGGGAGACAAACTCCGTTTCCCGGGAAAAGTCAGGGATCGCGAACGAGCGGAACAGTTCGGCGGTATCGAGCAGGTCGGTCTTGATCTCGTTGAGCCGCTCCTTGAAGCGCACCAGCTCTTTTTTCTCGGGGAGCATGGTAAATCCGCCCACGACCGTCCGGGTAGGGTGCATGCGCCGTCCGCCCACGCAATCGCAGAGGTCGTTGGCGAGCTGTTTAATTTTCGCGGCGCGCTGCACCACGTCAGGGTGGGAGTTGATGAGAGGGAAAACGCTGCCCACATTCAGGAAGTCGGGCGCCGCGAGAAAATAGAGGTGGAGAACGTGGCTCTGCAGGGTCTCCATGTGTTTCAGCAGCAGGCGGAGACTGGCGGTCTGTTCGTCAGGAACGATCCCGAAGGCATTTTCCACGGCGCGGATGCTGGCAAGCGTATGGCCGATGGAGCAGATGCCGCAGATCCGCCCGCTGATCCAGGGAGCATTCTCCCATTTCTTCCCGACCAGCATGGCCTCGAAGAACCGCGGCGTTTCGACCACTTCCCAACGCGCTTCGATAAGCCGGCCGTCCTTTACCGTGATAGAGATATTGCCATGGCCTTCGACGCGGGTAATATGATGGATGTCAATGGTGCGGGTTGATTTCATTAAAGACCTCAGGTATCTGCCACGAAGGCACGAAGACACTAAGAAAATCGATTTTATTAACGACTGCTCGAGACAACGCATTATCCGCAGATTACGCAGATTTCACAGATTAAAACCAAACCTGAATTTTGTTTCTAAAAATCTGCGGACAAAAGGTTTCTCCGTGTAATGCTTTTGGTTTGCGATTTGCTGGATTGCTGCTTTTGATAAAGTTTTTCACTTCGTGCCTTCGTGTCTTCGTGGCGATAATTTCATGTTCGTTCGCAGTTGTTCCGCATCTTTTGCGAACCCCCCAAAGCACTCAAGCCGGTCGAGCAGGGTTTCTTCCGTGAACCCGTATTGTTTCATGATCACTTGCAACTGGCCTACATTAGCGTCTTCCGCAGGACCGCGGCATCCCCAGCAGCCGAAACGGCTGTTGGGGCACCAGGAATCGCAGCCGCCGCGCGTGACCGGTCCCAGGCAGGGTTCGCCGAGATCAAAGAGGCAGGTGTTCTCGTTCTCCTTGCACTCCATGCAGACCGGATATTTCGGCTGTACGATGGATCTTCCCAGCACCACATGGGTGACGATCTTTTCGACCTCTTCTTTTTTTACGGGACACCCGTAGATCCTGAGGTCGACGGAGACAAAATCCTCAAGGGGCCGCGCGGTATCGTTGGTCTGGATCGAACGGTCTCCATACACCTGTTTCTTCACCCACGCGGGATCTTTAAAACGGTTCTTCAGCTGGGTCACGCCGCCGAAGCAGGCGCAGGACCCGAAAGCAACGAGCACTTTCGCGTTCTTTCTGATCACCGCAAGACGTTCGATCTCATCGGCGCGGGTGACGCTCCCCTCCACGAACGCGATGTCGTACGCATCGCTCTTTTCGGTCATGGCCTCGCGGAAGTTCACCACCGTTACCAGCGACAGGAAGTCCAGAAGATTAGCTTCGTTATTAACGATCTGGAGCTGGCAGCCTTCGCACGACGAGAGCTCAAAGAACGCCACCCGCGGCCGGGCAAGGGGCATGCCGAGATAGGTCCTGTTCTGTGCCTGCGATGCATCCATCAGATGGCCTCTTTCAGGTTCATGACGCTCCAGAAGTCGAATACCGGACCGGAAAGGCAGGTATAGGTGGAGCCTACGTTGCAGCGGCAGCATTTGCCCATGCCGCAATGCATGCGGCGCTCCAGGGACACGAACATCTTCTGCATGGGAATGCCGGCCTCGTTCAGCATGGCGCAGACGGACTTGAACATGATGGGCGGACCGCAGACAATGGCCGACGTGTTCTGTATGAAAGCCTCATCTTTACCGGCGATGATCGGCTCCAGGAGCCTGGTAATAAGACCGACCGGACCTTTCCACGCAGGGTCGGGCTTGTCGACAATGATACCGAGGCCGATCTCGTCACGACGCCAGAGATCATACTGAAAGGTGAAAAGGAGCTGCGACGGGTCCCTGGTTCCGTAGAGGATCTCGACCTGATGAAAACGGTTGCGGTGCTCCTGCACATAGGCGATGGGCGACCGGAGCGGCGCGAGCCCCAGGCCTCCGGCGATGAGCAGGATGTTCTGGCCATGCATGGTCTCCATGGGGAAGCTCGTGCCGAAGGGGCCGCGGATGCCTACCCGCATTCCCCGCGTGGCCCGGGCCAGCCAGGCCGTGAGATTGCCCGCTGTCCGGATGCAGAGCTCGATGTCGTCGCGGCTGCTGGGCGACGAGGAGATCCCGAACGGCGCTTCGCCGATGCCGGGCAGTTCGAGCATGACGAACTGGCCGGGTTTGAAGGAAAAAAGTCTGCGCTCCTCGGGATCGATGATCTGGATCCGGTAGAGGCGCTCCATGGCCGTCAGCTGCGATACGCTGGCGATCTCGGCCTTATAGGTGTGCTCGAACTTGGCAAGATCGTTCTTGCGGAGCTGTCTGCCGTGGTGCGGAGCAGTCACATCCTCGAATTTCAGTCGCGTATCCAGATCAGCTCTCCTCTCCGCGGACGCTGGCAATGACCTCGGGCACGGTGATGCCGGCAAGACAGGCCTCGCCGCAGCGGCCGCAACCGACGCAGAGCGATTCTTCATAAGCTTCTACAAAGCCCCGGTGCTTGTGGTAGTAGCGGTATTTGAGCCTGGTATGCCTCTCGGACCGGAAATTATGGCCGCCTGCCACTTCGGCAAAGTCCACGATGTTGCAGGAATAGAGGGTCTTCACCTTCTGCGCGCTGCGAAGGCCGATGTCCACGGTCTCTTCAACGCCATAACAGTAGCAGGTGGGGCAGACATTGGCACAGGTCCCGCAGCCAAGGCACTTGTCCCCCCACTGTTTCCAGACCGGGGACTGGAATTCCATGTCGAGGATCTTGGTAAGATCGGTGGTGTCGACGCGGGACGTGAATTGCTTGTTCTTGTGCGCTGCAATGGCCATATACTGGAGATGGTCGACCTCTTCGGGGGGGCGTGTTTTGATGCGGGCAAGTATGTTGTAGGCGGTGGCCGACTGGATCTCGATAAAGTACCGGTTGCCGATGTCGGTAATGAAGAGGTCGAAGCCGTGGAGCACGGTGTCTGAGCCCATGGAGCGGCAGAAGCAGAACGGCTGGGGCTGGCAGTCGATGCCGATAATGAACATGTTCTTTCGCTTGGCCGCATAGTAAGGCATGGGATAGGTGTTTCCCATCAGCACCTTGTCGAGCTTGTTCAGTGCGTTGATATCGCAGGCATGGAGTCCGAAGAAGACAATGGGCCGGTCGCAGTGGTAATCAACGGTCTTCTGCCAGTCATTCCCGTCGATCTGAAAGGACGCCAGCGATTCGCGGAAGGGGAGAAAATAGGATTTAGCCGACAGTTTGGTCGTGGTATAACCCAGGTTCAAGTTCGTGTAGTCGGCAACCGGTTTAAAAGCGTTTAATGCGCTCCCGTTCCGGTCAAGGCCGGTCTGCACCGGTCCGACTACGGTATTGTCTGCGGCAAGGATATCAAACAGCCGCCGAAGCTCTTCCTGTTCACAGACCTTGAATATCATGAATGGCTTTCAAAAAAGAGATTGTATTGCCGACGATTGAATGTACCGGTTGATTCCATGCTTATTATAGCACACGAAATTTGTTTTGCAGGCTTGCGGGGCTGTTTAAAGTCGGTGCAACTAAATGATAAAACGGATATAATAGGCATATGCAGGAACCGGCAGACAAAAAAAACAGCGATGCCCCGCCTTCTCCGGCCAAGGAGGCTCCCACGGAATTGCCCCTGGATACACGGCTGCTGTCGGAAACCGTTATCGAACTGAACATTTCCCGCAAGAACGTCGGAATCTATCCTCCCGGGCATATCCAGATCACGAGAAGCATCGATCGGGCCTTCGAGATCCTTCAGAAGCTTTTTGAGATCCGGACCGAGATGACGCTCGGCGTGGCCAAGGATACCTTGCTGGTGGGGCAGGATTACCTTGACCAGAGGAACCCGGTGTACCGGGATTTTGCGCTCTCAATGAACCAGCAGGGGATCGCGGCAGTGACCTTTGTCCGCGGTCTTGACAAGGAGCAGCTGATCCGTTTTCACCGGATCATCACGACCAAACCGGAAGACATTGTTGCCATGGGCGGGATCGAAAAGGTGATGCGGAACGCCGCCATACCCAATATCAGGGTCCAGGCCATAGACTTCGGCAGCCTCCATCTTACGGAGGAAGAGGAAATATTCAAACCCCGGGCAAAGACCATCGAACGGGGCAGCAAGACCAGGGAGAAGGCGGGCCTTGGAACAGCCGGAGCCCATGGAGGCGCGGGCATCTGGCAGGATTTCGTGTCGCATCTCGCCTCGGGCACGATCGCAGGGCAGGGGCAAAGCGGCGTATCGCTGAAGGATGCCGAGCAGATTGATCCTTCCGAGCTGGCAAAGCTGCTGAACGAGCGCAAGCTGGACCCGAGCGCCGCGATCCAGAGTTATGACCGGATCATCTCTTCGCACATGCGGGGAACTGCGCAGAAAGAGCTCACCAGCGAGCAGTCGGTCACCCTGGGAAGTCTGAACAACCTGTTGAAGGAATTGAATCCCGAACTGAGAAAGCAATTCCTCTCCGTCGCGTTCAACCGGGTCTCGGACAATGCCCAGTCGCCCGTTGCCCAGGAGGTTGTCGGCGGTTTTACCGATGACATGGTCATCGAAATGCTCGGACAGGCGAATGCGGAGGGCAAGCAGATCTCGCCCACACTGGCCGGACTGGTGCAAAGGCTTTCCCTGGCAAAGCCGCAAACTGCGCCGGCGGACGCGGCTTCCGGCTTCCAGGAAAAGGCAACCGGAGGGCTTGTCGTGCCTGCCATGCAGGCCGAGCACATGCAGAAACTGTTTGACCGCGAGGCCTATGAACAATACGTTTCAAAGGATTATGATGCGCTGCTGAAAAACCTGTCCGGCGATGCGGGCGCTAAACTTGAGGGTTTCCCTGTTGATGAATATGCCAAAACGCTCGAAGACGCGCATCTTGATTTTCAGATCGGCCGCGCGCTTCTGGCATTCATGGAGGAGAAGCTCGATGAGGAGGACTACCGGGAGTTCGCGAACAAACTGATCGCCATCGTGCCGCAGTTCCTCGAAACGGGGAATTTCGAACTGCTCTGGGACATTTCTGAGACCCTGCGCAGGCACGGCACGGACAAGCCGAACAAGTGCATCCGCGAGTGCGCCGCCGAGGCCCGGAAAATATTTCTCGACGCCGATTTCCGTGCAAAGGCGCTGAGTGCCTTCGAGCTGTGGATGAATGATAAAGGCCCCGAGGCGGCTGGCCTGATCCTGTCCCTGGGCCCCGAGACCATCCCGGGGCTCGTGGACCTCTTCAGCAAAGATGAAGCTGTCGGCGGAAGACGGATCGTTTTTAATCTGCTCTGCCAGTTCGGCGATAAGGCGGTGCTTGAGGCGCATACGCGGCTGCGCGATGCACGGCCTTATTTTGTCAGGAACCTGCTCCTGCTCATCCGGCGCGTTGGAACGCCTTCATCGATCCCCCAGGTGAAACAGCTGCTCAGGCACAAGGACCCCACCGTGAGGATGGAGGCGCTGAGCACGCTGTTGAAGTTCAAGGATGCCGGTGCGACCAAGCTGCTGCGCGAAGCGCTCCGGGCAGAAGACCCTGATGTGGCCTCTCAGGCCGTGGGTCTGGCGGGACAGTACCGGGTACAGGAAGTCACCACGGATATCCTCGCCCGGATCAAGCGGGTCATCCTTTTTGAGGCCGACTATACGGTCAACGAAGAGATTATCAGGGCGTTGGGCGAGATCGGCGACGTCCGTGCCGTCCCTGATCTGGCAAAGCTGGCCCGTTCGGGCTGGACGCTCTATCCGCAGAGGCAGATGAGAATGAAAGAAGTGCTCTTCGAATCGCTCGGACGGTATCCCCGGGAAGCTATTGCCGATCTGATACGGATCGGGGAGCAGCTGAACAACGACACGATCAAGCGGGCCTGCAAAAAACTGATGGAGCGGAAGTGATGCATGGGAAACGCCTGCAATGTTCAATGAAATCCGAAGAAGCAAGTATGAAACCACAGTGGTCACGAAGGAGTGCCCTGTGTTCTCTGTGGTCATTTTTTAGCTTGCAATTCCCTGTTGCTTGCTACAGGGTCACCAAATAGGTTCCTCCCCCTTGATGGGGGAGGTTAGGTGGGGGTGACGCCAGTTGCTGTATCACCCTCCCCTTGCCCCTCCCATCAAGGGAGGGGAAGATGTTAGATACCCCGCAGCTTGCTGCGGGGAGGTTCATCAGTACGTCGATCGTGGTAAGGACCCCCCTATGGCAGAATATGACCTTCATGAAGGACTGGCCCGCGTAGTTGCCCAGCTGACCGCGGCAATTACGAACGCGAGCCTCTATTCACCGTCCCACCCCCAGGTCGCCCAGCACCGGGACAAGGCGTATGCCATACTGGGCGAGTTGTTCCGTGACCAGCCCGAAGTGACCGTCATCGTGGTAGGCAATGATCTGGTTGCCGCGAACCGGACCTTTCCCTTAAGCTCCTATGTTGAAAATTTCGTGCGGTTTATGAAGAAAAAAGGCGTGGAACGCCTGACGTTCACTGCCAGCCTGTCGAAAGAGGAGCTGCAGAACCTGATTCGCGACCTTGCCTCTCTTGACGCGACCTCGATACGCCCCAGTCCCGGCACCAAACTCGGCAAGGTCGAGGTCCGGGTAATGCAATACGATGGTCAGGCTGGCGCGGCGACTGCAGGGGCGGCGATGCCCGGCGCTGGACCTATGCCAGGAGAGCAGGGAGACAAAGCGTCTGCTGAGGCAGGTGGGGGGACACAGGTTCCTCCCGCGATGTACGAGGAACTTCTTGCACTCAGCGCAGCGGAACTCGAACATCTGAAGGAACTGTACCTGAACGTCAAAAAGCACCGGAAGATCAATGTGCAGGGTGTGGATGATATGGTCAAGGGTTTTATCCGGGGTTTTCGCCAGGAACTGAATCCGCTGAGCCTCCTGGCTTCGCTCAAATCCGTACACGAGTACACTTTTACGCATGTCACGAATGTCTGCATCCTGACCATGAGCCTGGCGGAATCACTGGGCTTCAAGGGGGAAAACCTGCACCAGATGGGGGTAGCGTCGCTGCTGCACGACGTGGGAAAGATCTTCATCCCCGAAGAGATATTGAACAAGGCGGGGAAATTGACGCAGGACGAGCGGACCCTCATCGAGACCCATACGGTCAAGGGGGCGCGGTATCTCATGGGCCTCGATGGCATCCCGAAGCTGGCGGTCATCTCCGCGTTGGAACACCACCTGAAGTATGACGGCAGCGGCTATCCCTCCATCAAAGGAGGCTGGAGGCCGAACATTGCCAGCCAGATCATCTGCGTTGCCGATGTATTCGATGCCATGCGCAGCAAACGCTCCTATCAGGAAGCAATGCCCCTCGCCAAGATCGAAGAGGTTCTGAGGAAGGGCAGCGGTGCATCGTTCAATGCGCAATTGGTCGATCACTTCTTGAAGTTGATCAAACGGTAATTCAGGGTACGGAGAACAGGGTCCAGGGTACAGGGGTCAGGGGGCAGGGTCCAGTGTTTAGGGTCCAGGGTTTAGGGGTCAGGGGCCCGGGGATGAGGATAATATGTTAATACGAACGCATTAAATAATGACACATGCTGCGCCCCTTTTTATCCTCTCCCC
>MHDY01000025.1:0-1972 GCA_001803705.1 Nitrospirae bacterium GWC2_56_14 | reverse complement strand
CTCTCCCCTCTGCGGGAGAGGGTAGGGTGAGGGGGATCCCTCCGAGGGATGTAACAATTTTTAATTCGTTTGCATTAATAGTCTCAAAAATAGAAACAACGTAATCGGAAATCACCTCCCCAACCCCTCCTTGTCAAGGAGGGGCTACGGTTTTCCCTCCCCTTGCCAAGGGGAGGTTAGGTGGGGTGATTCGAGGAAGCAAGATTGCTGATTGCTTCCGATTTCACATGACTGTCAATACTATTATAACCGCATAGGTCTACCAGGAATAGATCAGTTCCGCTTCCACCTGGTCATTCCGTGAATACCTTCCAAAGATCGATTGCTCCGGACCGTTGAACGCCACGCCGGTAACGCCCGCTTTCCACGAATCGCTCAATACGTACCAGGCGTTCAGTTTTGCCATAGCGTCCCGGTGTTCGGGATTGTAGGCAATGCTTGCGTTCGTCTCCACTTTCTGGTTCATCCAAAAGACCTTCAGGTTCGCCCAGACTATGGTTTCTCTCTTTTTCTCATACAGCAGGCCCGTATTGCCCAGCGTCATGGTTTGCTGCACCTGCATGAGAAGCGTTCCATCCTCGAAAAGCCGGTAGTCCGCCCCGATGCCGTAATCCAGCGTATCGTGTTTTTCCTCAATCGAGGGATTGAGCGCGGTGAGCCCGGGTCCCGGCGCTGCAGGATAGCCCCAGAGCTCTTTGCGGATATTGAGGTAGCGGTTGGATGCATAGGCGATCTCCATGCGCAGACTCCAGTCGTTCACGATTGCGGCAGCATCGATCCCAACGACGGTGATCCGGTGGAAGTCCGGTACGTATCCCGGATCGATGACGGTCGGAGTGATCAGAAGCGCCGTGGTCCTGAATACCGGCCGCGGATCAAAGCCGTGATAGAGGTTCATTCCCCATTCGATATCCCCTGCATAGGTTATTCGGAGTCCGCCGTTGCTGTTCGCAAGCGTACGCGCCGGAAGGTCAGGTTCCTGCGGAACGATCTGCGCGTTCGGGAGGGCCTGGTGGACGCTCGTTGCAAAGGATGACCCGGCCCAGCGCTCATCAGGCATGGGCAGCCGGTAGGGAACGAGGCTGGGGACCAAGACCGTCTCAACGGTCCACCGGTCCCTGGTCAGGTTTGCAGACAGGGAGGGTACGCCGATCTTCCGGTCCTCCAGCGGTTTTCTGAGGTACTGCGTATAGTCCCAGGGGTTCAGAAGGTCGTTTGCCGGGTATTCATCGAGCCTGCCCCAGGAGAACCGCTGAATGCCGGCTTTCAGATCAAGGGCGCTCCCGGAGTATGCTACAAAGAGTTCCTTGAATTCGAAGTAAGGCGTATTGCTCTGATAGACCGTATCATAGTTTTTGAACAGCGAATGGTCACGGGCCGGCCGTTTCACCGTTCCGTCCCACCCGCCTTCAAGCCAGGAATGGAACTTCCACGATGAAGCATTCCCATCGAACTTGATCCGTCCGAACAGGCCCGGGTCATCAGGCGCGGTCCCGCTGTTCCGGGGATCAACGCCGCGCAGGTCCAGCCTGCCTGAGGACGAGGACGATACTTCTCCTTGGGAGGGGGAGGCCAGGAACAGGCCGGCCGCGATCAGCAGAAGCAATGATCGTGAGAGGGAAGTGGTTTTAGTATGCATAGAACGTTTGTAGCACTCGACAGGCATGCGTCCTTCCCAAGAGGACCGGGGGCGGATGCCGTTCACCGGGAGAATGCTAATGCAAACGAATTAAAAATTGTCACATCCCTCGGAGGGATCCCCCTCATCCTACCCTCTCCCGCAGAGGGGAGAGGATAAAAAGGGCGCAGCATGTGTCATTATTTTAACTTGCAATTCCCTGTAGCTTGCTACAGGGTCACCAAATAGGTTCCTCCCCCTTGATGGGGGAGGTTAGGTGGGGGTGACGGCAGTTGCTGTATCACCCTCCCCTTGCCCCTCCCAGTTGCTGTATCACCCTCCCCTTGCCCCTCC
>MHDY01000024.1:30859-31484 GCA_001803705.1 Nitrospirae bacterium GWC2_56_14 | reverse complement strand
AACTATCTTCCCGTTCAATCGGGCTTTGTCTGGATCACGGGAGAAACCGCAGTGCGCGGCTCGGCGCCCATTGCGCGCGCTGAGCGCGTTGCCCTGGAATCAGGTGAGGACAAGGCCATCCAGATGAGGATAGGTGGCCGGGAGAAGGTGCTTTGTGATCTTGGCGGCAGCCACACGGGTCCCGTGCTGCTCATCGCTTCGTCGCGTGTCGGACGGCCTGCGGTGGAGCTCGTCGAGTCCAACAGAAAGGAGCCGGTGAATACCGACCGGCTGGCGGTGGGAGAGCACAGCTCTCTCAGCCTGTCGCTCCGTCCGAAAGATCCCGTTGCACGTCTCTGGGATGCTTCTCCCGGCGGCGAACCTTTTGAAGTCCGGCTGTTGCAGATAGGTTTTCGCACGCCTGAGCTTCTTTCCGGAAAGGACAACCTGCAGGGAGCGATCGAAGGGACGAATGCGCGGATGTACGAACTCCCGAAAGGCAAAAAACGAATTCAGCTTTCCCTGGGAGAAGGTCTTGTTGCCGCCCTGGTGAAGGACGATGCCGTCGCAAGTGTTCATTGGGCCGAAGGGAACGCCTTCACGGAAGCGCTGGAAACGGATGCCGAACGCCTGGTCCTGCTTCATA
>MHDY01000024.1:6693-30801 GCA_001803705.1 Nitrospirae bacterium GWC2_56_14 | reverse complement strand
CGCAGCCCCTCTCGCGGTCGGGCAGCCTTTTGAGCGGATCATGCAGAACTCGGGAAGAGCTCGGCTTTCCATTGCCGCGGGAAAAACGCCCGCGGATAATCGCAGGACCCTGCATGTCAGAGGCGGCAAGAGCGCAGTTTTTACGGACAAGAACGGCACGGTCGTCGCAGGCAATGACCTGGAGATCGGCGAACAGGGAGGCACACTGGTCATTGAGCACGGACCCCGGCCATTGCTGTCCTGGCTGGACAGGCCCGGAGAGGAAGCTGTTGCGCTCTGGGCTACGAACGAAAAGCCGGACAGAACCTCGGTGACCTTGCCTGCTCTGCTGCCCCTGGACGGCAGGCTGCGCGCTTACCGGATCGATGCGGCGAAACCCATCATGCTTCATGTACGAAGCGCCGAACAGCTGGCAACGTACCTGGACCGCGGTGAAAAAACGCCCGACGTCGAGGTCCATTCTCAGGGAGTCACGCTCGATGCCTATCTGCCCAGGGGATCGGCGGAGCTGCGGCTGCGCGCCTTTGCAGGCAGCGGCATGTCGGGACAGGTCGCGCTTACCAGTTCCCCCGTCATTCCCACCGATGAAGGACTGGGGCCCGAGGTTCTGCTTGCGCCGGGAGCAGCACGGGTGTTTTCGTTCACGGTCCGGCAGGAAGGCACGATCGGAGCGGGAGTGAAGGCCGATTCAGACAGCGTCGATATGGAAATTTTGAACAGCGCGGGCGCGGTTATCGGCAAGGGTGTGGCCCAGATGCTCCGCCTGAAGCCGGGGACCTACCTGGTGAAGCTCTCCGCCACTGATGCCGCGGCTCCCGTGAAAGCGCGGCCGGCGCTGGTGGGGCTTAAGACGCCCGATACCGGCCCGCCGCCGGAGGAGATCAGGAAATATCAGGTCTCTGAAACGGAAATGCCTTCGGCCTATTCAAGCAGCAGGGGCAGTGTCCCGCAGGAGAGCTTTTATGAAAACCCGGATGAGTCAACCGACAGCCCGGCGCCTGCGCCTGCACCAGGGTACAGCGAGGGTGAGAATGAGGGGATCGAGCAGATGAACGAGCAGCAAGACGGCGAAGGGGATGTTGAGCAATGAGGTGTTGAAGCGGGGAGAAGCTTAAGCCGCACCGCACGTTGCTTTGACGGTATAGAATGTTGCAAATGCTAAGGAGAGCAATTATGCACACGCGTCTTTCCAAATTTCTTTTGTTCATCCTGATCGTCACTGCGCCTGTTTTCGCGCGCGCCGAATCCCTGAATGCGCCAACGAACATTGTACCCGAGTTCGTTGCGGAGACAACGGTCATCCCCGAGCATTTCGTCAGGAGATGGGATCCCGTCACGATCTTCTTTACCCAGGAGCGGGGACCGAAGGAAGGCGGGCCGGAGGACCATCCGGAAAAATTCGTCGCCGTGGATACGGACCATCCGGGCGCCTATCGGTGGCTCGACGGCAGGACGCTCCAGTTCCAGCCTGCCGAACCCTGGCCTTCCTTGTCGCGCTTCATCTGGACCGTGGACAAAAAGAGCACACCGCTCTTTACGCTCATGGAAGCGCCGGTTTCCCTGGACCCGGCAGACCGGGCCGAGGGGCTGGAACAGGTGAAGGCAATAACGCTGACCTTTGCGGAGCCGCTCGATCCCAAGGCCCTTGCAGGCATGCTGTCGCTCGAACTGCGGCCCTTGCCCGGGGTGGGGTCCGATAAGTCGCGGTGGCTTACGAAGAACGACTTTACGGTCAAGGTCGTGGAGCGGCGGTCGCGCTCGGATAAAGCCTCGTACGTGCTGACGCTCAAAGAGCCGATCCCACCCGGCATCAGGACCATCATGCACCTGCGCCTGTCGCTGGACGACAAGGAAACGGAATCATTCCGCGACTTCTCTTTTTCCACAGCCGAACCCTTCCGGATCGTGGCAATGGGAACCAGGACGACCGAATACCCCATTACCCCTGAAGGTTCGCATTATACGCGGGAGCAGGCTATTCGCGGCGATACCCCGGACCGGAGCATCGTGGTCGAATTTTCCTCGCCCCCGGCCCTCGATGCGGACGCACTGACGGTGACCGGAAGAAACCTTGTCAGACTTACTCCAGCCGTGTCCAGCCTCTCCTATCGGCTTGAAGGGAGCAGGCTGGTCGTCACCGGCGATTTCAGCCGCGATACGCTGTACCGGGCGTCGCTGTCGCCGATGCCGGTCAGGGACCGGAATGGGAAGAAGCTGGAGATGACGGGCGCCAGCGAGGTGTATGTGTATTTTCCCCGCGAGCGCAGCTATGTCCGGCTGAGAGCCGGGCAGGGCATCGTCGAACGGTACGGAAAGCAGATGATCCCTGTCGAAGGCAGAGGGGAAGAGCGCGTGGACCTGCGCATCTATCCCGTTCCGCCGCTCGACCGGTCCTTCTGGCCTTTTATCGGCCAGCCGCTCGAAACGGACGACGGCCGGCGGCCACCGGGACCGGGAGAAGAGCCTGACCCATTTACTGCGCCCGATCAAACTCCCGGAGCAGACGAGCTGGCCCGTCAGATCACCACGCTGGGCTCGCCGCCGGTCTCGGCGCTTCTTTCGCTGCCGCTCAAAAAGGAAGGCGGTTCCGCTTCCTTCGGCCTCGATCTTACGCCGCATCTGGCAAAGCTTGCGGGAAAGGAGCGGCCCGGCGCCTATCTGATCGGTCTGCGCGACGTGGCTGCGGGAAGCAAACGGACCTGGATGAGGCTGCAGGTCACGGATCTGTCCCTTACAACGGTCGAAGAACCCGATGCGGTCAAATATATCGTCACGTCGCTCCAATCGGCCCAGCCGGTTTCCAAAGCCCGCGTCCGGCTTGAAGGGACCCTGTATGATCACGGCAAAACAACGTGGGTAACCCTTGCAGAAGGAACTACTGACGGGGAAGGCATTTTCCGCTGGCGCGCCCCGGGCCGCGATGTGTCCCGGGAGCAAAGAACCGTGCGGCGCATCACGCTGGAGAAGGACAAGGATCTGCTTGTGCTCGACCCTGCAAATCCGCCTGATCTCTATTATGACAACCAGTGGTCCGTCGACCGGTCTCCCTGGCTGCAGTGGACCCATGAATCGCTCGCAGGCCGGGGGCAGCAGCCTCAGATGGTGAGCCATATATTCACGGAACGTCCTCTGTACCGTCCCGAAGAAGAAGTGCATATCAAAGGGTATCTGCGCATGCGGGAAAAAGGACGCCTTCAGCCGGTCAAGACCGCAGGCTGGCTTATCGTCGAAGGCCCGGGCGACGTTTCCTGGAAATATCCCGTGACGCTGACCGACCTCGGCAGCTTCTATCATGCCTTCTCGGAAAAAGATCTTCCCACCGGGACCTACTCGGCGCATCTGGAGAACCAGGACCGCACGGAAACGTACGGCCGGGTAACCTTCCAGATGGAGGCCTACCGGCTCCCGCTTTTTGAAGTGAACCTGCACGCACCTGATGAGGTTTCGTTGGATAAGGAATTCGAGGTCAAACTCACTGCCTCGTATTACGCCGGAGGCAAAGTAGGGGGCCAGCCCGTGGACTGGCGCGTAACCCAGTATCCCCTGGCGTGGATGCCGAAGAAGCGCGAGGGCTTCCTCTACTCATCGGACGGTCGCTTCTCGCGGACCGAGCGGTTCCAGGCGTCTCCCCGTCTCGAAAAGCAGGACGCGACCGACGAGAACGGGTCTGCGGTCGTCATGCTCAATCCCGCACTGGAACTGACGGCGCAGCCCAGGACCTACCTGGTCGAGGCCACGGTCACCGGAGCGGACGACCAGACGGTGACCGCTTCGAGATCCATCCAGGCCCTGCCCGCCTTTGTGCTCGGCCTGAAGGTCCCGCGCTATATCGAACGGGCAAAGGAGATCGCTCCTGAAATCATCGTCGTGGGACCTGATGACGCGCTCCTTGCGGGCAAGGAAGTAACAGTGCGGCTTTTGAGGCGTGAGTGGCACTCGGCGCTCAAGGCCAGCGATTTTTCCGACGGCGTGGCCCGCTACGTGACCGACGTGGTAGACGAAAAAGTTTCCGAAAGGACGATCACCAGCGGGGCTGAACCGGTGAAAGTCGCTTTCCCGGTTTCCCGCGCAGGCGTCTATATTGTTGAACTGGAAGCGCGCGACAAGCTGGACCGGGCCCAGGTCGTGCGCGTCGACCTGTACGCGGGCGGGGACGAGCGCGTGGCCTGGCCCAAACCGATTACGCGCGTATTCACCGTTACGCCGGACAAAGCAAAATACGATCCCGGCATGAAAGCTTCGGTCATTCTGCAGAGCCCGTTCCAGAAAGCCCGGGCCCTTGCTGTCATTGAAACCCCTGACGGCAACAAATATAGCTGGTTCGACGTGGAGGGAGGCGCGGCTGTCTTCACCCTCCCGATCGAAGGCAATTATACGCCGCGCCTGCCGGTCCACTTTATCTTGATGCGCGGCCGCTTGCCCGGCACCGGGCCTGCCGCGACCGGCGGCATGGATACGGGCAAGCCGGAAACCATGGCTGCTACGGCCTGGCTCGATGTCAATCCCGTCGCGCATCAGATGAAGGTGGAGCTTGAGTATCCTCCCGTGGCCCGTCCGGGAGAAAAGATCAAGGTTGCCATTGCGCTCAAAGACCCGTCGGGCAAGCCGTTGTCGGGCGAGGTAACGCTCTGGCTCGTTGACCAGGCCGTGCTGTCCCTGGGCAAGGAGCAGCGTCTCGATCCCGTGCCTGATTTCATCAGACAGGTCCATTCCTTCCTCAAGGTCCACGATTCGCGCAACCTGGCCTTCGGCAATCTTCCCTTTGCGGAGAATCCCGGCGGCGACGAGGGCTCCGGGGAGTCGCTGCTGGACAAAGTAACCGTGCGGAAGAACTTCAAAACCGTGCCGTACTACAATCCGCTCATTACTGTCGGCGCCGACGGCAAGGCCGTCGTGGAGATCACGCTTTCCGACGACTTGACCAACTTCAAACTGCGCGCCAAGGCCGCTTCCGGAACTGAGCGTTTCGGTTTTGCCGTGGGCCATCTCGCGGTGAGATTGCCGTTGATCGTCCAGCCTGCCTTGCCGCGTTTTGTGCGGCCCGGCGATTCTTTCGCTGCGGTCGCGATCAGCAGGATCGTGGAAGGAAAGGACGGGCCGGGAGACGCGGAGTATAAGGTGCAGGGAGCGAAGATCACCGGTCCCGCGAAACAACAGGTGCAGTGGAGCGGGAGCAAACCGCTTCGCATAGAATTCCCCGTGGAAGTCGCTTCCCCGGCCTATACCGCGGAAGGCAAGCCAACGCTCCAGAACGTGACTTTCACAGTCGGCGTGCGCAGGAAATCGGATGATGCCAGGGACGCCTTTGAGGTCAAGCTTCCGATCCGCGAGGACCGGGGGCGGGTATCAAAACGGAAGTTCTCGGAGCTGAAGCCATCGGAGCCGTTCATCATTGAGGCGTTGAAGGAGCCGGCGCGGCCGGGAACGCTGACGCGATCGGTGCTGCTCTCGGACCAGCCGGGCCTCATCAAGATGGCGGCGGGTCTGGACTTCTTCATGCACTATCCCTACGGGTGCACGGAACAGCAGATGAGCCGCGCCAGGGTGTACATGGCGTTGCGGAAATTCCGGGCGCTTTTGAAACAGGAAGGTTCTGACAAAGAGATGAAGCGGGCGGTGAGCGACGTGCTGACCCTGATCCCCACGGTGGTCGATGGGAACGGCCAGATCGCTTTCTGGCCGGGGTCACGGGGATATGTCGCCATGACGGCCTGGACCGTGCAGTTCCTGGTGGAGGCAAAAGAAGCGGGCTTCACGATCGACGAAAAGATGCTCGGCCAGCTTATGAGCTCCCTTCAACGGGCTTTGCGCTCGGACTACAGCCAGTTCATAGACGGCGAATCGTTTACCGAACGGGTGTGGGCCCTCCTTGCCCTTACCCGGGCAGGGAAATACGATTCCGCCTATGCCGCAGAACTGGCGAGAAAGGCGCAGTATCTGAACCTCGAAAGCATTGCCGCGATCCTCTACTCCTTCGCGGTAGCTGAGCAGAAATCGTCAACTGCGGCGCAGCTTGAAAAAGCGCTCTGGGACGGCATTGTGGTGCGCTTGTACCAGGGGCGGGAAATGTACGGAGGCCTGCAGGAGAAGAATCTGACGCGCAGCAACCTGATCCTCCCGACCGAAACGCGCACGATCGCGCAGATGACCCGGGCGGTCGCGCGTTATGATGGGAAGAACCAGCGGCTTCCGCTGCTCGTCGATTCCCTCGTAACACTCGGCAAGGACGACGGGTGGGGCGCCACGAACGCGAACGCCGAGGCGCTTCTGGCTTTGTCGGAAATATTGAAACCGCCCTATGCCGGAACAAAGGCGGCCCAGGTTCGCGTTATCCTTGACGGAAAAGAGCAGATGGTCAAGCTCGGACCGGACCTTCCGATGGGATTTGTTTCCGGACTCGGCGCCGGGGCAGGGGAAGTGCTTTTGCAAAGCAAGGCCGGTCCGCGGCCGGTTGCCGTGCGCGTGGACACGTCGTACGTGCCTGCCGAGGACGGCAGCAAAGTAGCGGCGCTGAGCAATGGTTTCGTGGTGACCAGGGAACTGCTCCTGATCAAGCAGGACGGGCCGCCGGTGAAGATACCCTTGGCCGAAGCAGGCACCACGCAAAGCTTCGCAGTAGGCGACATCATCGAGGAGCACGTGCAGATCGTGAATCCCAAAGAGCGCCATTACGTTGCCGTGACCGCGCCGCTTGCGGCCGGTATGGAACCGCTGAACCCGAAACTCCAGACCGCGCCGCCGGAAGCCGCACCATCCGGAAAGACCACGCTCGACCCGACCTATGAAGCGTATCAGGACGATCAGGCCGCGTTCTATTACAATGTGCTGCCCGCGGGGACCTATGACTTCTATTTCAGGACCAGGGCGACGGTTGCCGGTTCATTTATCCAGCCTTCAGCCAAGGCGGAGATGATGTATGATGCGGCGGTTTTCGGGATGTCGAACGGGGCGAGGATCGTGGTAAAAGGAAAGGCGGGGGAATAATCCGAGTTTCCTCCCCTTCAAGGGGAGGATGAAGGTGGGGATGGGTCTCGTGGAACCTGCAACAAACCCATCCTCACCCCGTCCCTCTCCTTGAAGGAGAGGGGACATAAGGAAGAAACATCGTGAAAGAGAGGTTTATGAATATCAGAATTAAACTTATCGTATTCTTCATTGTAAGTATTTGCACATCAGTTCTATTTTACCTTAAGTTCGAGCAATCCATAACAAACCAGGGCCTTCTCAACTTCATCGGCATGGCAACGATTATCGTTGTTGCCGTATGTCATGGTATCGCTTTTCTGATCCGCTCTTTACTGATAAGACGCCATTATCGTTATGCGGGAATTTCCCCAGACAGCAAAGCCTGGGCGCCTGCTGTACCGATCACAGATAACGTCCTCTTTTTGAACATTAAAAGGAGCTTCAACAAGGTCGCAGCCCTTTCTTTCATATTAGCCACAGTGTTGGCCGCAATCGCGTTTATCTCGCTTCGCATTCTTCAAAATATTCCTAAAGAAGAGTTTGAGCCGCATTTGATGCAGTATTGGACATTGTTAGCGTCTTATGCTTTGGCGATGATAATGTCATTTTTTACTTTTCACTTTTACCTCATGTCGATGCTATTGGAATACAAAAGCAACGTGAAGGCAATATTCGTCTCTTTTGTATCATTCATTGTTGTCTTTGTGTGTGCAGTGAACTTTTAAAAAAAGCCTCTCTTGAGAATTGTTTCATAACCACCGGAGAATTATCAGCATGTTCGCTCGATTAATATGGCTCGGAAAACGGCATGTCCGGTTATTAACCTTCGCTGGCATTCTTTTTCTCACGACACTGCTCCTGCTTTCCGGCATTGCGTACACCCGCGCCCAATTGATCTCACCGGACCCCACGTATTTTTTGCGTGACCGGCACGGCAAGTTCCTGGGAGAGGTGGGCGCGCCACTCGACGGCGAGTACGGCTATTGGGAGCTTGACGCCCTGCCCCCGCGCATCGTTGCAGCAACGCTGGCGGTGGAAGACCGCAGGTTCTGGAGCCATCCGGGCGTCGATGCCCTCGCGATCGCCAGGGCAGCGTATCAAAACGCCATTCACCTGAAACGGTCCTCCGGCGCGTCCACGATCGCCATGCAGGTCAGCCGCATGCAAAACCCGGGCTCCCGAAGCTATCTGCGGAAGTCCGCGGAAGCAATGACAGCGCTCTTCCTCACGAACAGATACAGCCGAGAAACGATCTTGAAACACTATCTGCGCATCGTCCCCTACGGCAACCGGATCCACGGCATTGCCTATGCCAGTCGCCGCTATTTTGACAAACCTATTGACGATCTGAGCTGGGCTGAAACGGCCTTTTTGACCGCGATCCCCCAGGCCCCGAAACACATGAATCCTTTTACCAGCGAAGGGAAAAAGCGGGCTTCACTCCGGGGAAAGCGCATCCTGGACCTTCTGTACCGAGACAAGGCAATGAGCAGCGAGGAGTATGAACTGGCCTGTATCCAGATTCAGGACCTTGCTGTCCCGCGGCCGGGCATCAGGCCTGAACAGGCCATGCACGCCCTGCTTCGGATGGAACGTATGCTGAAGGACAAGTCGGTGCAGCTTCTGCCGGGCGGAGATCGTCTTGTCACGACCACGCTCGATCTGGATTTGCAGAACGCAATGAGCACCCTGGTGTACAAGACCGTGCGGCCATGGGACGCCTCGGGCGCCCGGAACGCGGCGGTCATTATCGTGGACCGGGAAAGCAACGAGATCCGGTCCTGGATCGGATCAACGGATTATTTCGACGAAAGCCATTCCGGCGCGATCGATTATGCAGACGTCCTGCGGTCTCCGGGCAGCGCGTTAAAGCCATTCTTCTACGCACTTGCATTGGAAAAGCGCGACATAACACCTGCAACCATTTTGAACGACCTCCAGCGCGGTCCTGGCGGGATAGTGAACGCCGATACCCTGTTCATGGGTCCTGTGCTGCCTCGGGTCGCTCTGGCCAATTCCCGCAATGTTCCTGCTGCCGCGCTTCTGGAGCAAATAGGCATCGAAACAGGATATGATTTTCTGCGGACCATCGGCCTGCACGAGGGCGCGGAACCGGCGAGCCGGTACGGGGTAGGCATGTCGATCGGCAACCTGCCGGTCACGCTCGAAAAACTCGTGCGGGCTTATTCCGTGCTCTCGCGGGAAGGCAGCCTTGGCGACCTGGTCTGGTTCGAAGGCCAGCTGAAAACTGCGGAGCGCCGTGTTCTGTCAGAAGATACGACAAGACAGATCTCGCTGTTTCTGTCCGATCCGCTGGCTCGCATGCCGGGATTTTTCCGCATGGGCGCTCTTGAATTTCCTTTTCCCGTGGCGGTCAAAACCGGCACCTCGTCGCGGTTCCGCGACGCCTGGGCAATGGCGTTCTCGGTCCGCTATCTCGTGGGTGTATGGGTGGGGGACCCGGATTTTCAACCCATGAACCACCTGACCGGTTCGACCTCGGCAGCGGAACTGGTAAAAAAAATATTAACCACTCTTCACGCTGATCAGCGGGCCGGCCTGAACGATCTGTCCTTTGCGCCGCCGCGGGGCTTCAAAGCAGCCCGCGTCTGCGCTCTGACCGGAGAATTGGCAACGGACGCCTGCGACCGTGTGTCCCTGGAATGGTTCAGACCCACCGAATATCCGGTCAATCATTGCCGCGCCCACGTCAGGACGGCCATGGACAACCGCACCGGAATGCCGGCAACCTCCACGACCCCCCGCGAGTTCATAACGGTCAAGACCTTCGTTGATCTGCCTTCCCGGTACGCCGAGTGGACCGCGGCAGCAGGACTCAGCACACCTCCCCGAAGGCCGGATGATTTTGCTCTGTTTACACAAGTACCGGCGGAAGCTTTGCTGGCGCCGCGCGAAAAAAAGATCTTAATCAGCATCGTTTCCCCGGAAGACGGCTTGCGCTTGATTCGCGACCCTGAAACGCCCAAGGACCAGGCCACGCTGGCCCTGCGGGCAGTTGTCAATCCCGTTGTTCCGCAGCTGCTCTGGTACGTGGACGGCAAGCCATTCCAGACTGCGGACTATCCTTACACCGCGCGCCTTATGCTCACTCCGGGAGAGCACACAATACAGGCCCGGCTGCCGGACGCACCCTTCTCGTCGAAGCGGGTGAGAATTATCGTGCAGTAAGTTGTTGTGAAAAGGTCTTTATCTTATACGTGCATTCTCGTACACTGCTGTGATGAAAATTCTGAGCCATGAGGTCCAGGTAATTATGCGTTTTTTTACTACGGTTGTTATGGTTCTTTGTTGTTTATCGTCACATGGCGCCGCTGCACTAAAGGAACGCAACATACCTTCGGCATGCACCTATGAAATGCAGATATGGAATGTGAACCAAAAAAGCAGCAGCGACACAAGGAAGGTCAAGCATTCCTACGCGGAGCTTGCGGCCAATGAACAGGACTCCGCAACTGGGTGCACGGTCTGCAGCGAAGATCAGGAACGCATCAGCATCCCGCCGCTGCAACCGTTTTCTCTCTGCTTTCAGCTGGCGCCGAGGGTGCGCTCCATTCTCGGGGATATGATCATAAACGGCGCGCCGATCCATACGGTCGTTGGCTACCACGTGATCAAATCGCGCGGCCCGGTTGACGGCAACGGCAATCGCACCGAATTCAGCAATCATTCCTTCGGGACGGCCATCGATATTAACTCAGAACTGAATGGGCTGTACGATAACTGCATTGAATTTGGCTCGCAGTGCCGTCTGATCCGTGGCGGTGAATGGAAACCCGGCGTACCAGGAACGCTCGATAAGAGCAACAGTATCGTCACCCTGTTCAAGCAGGCTGGTTTCAAATGGGGCGGCGAGATCGCGGGGAAACAGAAAGATTTCATGCATTTTTCAATAACGGGGTATTAGTAGGATAGTTGAAACCATGGGGAGGTTGATTGTGAAGCTAATCAGCGCGTTGTTCAAGGGAGTGCTCGGCATCCTTTCGAAGTTCTTTGGTTCTTTTTCCTGGACTCCTCCACCGTGGTTCGATTTCCTTAAAAACTTCACATCGAATGTAAAATCCCTTGGCACTCGCATCACCACTGCTGCCCGCTCACTCATCAAAAAAACGCCGCGATTACGGGCTGGCGAGGCCGTCTCTGCCGGAGAAAACCCGCGTGGAATCAACTTCAAACGGCTCGGGACCGTTCTTGGGGCCGTCTTCGTCATCTTTGTTCTGATCATGTGGTATGCAGCGCACCGCAGGGGGCTTATCCAGGTTTCCGGTACGTCACCTGAGTTTACCAAACTTGAGGACGTCCCGAGACCCGATCCAATTCGTGTTCTGTTCAGCGGTTCCGCCGCCCGTCTCGATCTCATCGGCAAGTCCCTGACTCAGGGCATCTCCATATCACCCGTCATTGAAGGTGAATGGACGTGCGTAAAGGACAACGCGCTTCTCTTTAAGCCGAGAGCGGACTGGCTGCCGGGCACCGAATACACCGTACACATGGACAAGTCACTCTTTCCCGACCATGTCAAGCTTTCCACGTACTCCTACTCTTTCAGGACGCCCCGCTTCGAGGCCGAGCAGGTGAGCGCCGAGTTTTATCAAGACCCCGAGGACCCGAAGATAAAGAAGGTCATCGCCACGATCAAGTTCACCCATCCCGTGGACTCCGTGGATTTCGAGAAGCGGATCAAGCTGGAGCGGGCCGACCGGAAGACCGGTATCCTCGGCATCGGCGGCAAAGGCTATCCTTTTACCGTGTCCTACGACAAGTACAAGGGTGAAGCATACATCCAGTCCAAACCGCTGGATATCCCTGAAAAGGACACATCAATGTCCCTCGACATCGATTCCGGCATACGTGCTGAACGCGGCGGACCGAGTACGGGCGAGCCCATTAAGACAACAGTACCGATACCGGGCAAATTCACTTTGCTCCGGATCGATTCAGTCGAGCTGTCCCTTGTGCGGAACGAGCGGTACGAGCCTGAGCAGGTTCTCGTGGTGGCCACCACGGCGGGAGTGTCTGAAGCTGAGATTGTAAAGAACCTTTCCGTTGTCGTCCTGCCGAAAGACCTGCCGCCGATCCAGAAGCAGGAGGGGAAGAAGGACTATCAGTGGTCTGAATGGTCCGACCCTTCCAAGATCGGACCGGAGATTCTGGAACAGTCGACATCGGTCAAGCTGAAACCCCTGCCGCGGGACCGGGAATATTCGGAACTTCACAGTTTCAAATATACGGTGCCTCCCGGCCGCTCCCTGTATATAAAACTGAATAAGGGTATCAAGTCCTTCGGTGGGTACCTGCTTGCGGAAGAGTTTGATGCTATCCAGCGCGTGCCCGACTTCCCGCAGGAACTGGGCATCATGGCCCAGGGCTCGATCCTGAGCCTGCACGGCGAAAAACGGATATCCGTGTTCGCCCGGGACATCGAGGCTGTCCGGTTCGTGATCGGCCGCGTGGTTCCCGATGACATCAATCATCTCGTGACCCAAACCCGGGGCGATATTAAGAGTCCGGAATTTCAGAACTACGATTTCAACGAAGAAAATATCTCTGAGCGTTTTACCGAGATCCGCGTTTTAGGACAGGGGGAACAGGGCAAGGCCCAATATACGACCTTCGATTTTTCCCGGTACCTTAAAACCGAGAAGTATACGAACCGGGGCATGTTCTTCCTGAAGGTGGAAAGCTGGGACCCAAAGAACAAGAAAACCACCGGTAAAAGAGACAAACGCCTGATCCTGATCACGGACCTGGGAGTACTGGTCAAAGATAGTGCTGATGGGACCCACGATGTTTTTGTCCAGTCCATCCAGACCGGGCACCCCGTTTCCGGGGCCCGCGTCGACATCCTGGGGAAGAACGGCGTGCCCGTATTCGGTGCAGATACCGATGCGGAAGGCCGGGCGCAGTTCCCGAAGCTGACCGATTTCGAACATGAAAAAGCTCCCACGGTCTATCTTGTTCGGAAAGGGAGCGATATCTCTTTTCTGCCCTATGAACGGAGCGAACGAAAACTCAACTTCTCCCGGTTCGATATCGGCGGTGTGGTGACCGAGGGGGCTGCGGACCGGCTTGATGCGTACCTCTTCTCGGACCGCGGCATTTACCGGCCCGGAGACGAATTCCATGTCGGCATCATCGTCAAGTCCGCGAACTGGAGGCGACAGCTCGCCGGCATCCCGCTTGAAGCCTCGATCATGGACTCCCGGGGGCTGGAGGTAAAGAGGCAGAAGATCAGCCTGAGTGCCTCGGGATTCGAGGAGGTCAAATACCAGACCGAGGACACTTCCCCAACGGGAAGGTACACGACGAACCTCTACATTGTGAAGGATAAAAAACGGGGAACGCTCCTTGGATCGGCATCGGTGCGCGTGGAGGAGTTCCTGCCTGATCGTTTGAAAATTTCGACGAAACTCTCCCAGGATCGAAAGGAAGGCTGGGTTTCGCCAACAGGCCTCAAAGGCATGGTGAACCTCATGAACCTTTACGGCACTCCTGCGGTCAATCACCGCGTTGCGGCCGAGGTGACGCTCGCGCCGTCTTCGCCGGCCTTCAAACAATACCAGGACTATATCTTCTTCGATCCGTCAAAAGCGGAAACAAGCTTTGTCGAGCCCCTGCCCGATGCGGTCACGAACGAAAGGGGCGACGCTGAGATCGATCTCAACCTGGGACGTTTTGACAAAGCCACCTATCGCCTGACTTTTGCGGCTGAAGGCTACGAACTCGAAGGAGGCCGGAGCGTCGGTTCGACGAGCACGGTCCTCGTGTCTCCGCGCTCCTATCTCGTGGGCTACAAGCCCGACGGCGACCTCACCTATATCCACAAGGGCAGCAGCAGGACCGTGGAACTGATCGCGATCGACCCGTCGCTCAAGAAGACCGGGATTAAGGCTCTCAAAGCACAGGTCATCGAAGAACGCTATGTCTCGGTCCTGACCAAGCAGTCGAGCGGCGTTTATAAATATCAGTCCCTTAAGAAGGAAATACCGGTCAGTACAACGGACCTGTCGCTTTCCGAGCAAGGCACGAAGTTCCGGCTGCCGACTGCCAATCCAGGAGATTTTCTGCTGATCGTGCGGAATGATAAAAAAACAGAACTCAGCCGTGTGTCCTTCAGTGTTGCCGGCATGGGGAACCTCACCCGAAGCCTGGAGAAGAACGCCGAGCTTTTGATCAAGCTGAACAAGTCGGACTACTCGCCGGGCGAGGAGATCGAGCTTCAGATCCGCGCCCCCTACACCGGGGCCGGGCTTATCACCATCGAGCGGGACCGGGTATACGCGACCAAGTGGTTTACAACGACTGCAACGAACTCAATCCAGAAGATCCGGGTTCCCGTCAATTTCGAAGGGAACGGGTACGTGAACGTCTCCTTTGTCCGGGGTCTGGACTCCAGGGAAATTTTCATGAGCCCTTTAAGCTACGGCGTGATGCCCTTCTCGGTAAGCCGCGAGAGAAGGACCATCAAGATCGACATCGATACGCCCGAGCTCGCCCGGCCTGGGGAACCCTTTAAAATACGCTACAAAGGGAACAAGACTGGCAAGGCCGTGGTTTATGCCGTGGACGAGGGCATCCTCCAGGTGGCCCATTACACGACGCCTGACCCCCTTGAACACTTTTTCCGCAAGCGTGCGCTGGAAGTGCAGACGGCCCAGATCCTGGACCTCATCATGCCGGAGAACTCGATCGTACGCATGCTCTCGGCTGCAGGCGGTGACGAAGCGGGCAAGGCTCTCGGCCAGAACCTGAACCCCTTTAAGCGCAAACGCGACAAGCCCGTGGTCTACTGGTCGGGCATCGTGAATATCGACACATCGACCAGGGAGCTGGTCTACCGGGTGCCCGATTACTTCAACGGCACGATCCGGGTCATGGCAGTGGCCGTGGCTCCCGACGCGATCGGCGCAAACCAGAAAAGGGCAGCTGTGCGTGGCCATTTCGTACTGAGTCCGAATGTGCCGACCTTCGTGGCGCCGGGCGACGAGTTCATTGTTACCGTTAGTGTTGCAAATAATGCAGAGGGGTCCGGTAAGGAGGCAACAGTTAACCTCGATCTTTCTACATCGGAACATTTGGAAATATTGGACAAGGGACAGCGTTCCCTGAAGATAGCAGAAGGCAGGGAGGAAAGCGCATCTTTCAAGGTACGGGCGAAAGAGGTGTTGGGATCCGGCCGCTTCACCTTTACCGCTTCTCTCGGTGTAAAGAAAACCGCTTATTCCACCGAGACAAGCGTGCGACCTCCGATTCCGTACATGACGGATGTAAAGAGCGGGTCTTTCAAATCCGGAAAAGCTGATGTAGAAGTGAAACGGACCATGCATCCCGAGTTCCGGACCCTGGACGCCACTGCGTCGCCCATACCGCTCAGCCTGGCCCATGGCCTCGTTGCCTATCTGGAGAAGTTCCCTTATCTGTGCACGGAGCAGCTCGTGAGCCAGGCCTTTCCGGCAATTGTGCTCAAGAACCGGCCGGAGTTCGGTTATACGCACAAGAAGGCGGGGGATAATCTGGAGAAGACGATCAGCGTGCTGCGGTCGCGCCAGAACGCCGATGGCGCTTTCGGATTCTGGGCTGCGAATTCCCACGTCTCGGACTACGCAAGCATCTATGCCATGCACTTCCTGACCGAAGCAAGAGAACGGGGTTTTGCCGTACCTCAGGAGCTTATGGATCGCGGGCTCGCCTATCTTGCTTATCTAGGCAGAAAGGGCATGACCGGGAGCGATTCCCTTGCCAAGGCGCGCACCAGTGCATACGCGATCTATCTTCTGACCAGGAACGGCGTCGTTACCACGGACTATGTGAATGCCATGCGGGAGCAGCTCGACAAGGCCAAGGAAACGAAAAAGTGGAAGAAGGACCTTACGGCCTCTTATCTTGCGGCTACTTACAAACTGCTCAAGCTCGATTCAAAGGCAGACGATCTTATTGCAGGACTGAAGATGGGTCAACCTGTTGACCCGGATTATGAAAATTTTTACGACAGTCTGGCCCGTGACTCTCAGCATCTTTACATTCTTGGAAAACACTTCCCCGAGAGGTTCAAGAAGTTCTCCGAAGGGGACATCCTGTGCATGGAGTGCATCGTGAACGGGATATCGAGCGGCAGTTTCAATACCATAACGTCGGCTTATGCGATCCTTGCCATGGACTCCTATGCTGAAGCAGTGGGCGAGAAGGCTGTTGCCGAGATCAAGATCAAAGAAATTCTTGAAAAGGGGATGAAGGACCTTGTCCTGCCGAAGGGGCTCTTCCCCAAGGTAGCCTTCTCGAATGAAGCAAAGAAGGTACGGGTCGAGAGCAAGAGCGGCTTTCCCACGTTCTATCAAGTCACGATGGCTGGTTTCGATAAGTCTCTGCCCCAAAAGGAGATCAAGGACGGTATCGAGGTCCAGCGCGAGTACCGTGACCTCAAGGGAAACGTGATCACGTCAACAGCTCTCGGTTCGGAGATAGAGGTTCACTTCAAGATGCGGTCTGTCAAGTCCGGATACCACAGCAACGTAGCGATTGTGGACCTTCTGCCCGGAGGGTTCGACGTGGTGATCGAAAAATCACGGCCAGCGTCTCAGCCAGCACAGGTATCGGAGCAGAGAAACGAGGAAGTTGAGGGGGACGGTGAAGGTGAGGGCGAGAGCGGAGAGGGACAATCCGGGGAGCGAGAGACAGTGAAGCGCTGGGATTCTCCCATCGGCACGGATGCGTCCACCTGGCAGCCGGACTTCGTGGATATCCGCGAAGACAGGGTGGTGCTCTTCGGCAGTGTGGGTGATTCGGCACAGGAGTTCGTGTATCGCATCAAGGCGACGAATAAAGGCAAGTACGTGATACCGCCGGCGTTTGCAGAATCCATGTATAATCGGGCTGTACGTGCAAGGACGTTGCCGGGGACGATGGTTGTGGAAGAGCAGAAGAAGGAAGAGAAGCAAGAAACAAAAGGCAGGTGATCTCCTGCTTCACCCTCTCCCCATTGTGGGAGAGGGCTGGGGTGAGGGGGCGTGGTACGGATAAGGTTGATGGGTAGGCGTGGTTTTTCGGTTGACTTTGGTATCGGTAATACCTAAAATATAGGTAATACCAATATGGAGGTAGGAAAATGTCGACGGTAACGAAAAAAGGACAGGTCACGATCCCCAAGCCTGTCCGGGACCGGTTCCACATCAAGGAAGGGGACAGCCTGCATTTCGAGGTGCAGGATGATGTGCTCATTCTCAAGCGAACAGAGCGGAAGTCCCTCCTGAGCCTTGGCGGCATCGCCGAAGGAAAGAAGAGAGGGACCGGGATCGAGCGGGAATACGCTAAAAAGGCGGTATCTCGAAAGATCGCCCGGGAAGGTATCTGACATGGATGATCCCGTTTTTGTCGATACGAACGTGTTTCTGCGTTTTTTCGTGAGAGACGTTGAAGCCCAGTACGTAAAAGCGCACGCCTTGTTCGAGAGAGCAGAAGCCGGAAAGATCAAGCTCGAAACAAGCGAACTCGTCATCGCCGAGATCGTCTGGGTACTTGAATCCTTCTACGGGTTCACCAGAAAAAAAATTACAGAAGTGCTTACTACCCTCCTTGCTTCGCGAAACCTTAAAATAGCCAATCATTCAAGGATCAGCTATGCCGTCAGTCTGTACTCGTCGGAGAATATGGACTTTATCGATGCCTATAATATTGCCTATATGAAGTCGAAGGAGTTTATCAAGGTTGCCACATTCGATGTCAAACATTATGGCAAGGTTGAAGGAACGACCGTTATTTTGTAGTATGAGCGAATATCCCAAAAAAATAAAAAAAATGATGTCGATCTCTGATAATGCTCCTGACCGATATTGGACAGGTCTTGAAAAACAACCAGAAGCTTCGCTTCTTCATCCTTGATATGGTTAATTATTCCATAAAAGAACTACTGAAACGTATTGCCCTCATAACAGTCCCGCTCTTATTGATCTTCGCCCTGTTTCGACTCCTTTCTCCCGCGCTCAAATCCGACGTCAGCTTCTCCCAGGCGATCTACGACCGAAGCGAAAAACTCATTCGCTTGACGCTGTCACGGGATGACAAGTACCGCCTTTGGCTGCCACTAAAATCAATTTCGCCGATCCTGATCAAGGCCACGCTCCTGCACGAGGACAAGTGGTTCCGATTCCATCCGGGAGTGAGCCCCACGTCCCTTGGCCGGGCGATATGGCACACCTATATCAAGAAAGACCGGAAGATCGGCGGGTCCACGATCACGATGCAGCTTGCGCGCATCAAATACGACATCAACTCACGCACGATCTCCGGCAAAACAGCACAGATCCTGGCCGCATTCTGGCTTGAGCTATTGTATTCCAAGAACGATATCCTCGAAGCTTACCTCAACCTCGTACCCTACGGCCGCAACATCGAAGGCGCAGGCGCTGCAAGCATCATCTACTTTCATAAAAACGCCGATAGGCTCACGCTCACCGACGCGCTCACCTTGAGCGTGATCCCGCAAAGCCCGGCTAAGCGGATGGGGAATAGGGGGGAGAATGGAATAACGGCGTACCAGAGCCTCGAACAGGCGCGTAAGGTACTTTTAGCCAAATGGGTAAGTAAATATCCAATAGATAAGGATCAAAAGTCTTTCGTGGACCTGCCTATCATGCTCAAACGTCCGTCAGACCTGCCGTTCCTGGCACCGCATTTCGCGAATGAAGTGCGTGAACTTGATCCCTTTGATCCGGTGCTGAACACCACGCTCGATCTCAGGCTCCAGAAACTCATCGAGCGGCATGTTAAAAACTATGTGGAAGCGAACAAGCAGAAGGGGATAAATAACGCCGTGGTTCTCCTGGTTGACCATCGGACCCTTGAGGTCAAATCACTGATCGGTTCCGCTGATTTCTTTGATAAGAAGATCGATGGCCAGGTGAACGGAACTCGTGCAAAACGTTCTCCGGGCTCGGCCCTTAAACCGTTCATTTATGGCCTTGGGATAGATCAGGGACTTATCCATCCCATGACCATGCTGAAAGACGCGCCTATGAGCTTCGGCGCCTACAATCCCGAGAATTTCGACAACGAGTTCGCGGGACCGATCAAGGCGAAGGATGCGCTGGTGAAGAGCAGGAACGTGCCGGCTGTCGATATTGCATCGCGTCTCGCTTCGCCGGGGCTGCACGGGTTTCTGCTCAAGGCTGGGATCACGCGCATGCGCGATGAGTCTTTTTACGGCATGTCCCTAGCCTTGGGAAGCGCGGAGATTTCTATGGAGGAACTGGTGCAGCTCTATGCCATGCTTGTAAACGGCGGCGAGTTGAAACAGCTCAGGTTCCTTAAGTCTCAACGAGAGGAAGATGGGACGCGGCTCTTAAGCACGGAGGCGAGTTACCTGGTGCACGATATTCTTTCGGCCAACCCCAATCCGCTTCAGGGATTTCGCACGGACTGGATACGGGACCATTTGCCTGTTTCATGGAAGACCGGTACCTCCTTCGGTTTCCGCGACGCATGGTCGGTGGGAATCGTCGGGCCTTATGTGCTGGCCGTCTGGATCGGGAACTTCGACGGAGAGGGCAACCCTTCCTTCATCGGCCGGGAGGCGGCTGCTCCGCTTTTCTTCGAGATCATCGACTCACTCAAATCCGAGGATCCGGGAATCAACGAGTTTCGCGGTAAAGGATTGGCTGACCTGGACCTGACCAAGGTCGAGGTCTGCTCCCTTTCAGGCGGACTGCCGGGACCTGATTGCAAACAGCGGGTATCGACCTGGTTCATTCCAGGGAAATCTCCCATTGCGAAATGCGACGTTCACCGTAGGATATCCATCAATAATCGCACGGGCCTCCGCGCATGCATTGACAATGGACCCGGAACAAGATCCGAAGTGTATGAGTTCTGGCAATCCGATCTTATCGCGATCTTCCAACAGGCCGGTATCCCGCGCCGCATGCCGCCGCCTTATGAAGCAAGATGCAACTCAGAAGAACTGTCCACCAGAGGATCGGGACCGCAGATCACCTCTCCACGGGTCGGGGTTGTGTACAGCCTCCGGGCGGGGTCGCTTAAAGACGAGCGCCTGCCGTTGATGGCTGTAACCGACGCGGATACAAAGACGATTCACTGGTTTGTGAGCGAGGAATATCTCGGCAGTTCGGACAGCGGCAAGACGTTTTTCTGGACTCCTAAGACGGGGAGGTTCGTGGTGCGCGCCGTGGACGACCACGGTCGATCAGCAGTGAGAGAGGTCGTGACGAAGATCGTGGAATGATGCTGCGGGGTTCAAGGGGCAAGGGCAACAATCATCGCGTGGACCTTCTCCGCCACCTTCCTCCTCGCAGCTACGGAGGTAATTGCTGTTGATTATTGCCGGTTGGAAGGACATAATAGAAAAAAATAAGGAGATCGCACGAAAACGACGCTGGGCCGTTTCGGGAAGTTGGTATCCCTAAGAACATCAGGGACCGGCTGGGATTACGGCCCGCAGTGCCCATATCCCATAATGAAAAAAGGAGAAAAGCCATGAAACGTCTGGCGCTTATCGCGGTCTGCTCGATCCTGCTCTCGTCCTGCCAGGGCGCTAAACTTGTCCGGGTATCGCTGGGAGGTCCGCCTGCTGAGAAACCGAAGATCGAAAAGCTCGTGGACCTCGGGAGCCTGCATGTGCCGCGCGAAGGGGAGCTTGACCTGACGGAGAGCGATGGGATGTTCGTGGCCGGCGAGTGGGTTGCAATGGTGGGCACAGGGCTGAACACGGACCAGGCAAAGTTGTTGCTCGACGGCAAAGAGGTCCCTATTGCGGCTGGCATTCAAGGCGGCGGCCTGCTCTTTCGCCTGCCTCGCGACGTCAAGTTCCGCCATGCATACACGGCGAGGGTAGAGACCCCCTCGGGCACTGATGAGATCACCCTCCCGGTTACGAACCTTCTTGTCATGGGCGATCCAAAGGGCAACAGGCTCCTTGTTTGGCGGACGTCGCCTGAGGAAAAGAAAGTTTTCAATGATGACTCCTGTTCGCTTGCCTGTCCCGGGGTCGGTCCCTTTGCCCATTCTCCCGAGGGCGGCGTTCTCTATGTTGTGGCAAGCGGGGGCAAGGCGGAGCCTGAAGGGCTCTCACGGTTCGAGCTGAAGACCGTTCACCTTGGTTCGAAAAACGTTTCCAAGGAAGTGGCTTCAACAGGATTCGAAACCAGATACCCTCCGATCTCTTTCGCAGTTGCAAAAGGGGGCTCTCACGGCTTTCTTCTCACCAAGGGGGAGCTTGCGGTATTCGACCTGTCCGATCAGGAACGCCCGAAATTCGTCGCCAGGCAGGTCCTGCCGGTCTTGTCCAAGGACGCTGCTCCGGGTTACGGGAGCCTGGTCCTTCTGGCTGGCGGGAGCGCAGCCGTGGTCCTCGATGAGCCGAACAACCGGGTATTGTTGATCGATCTGTCCGTCCCGTCCTCACCTGCAGTATCAGGGGCTTTCCCCACAGGGCCGCCTGCCGCCGCGTCGTACAGCATCGCGATCGCAGCGGACCCGCGCAATGTGGATGCGCTTTGGGTCCTGACGGGCCTCAATACCCAGCAGGTGCGCCAACGCTTATCAGATATGTGGTCGGACAAACCGGCCAGCCCGATCACGACGCGTGCAGGGCTCGTCAGGATGGAGTTGAAGCAAAATACCCTGGTCGCCGATGGTCCCGTGGACCTCCCTGAAGGCGCAATGCCCCTGGGACTGATGATCGAGGCCAACGGCGACGTGCTGGTCAGCGCCGTGGCTTATGAAAAGGAGACGTTCGCGAAATCAGGCCTTTCGTTCCAGGGGGCCTGGACCTTCGTCAAGGGCGTATGGGGCTCTCTTTTTGCCGGCCGCATCTACCGCGTGACGCCGAATGGAAACGTCTCGGTCGAAGTGACCTCGATCAACATGCTGTTGTCCATGGCCAGGATCGAGGGCGGGCCGCTGGTCTACTCGACCTACCGGTGGTCCATGGATTACGTCCCGCCGTCCGTGAATGTGGTCCTTGCAGTCGATGTGCTGAAATCCCAGAGACTGCCTGTGCGTGAACTGCAGTGGAAAATGATCCTCCCGCCGTACGCGTTCTTCCCGGAGATCATGGTGCTGTGACGTCAGTCGGTACTTGCGATCAGGTATTAAGCGACCGGGGACCTCAGGGGGCTGTTCGGGCGCACCGGGACGAGCGGCTTCGTCGAGCGAAACGTCGAGAACCGCGTTCCTCGCGTCAGCGTTAGCACTGAGAAAAGAGAAAATGCCGTAACATAAACAATTGTCTGAACGCAGAATGTGCTGTCTAGCCATATTTGGGAGGTGTCATGAAGAAAGTTCTTTGGAGTGTTTTGTTTGTAGTCGTTTTAACCGGATGCGCTGGACCAAGGTACAAAGGATCTTCGTCTATTGAAAATCCGACTTCGAGTAAAGTTGTCATTAGAAACAATCCAAAAGTAAGACTAGGTTTTCAAGAAGCAATTGAGTCCTGGCTAAAAGCAGAGGGGTATGAATACACTGTCGTACAGGCTGAATCGCAATACGATCTGGATAAGATCTCTCTTGAGTACACCGGCTTATGGCAATTTCACTGGATCTCATATTTAGGTGAAGCTCGTATAACGGCACTTGCGAAAGGCCAAAAAGTTGGCCAGGTTGACTATAAGGCGCCCAATTTGCTCAATAACAACAAGTATGGTAACGCAGAAGAACGCATAAAATATATGATGGCCGTTCTTTTTAAAAAAATAACCCCTGAGGACGCGACCAGGTTAATTAATGGCGAGCAACCGGCTGCAGGTGCTGCTGCACCTGCGGCTGCGAGAGAACAAGAAATAGTACCGGCTGGTGCAATAAGCTCGGCACCTACATCAACTGCGATCAAATAAACTTAGGCCGTAGGCCGATATCGGCACGCGCTATGAATAGATTTATGAAAAAATTTGAATATTTCTAATATGGAAAGGTAATGAATGAGCTAACAAGTGCGATCTAGAGGGGCGCGAGAACCGCGCCCCTCTAGACGCATTAATTTTCAAGGAGGTTTCAATGATAAAACATCTTGCACTTCTGGTGGCCATCTTGACTTTGAACGCCTGCTTTATGCCGAATACGTATTACAGCGCTACCGATGATTATGTAGTTGGTCTACGATGGTTTGATCGCGGGTCCTACGAAAAAGCTGCACAATTTTGGGATCCGCTTGTTGCGAAGGAAGACTGCGACGCTGAATATCGCATTGGCCTCCTTTATTTTATCGGTAAAGGAAAGCCGCAAGACAATGAAAAGGCTATTGCTCTTTGGCGAAAAGCAGCGAATAGCAATCAACAGAGAGCGCAGTGGGCACTGGGTGATTTGTACTATCAAAACAATTCCGCTATTTATCACCGCTGTGCGAAATGTGGACTCGAAAAAGACCTTGTTCAAGCGTATGTTTGGTATCGTTTATTCGAGAAAGCGGCAAAATACAGTAACGAAAAGGATTACGCCAAGCAAATATTAGCTAAAATTACATTGGAAATGAACGCAGATCAAATTAAACAGGGCGACGATCTCGTTGCGAAGTGGTTGCCAACTCCAAAGGACTGTGGAGCACGCAGTCTTTGGTAGAATTTTAACGATACCTTGTGACGTTCTTGCATCCGTTGTGTTGCTGACAGATGGTTGCGTCCGAGGTCAGGTGTGAAACGTATCATTCCCTAAAAATCTATAAAGTCTGGAACATCTCACTTCATCAGGAGGCATCTATGATCACCGCGGCATCAGCAGCAGAAACCTTCGGCCTGCCGATCAACCAGAAAACAGCTTTTTCCGACAAGAAGGGGAACTTCAAGGAGCGCATCAAGAAGCAGCAGCTCAAGATCCTGAAGGATTATGTCCCGCTCCTGAAACAGTTCCTCGAACCGGACGAGGAGGTATTGCTCCTCATGCGCGGGTGCTCGCCCATGTCTTCCATGGAGCAGTTCACCACGGGTTGGTTGATCTACTACATCAAGCGCTGCACCCTGGTCGTGACGAACCGGCGGATACTGCATTTTCCCGCGAAGAAGGACTTCTCCCCCCGGCATTCCATCGCCCAGGTCCGCTACGGCGATGTGGAAGAGATCAAACCCTCCGGATTCCTGAGCAGGTTTACCGTAAAATACAAAAACGGGTCAAAGGAGACATTCT
>MHDY01000024.1:2168-6646 GCA_001803705.1 Nitrospirae bacterium GWC2_56_14 | reverse complement strand
CGGCTGGCAAGCCAGCAGCCCACGTCCATCGGCGCGCGGCACCACCTCTGCCCCAAGTGCAACGCAGTACTGGCCTCGGGCGTCTACGTCTGTTCCTCCTGCAGGCTGGAATTCAAGAACGAAGCGCGGGCGAGGAAGCTCTCGATCATCTATCCCGGGGGAGGTTACTTCTACACCGACCATCCGTTCCTGGGTGCCGGCGATGCCGTGGTAGAGACGTTCCTGATCTTCATGGTGCTCACGGGGCTCGTGAACATGCTGACCGGCGCTCCTGAAAAGGCCGTCGGCATGTTCCAGTTCATTGTTTTCGGGATCGTCCTGGGCCTGGAGAAACTCTATTCCGTGTACCACGCAAAGCACTACGTGAAGGAATTCATCCCCGTGGAAAAGGAAGTGCGTCCGTTGAAGGCGGGGTGAGTGACTTCCAGAGATGGCACGTGGAATTGTTGAAGGGTGGGACACTTCAAATTGCCGACGACAATAGAGCGCTGTCAAAGATGGGAGCAGAAAAGGATTGACCAATATGATGTCATTTGGTAACATCATAATGACATCATATTATGCATTCGGAGGTATCATGAAAACCATCTCTATTCGCGGTATTGACGCCGAGACGGATCGAGTGATCAAGGCCCGGGCGCAACAGGACAACCTGAGCGTGAACCAGTGGATACTTCAGGCTCTGAAAAAAGTAGCCGGTACTGGTAAGGAGCCGCGCTTTAAGAAATACCATGACCTGGACCATCTCGCCGGCACCTGGAGCAAGGAAGAGGCAAAGGAATTTCGCAAGACCATGCGTATATTCGAGAAGATCGACGAGGAGATCTGGAAGTGAGGCGGATCGCGATCGACACAAACGTTTACGTTGCCTTCAAAAACAATGACGCAGGTGTCATTGAGACGCTCAGTAATTGCGACCTCATCGGCGTGGATATAACGGTCATCGCCGAGCTTTTTACCGGTTTTTCTCTCGGGGGCAGGGAGAAGAAGAATCGAGTAGAATTGGAAGCATTTCTCGATGCCCCTCGCGTCGAAGTCCTCCAGCATGATCTTGAAACGGCCGAATTCTACGCCCTGATTGTTAAAAAACTGAAGACGAAAGGCAGGCCTATTCCAACAAACGACATCTGGATAGCGGCCAACGCGTTAAAGCACGGGTTTGCGCTCTATTCCTTCGACAGTCATTTTCAGGAGATCGATGGCCTGCTTTTACGGTCCGGGCCTGGATCTTAATTTGCTCTTCATAGCTTTTTTTCTCTCCTGCGGGCTTGCGCGCTATTGATTCCTTCTTTATTTCCTTCCCCTCGCCAGTGTATAATGCCCACGTCTTTTAATGCGGGAAAACCATGAGATCCAAAACCGAAGCCATCATCATCAGCAGTATGAACCTGGGCGAGGCCGACAAGCTGGTCACGTTCTTCTCCCTCGACCGGGGTATGCAGAAGGGCGTTGCCAAGAACGCCCGCAAGTCCTTCCGGCGCTTCGGCGCAGGGCTCGAATCGTTCACCTATTGCCGGCTCCACCTCCATGAACGGGAGCACCAGGACCTTTTGCGCATCGAGTCCGCCGACATCCTTACCCAGGCGTCGGCGATCTGCGATGATCTGCAGCGCGCCGCTGTCGGGGCGGTAATCCTGGAACTGGTACGGGAACTGGCCCCTCCGGGTGAACGCAATGCCACCGCGTTTCTCCTGCTTGCCAATGTGCTCCAGCTGCTGAATCGGGGAGAGGAACCTGTTTTTCTGCTCCGTGTCTTCGAGATCCGGTTCCTGTCGCTTCTGGGGTATCAACCCAAGCTGGACCACTGCCTTTCCTGCGGCCGGCAATCAGCAGGGGAGATGGTCTTTCACGGGATGAAGGGCGGCGTCCTCTGCTCTGACTGCATGGTCTCTTCAGGCGATCCGCAGGTGCGGATCTCGCCGGGCGCGATCGGGTTCTACTACCAGGCGCTCCGGATGGACATGGACAAGATCTGCCGGCTCAAACCTTCGGCTGCGATCATGCAGGAACTCGACCGGACCTTCTCGGACCACACCTTTCATATCCTCGGCAAGCGGCTCAAATCCACGGAATTCCTCAGGTCGGTCTGTTCTATCTGATTGCGGATTTTAGATTTCGGATTGCGGAATGATTCGATTGCGGATCTCGGATTTCGGATTGCGGATTGAGAAGACGATCAGCGTTTCTTGCTCTGTTTTTCTTTACGGTATCCTGCCAGCAGTATCAATGTCAAAATAACACAACAGTAGGAAAAGATGTCTCCGTAGCGGGTATAAAAGGTCCGCACCGTGCCCGGGGCCAGTGTCTGCGTGAGGTCAGCCTCGACAAAGACGCCCGATGTCTGCAGGATATGGCCTTTCGCGTCAATGAACCCCGAGATGCCGGTATTGGCGGCGCGGGCAATTGGTACGCGGTTCTCGACAGCGCGGAGCACGGCCATGGAAAAATGCTGGTAGGGCGCTGCCGTGCGGCCGAACCAGGCATCGTTGGTGATGGTCGTGATCACCGTGGCGCCTTTATCCACGAACCGCCTGACCAGGTCGGGAAAGATGATCTCGTAGCAGATGACCGTGCTGACCTTCACGTCCTGTTGACCCTGGACCGGAACGGCCATGACCGCGTATTCGGTGCCCGCCTGGAAGTCTCCGATGGCCTGGACCATTTTATCCACGAAAAAAAGCACGCTCTTGAGCGGAACATACTCGCCAAAGGGAACGAGGTGGAACTTGTGGTACTCGGCCAGGGCCGTGCCTTCCGCAGAGAGCAGGAAGGCCGAGTTTCTGAGGTGGACCACCCGTCCGGGCAGGATCTCAAAAGTCGGACTTCCGAACAGGACCGGGACCTGATTTCCCTTCACGAAGCGCTTCAGATCACTGCTCAGTTTTTGATCGGCCTCCCGGGGGCTGTTAAAGTAAAAAGGAGTTGCGGTCTCGGGCCAGAGGATGAGGTCCGGACGCTGCTTCGCTGCCTTGATCGTCAGCCGTTCATACACGCCGGTGACCTGTTTCTCGTAAGCAGGGTCCCACTTCTGGTCCTGCTCGATGTTTCCCTGGATGACCGATACCGTGAAAGTACCTTTTGCTTCGGGCTTACGAAGCTGCAGAGCGCCATAGGAAAGCACAAGCGCGAGGATCGATCCCGATGCAACCATCGGTATGAACCGTTTGCGGTCAAAAACCAGCTCGGCCAGGGCCGCATTGACAAGCACGATAAGGAACGTGATGCCATAGACGCCGGTAATGTTGGCAACCTGTATGACCGGAAGTTCCGCATACTGCGTATACCCCAGCAGGGACCAGGGGAACCCGCTGAAGACGTAGGTCCGCGCGAGCTCCAGTGCGGTCCAGAGCGCCGGCGCGGCAAGGAAGGCCAGGGACGGATGGTTCTTCCTTATGGGGATGAGGGCGGCACCGAACAGCGCAGGGTAGAGCGCAAGATAGGCGCAGAGCAGGAGGGTGATGAGCGACGCCGGTACGAGCGGCACGCCGCCATAGAAATGGACGGAATTGGTGACCCAATGCACGGTGCCGGCAAAATAGACCAGGCCGGTGATACCCCCGGTCCAGAAGCCGTTCCTGATCGTGCTGCCTTTGAGCGCGATGAGCAGGGGGACCAGGGCGAACCAGGCGAGAAAAGGGAACTGGATGGTCGGAAAAGAAGCCGCCAACAGCAGGCCCGAGGCTGTTGCCAGCGCCGCAGTGCGGAAGTTCATGCTATTTTGCCGCCTTTTGTTCCTGCATCCAGCGGAGCAGGCCTTCTTTCATGCTGGTGCTGACGTTCTGCTCCGGTGCGGCAGTTGCGGCCGGCTGCTGGGGACGGGGTTGAGGACGGGGTTGCGGTGCTGCAGGTTTGGCCGGTCTGGCCTGCGTTCTCGCGGTCGACGGCTTGCTGGTCAATGCCGGTCCGGGCGCTGCCGGGACATGCTTCACCTCTTCCTGCTGGTGCAGCGCGATGCTTGCTATGGCATGCCGGTACAGGATCTCCCGCTTCGGTTTTTCCATCATGATGACGTAGCTGTCGAAGGCCTTGATCTTTCCCGAGACCTTGATCTTGTTCTGAAGCGTGACCGTCACGGAGGACTGTTCGGCCATGTAGGAGCTCAGCATTCTATCGAGCAGATTCGTTTCCATGGGGGGCACCTCTTCGGGAAAGGATTGCGGCTGAACAGCGGAATAGTACGTTGGCACAAGCAGACGGAAGCGTGGGGGTGGTTCTGTGCAGCTGTTCGATCGTCCTGTCCATCATTGACCTGATACACTTTCAAGGGAATACGGTCTCAGCGGTTGATCGTGGTGATCGCATGCTTGTAATACAGGTGCTGCCGGCCCCCTTCATTGAGCAGGACCGTGAAATTATCGTATGCCTCGATGTTTGCCTTGATCCGCAGCCCGTTGATGAGGAAAAGGGTCAGGATCTGGTTTTCGGAAATCGCTTTGTCCAGGAATTCCTGCTGGATGTTCGGCCGCCCTGCCGGAGAA
>MHDY01000024.1:0-2091 GCA_001803705.1 Nitrospirae bacterium GWC2_56_14 | reverse complement strand
AAAGGAGATTTCCTGTTTCAGCAGGGTTATTGTTCTCTTCTGTTCTTCGAGGTTCAGTTCGTAGCGTCCGATGTCGAGGATGGTCCCTTCGTGTTCCGTCTTGTTCATCAGGCCGATGCGCACCATGACGCCGGTCGTTTTCGCCTGGTTCAGGAACTGAGGTTCGATCGTTTGACGCGACTCTTCTTTCAATACTTCCATTAAAAAAATGATATCTGAATTCAGGTCTATTTGCAAGAAATATTTCTGGCAGCGGCGCCGGTAAGCGGCCCAGGTCCGGTTGTTTGGTATTGACTTTTGACCCCATATAACTTATTATCCCCGGCATGTATGAGCTTATGATAGAGTCCAAATTCGCCGCCGCCCATCAGTTGCGCGGTTACCAGGGGAAATGCGAGAGACTGCACGGCCATAACTGGCGCGTTACGATCGCGGTGACGGCCGAGCGGCTGAACGATATCGGCCTTGCCGTCGATTTCCACGACCTCAAAAAGTCCTTGCGGGAGGTGCTCGACCAGCTGGAGCACACGTTCCTCAACGATATCTTTCCGTTCACGCAGATCAATCCCTCGTCAGAGAACCTTGCCAAGTGGATCTACGATACCATGGCGAAGAAGATCAACGGCGACGATCTCGAAGTGGCGAGCGTCACGGTATGGGAGTCCGATACCGCGTCGGCCAGCTACTTCGACTAGCCGGGCATAGCCCCGGCCAGCGGTGGTTCGCGATGCCACCGGATACCACCGGGTCAAAGGGTCTTCTCCGGACGCAGAGGTCCAACGGTATTTACTATGGTCATCACCCCGCAGATAGCCGAGAAGATCCTTTCGTTTGCCGCCTCCCATCACGCTGATGCCGCAGAGGTCTATCTCCGCTCCTCCCGGGCCACGTCCATTGAAGTAAAAGAACAAAAGGTCGATGCCTTCGACCGTGCTCATGATATCGGCGCGGGCCTGCGCGTGCTGGTGAACGGGCACATGGGCTTTGCCTTTACGACCGACCTTTCGGACAACTCTCTTGCGTCCCTTGCCGCGTCTGCTGTTACGAACGCCCGCACGACCGAACCCGACCCTTTCCACTCCATTCCTGAAAAACCATTGATGCCCTACCGGTCGGTGGCCATGTTCGACCCTGAGATTCCGCAATTATCGGAGAAAGAGAAGATCGAACGCGTTATGGCCTTGGAGCGTGAGGCCTTTGCCGTCGACCCGCGTATCAAACGAATACGCAAAGCGTCAGCGAGCTTCTCGTCGTCGGAGACGCTCATCGCCAATACCCATGGAGCGCTGGTGTCGTACCAGGGCACCGCGGCCTCGTCGAGCATTGAAGTGGTTGCCGAGGAAAAAGGGGAGTCGCAGGCCGGCTCGGACTTCGATGTGAACAGATTTTACCGCAAGCTCGGGATCGAAGAGGTGGGACGGCGCGCCGCGCGCAGGGCGCTCGATCTGCTCGGCGCGAAGACCATTCCGTCGGTAAAAGCGCCGGTGATCCTCGATGCCGTGGTGGCTGAAGAATTTCTGTCGATCATGGCCAGCGGCTTTTCCGCGGAGAACGTGCAGAAGAAAAAATCCCTGTTCATCGGCAAACTGGGGCAGGAGGTCGTATCACCGCTCATCACGGTGTACGACGACGGCCTTCTCGAAGGCGGTCTCGGCACCGCTCCGTCCGATGATGAGTGTGTGCCGACGAAGAAAAAAACAGTCATCGACAAGGGCAGGCTCACCCTGTTCCTCTATAACACCTATTCCGCCAACAAAGACAAGACGGTCTCCACCGGAAACGGCATGCGCGGCGGATTTAAGGGTGTGCCCATGGTCGGTGTGACGAACCTGTATATCCAACCAGGCACTTCCTCGCTGAATGAACTGATCAGCGCCACCAGCAGCGGTCTCTATGTTACCGAGGTCATGGGGATCCATACGGCCAACCCCATATCGGGAGATTTTTCCGTGGGCGCCACCGGGTTCTGGGTCGAGAACGGGAGAAAGGCCTATCCTGTGCGTGAGATCACGATCGCAGGCAACATCCTCGACCTTATGAAAAACATCGATGCCGTCGGCAGCGACCTCAGGTTCACCGGCAGGATCAACT
>MHDY01000023.1 GCA_001803705.1 Nitrospirae bacterium GWC2_56_14 | reverse complement strand
GAACCTGGCAATGGGCTGCGTCAGCTCGCGACACCGGGACCATGGATGGAAAAAAGGGCGCGGCTCCATGCACTGCCACGGGGAATCGAACCTGCAATGGAACCAGGAGCTCTGCACCTTCTGCGAACAGTGCAAAAGCATCTGCCCCTTGAACGCCATCGATTTTAAAGAAGGCGCATTCACGGTGGACAAGAACACCTGCTGGCATTGCGGCAGGTGCAGCCGGGTCTGCCAGGAAGGCGCGCTCACCCTGCCGCAGGACGATGTGACCTTCCAGAAAGGCCTTGCTGAGGCCGCAGCAGCGGTCCTTTCGACCTTTAAAAAAGACAAGGTAATCTACGTCAACTTCCTGTACGAGATCCAGCCCGAGTGCGACTGCATGCCGGTGGCCGACGTGCCCATGATCCAGGACCAGGGCATCATGATCTCCGACGATATCGTGGCCATCGAACAGGCCTCTCTTGATATGCTCAAAGCCGCCCCTCCCCTGCCCCAGTCGGCAGCGGACGACGCAGGCATAAAACCCGGCGAAGACATCATGTTCAAGCTCAATCCGCGGCCAATGCAGATCCAGATCGACGAAGCGGAGAAGCTGGGGCTGGGAGCGAAGAAGTATACGCTGGTGAGCATTGAACCGTGATATAATAACGGCTAAATACAGCTTAACCACAGAGACACAGAGAAAACGAAATACTTTGACACTGAAAAGACAGGATGACTTATGATTTCCACAGATAGATCATAATAAATCAGTGAAAATCAGTGTCAAAAAAAACGATTCATTTCGTACTGTGGTTCTCCTGACTCCTGACTACCGGCTCCTGACTCCTTGAGGTACTAATGCCCAAACGCACCAAGATCATCGCCACCATCGGCCCGGCATCCAGCTCCCCTGCGATCATCGCCAGGCTCATCCGCGCAGGCATGGACGCGGCGCGGCTGAACTTCTCCCACGGCGAGCGCGCAGACCATATCAAACGCATCAGCCTCATCCGCAGCGAAGCTGCCAAAGTGGGAAAACATATAGCGATCATCCTGGACCTGCAGGGCCCGAAACTGCGCGTCGGCGCGATCAAGAACGACGCTGCAGTGCTGAAACGCAACAGCACCATCATGCTCTTGACCAGGAAGATCGTCGGCACGAGCGAGCAGGTGTCCGTGACCTATCCCCGGCTCACCAAGGACCTGAAGATCGGCGACACCGTGCTCCTCGATGACGGCAGGCTGGAGCTTCGGGTCGTCAAAAAGACCAGCCATGCGCTCTCCTGCAAGATCATCCGCGGCGGCGTGCTCAAGAGCCACAAGGGCGTCAATCTTCCGGGAGTGAAACTCTCCCTTCCTTCGCTCTCGAACAAGGACAAAGACGACCTCCGGTTCGGCGTCAAACAGGGCGTGGATTATATCGCCCTCTCCTTTGTGCGCACGGCAATGGACATCGCACAGACCCGCCTCTTCATCCATTCTCTCAAAACTGACATCCCGATCATCGCGAAGATCGAGAAGCCCGAGGCGATCCTGAACCTCGACGAGATCATCTGCGAGTCCGACGGCATTATGGTCGCCCGCGGCGACCTGGGCGTGGAGATGTCGCCCGAAAAAGTGCCGCTGCTCCAGAAAATGATCATCGAAGCCTGCCACTGGGCTGAAACGCCGGTGATCACGGCGACGCAGATGCTCGAAAGCATGATCGAGAACCCCCAGCCGACGCGCGCCGAGACCTCGGATGTGGCCAACGCCATCCTGGACGGCACGGACTGCGTCATGCTGTCCGGTGAGACCGCGGTCGGCAACTACCCGGTCCAGACCGTGGAATTCATGACACGCATCGCGCTGCAGGCCGAGACCTCGGTCAACCCCTGGCCTCCCGACGATGACGTGGCCGGCCTGGGTGAAAGCGTCGCCCATGCCGCCTGTCGCGCAGGCGAGGAGCAGCAGGCGCAGGCCATCGTGCCCTTTACCCAGTCCGGATCCACCGCGCTCCTGGTCTCGAAACACCGTCCGCGCATGCCCATCATAGCGCCGACGCCCTTCGAGCAGGTGGCCAGGAAAGTCTCACTCTACTGGGGGGTCACGCCGGTCATTCTGAAGGCAAAGAAGACCACGGACGACATGATCACGAGCGTGGAAGAGATCATGCTCAAGAAGAGGCTGGCAAAAAAACATGACCTCATCATCATCACAGCCGGCGTGCCCATCGGCGTTGCCGGAAGCACGAACATGATGAAGATCCACCGGGTGGGCGAGGCGACGAGCCTGGAGTCGAAAAAGAGACGCTAAATACGGCGCTAAAACCAAAAGCATCTCTCGCAAAGCCCGCAAAGGTCGCAAAGGAAGGCTTGCTGCCGGTTCTTGAGGAGCAAAACTTAAGCTTGGTACTTTTGATAGTGCTTTGGTTTTCTTTGCGTACTTTGCGAGCTTTGCGAGACAACGCTTTGCTGTTGCTCTGTTGGGTTCAGACTTATCCGCTTCAGCATAAATGATAATATTAACCTTCAATCAGAAAGGATAAAAACGATGAAAGTACGCGAATTGATGGAAACCAAGGGAAAAGACACTGTGTCAATCGATGTAAACAGCTCGGTGGACGACGCCATCCGGTCCATGCATGCCCGGAAGATCAGCGCGATCATAGTTGTGGAGAACGGAAAGACCGTAGGGATCTTCACGGAGCGCGATGTCGTGCGAAGCTACATCGCCTCGAACGGAAAGAACTTCAAGGAAATTTCCGTGCGCGACTCCATGATCAAGGACCTTATTGTTGCGGTCCCTGACGAGGACCTCCACGAGGTCTCGGCCACCATGGTCGAGAAGAATATCCGGCATCTTCCGGTGGTGGAAAACGGCAAGGTCATCGGCATGCTGTCCATACGCGATATCATCCAGACCCAGGTCACGAAACTCACCTCCGAGATCCATTATCTGAAGGACTACATTACCGGGTTTTAACGGATATCGTAGGTCAATGCTGTTGCACATTATCGAAACAAGAGCGGGAACAAGACCACAACCGCTCTCTTTTTTTTGCTTTCTCCAATGCCGCGGTGTTATAATTCGACCGTATGAATAAGATCTCCACGACCTGCCCCTGGTGCGGCTGCGGCTGCGGCTTGTACCTGCATGTTGAAAACAACAGTATCACCGGCGTATCCCCGAGCCGCAATCATCCGGTGAACCACGGGACCCTTTGCGTCAAGGGCTGGAACTGCCACGAGTTCGTCCAGCATCCCGACCGTCTGACCACTCCCCTCATCAAGGAAGGCGCGGCCTTGAGACGCGCAACCTGGGAGGAAGCGCTCGCCAAGACCGCTGCAAAACTGAGCGAGATCAAGAACACCTACGGCCCCGATGCCATCGGCATCCTGGGGTCCGCCAAGTGCACGAACGAGGACAACTTCGTGCTCATGAAATTCGCCCGCGCGGTGATCGGCACGAACAATATCGACCACTGCGCCCGGCTCTGCCACTCCTCCACCGTCGGCGGCCTGGCCGCGGCCTTCGGCTCCGGCGCCATGACCAACTCCATCGACGAGATCAGGGACGCCCGGGTCATCTTCGTCATCGGATCGAACACTACCGAGCAACACCCCATGATCGGGATGCATATGCTGGAAGCGCGGGACCGGGGCGCCATGATCATCGTCGCCGACCCCCGGCGCACCCAGATCGCCCAGTTCAGCCACCTCCACATGCGGCACCGGAGCGGCACCGACGTGGCGCTGCTCAACGCCATAATGAACGTGATCATCACGGAAGGCCTGGTGGACGTTTCCTTCATCCGCCAGCGCACTGAGAACTTCGACGATTTTGAAAAAGGCGTGCTGGCCTATTCTCCGGAAGTGGCCGAGCGGATCACCTCGGTCCCTGCCGAGGATCTCCGCAAGGCCGCACGGCTCTATGCGTCGGAAAAACGGTCCATGCTCTTCTACTCCATGGGCATCACCCAGCACATCACCGGCGTGGACAACGTCCGCTCCTGCGCCAACCTGGTCATGCTCACCGCGCACATCGGCCAGCCCATGACGGGCCTGAACCCGCTCCGCGGCCAGAACAACGTGCAGGGAGCCTGCGATGTAGGAGCGCTTCCCGATGTTTTTTCCGGGTACCAGAAAGTGGCCGACCCTGCCTCGCGAAAAAAGTTCGAGATGGCCTGGTCCCGTCCCCTGTCCGCGGTACCGGGACTTACGCTTACCGAGATGGTGGATGCCATTCACGAAGGCAAGATCCGCGCTTTGTACATCATGGGCGAGAACCCGGTGATCTCGGACCCCGACAGCGCCCATGTGAGAGCGGCCTTTGCCAAGCTCGATTTCCTCGCGGTCCAGGACATCTTCCCCACGGATACCGCGGAGTATGCCCACGTGATCCTGCCGGCCACGACCTTCGCGGAAAAGGACGGCACCTATACGAACACCGAGCGCCGGGTCCAGAAGATCAGGAAGGCCGTGCAGCCCGTGGGAGATTCACGACCGGATTACGATATCATCTGCAGCATTGCCCGGCTCATGGGGTATCCCATGGACTACCGCGCCGCCCATGAGATCATGGAGGAGATCGCAATCCTCACGCCGTCCTACGGCGGCATCCTCCACCACCGTCTCGACGCCGGTTTCGGGCTCCAGTGGCCCTGTTTCGGCATGGACCATCCCGGCACGCCTTATCTTCACCGGAAAAAATTCACCCGCGGCATGGGCGCCTTCATTCCCGTTGAGTTCATTCCGCCGGCAGAGCCTACGGACGACGAATATCCGTTCCTCCTGACCACGGGCAGAAGCTACTTCCACTACCATACGGGCACCATGTGCAGAAGGACCATAACGCTGGAGCGCGAAGAGCCTGAGTGCACTGTCGAGATCAATCCCGCGGACGCAAAACGGCTTGAGGTCCGCCGTGGCGATCCCGTTCGCGTCAAGACGCGCCGAGGCAGCATTGAGGTAAAAGCGCGGGTCACGACCGTTGTGCCTGAAGGGATCATTTTCATCCCCTTCCACTTCCGCGAAGCTGCAGTGAACCTGCTTACGATAAACGCCGTGGATCCCAATGCCAAGATCCCCGAGTTCAAGGTCTGCGCGGCTTCCCTGGAAGCGGTCCGGAAAAAGCCGGGTACGCGGCCTGCGCCGAGGCTCAGCTATCATGAGGGAATGAAACAGGGACTTGACCTGTATATTCCGCCTGAGGAAAGACCGAGTGAGGAGTGAGAGGGTCAGGAGTGAAACCGGGGCCGGTTGTACTCCCGGTGAGCTTCCTCTTTCCATACAATGAATACAGCATATATTCTCAATAAAAACCACTTGTCCTTCTGGCTCCGCACGCTCAAGTCCACCCATGAGCTGATCGCGCCCACGCGGGACGTTTCCGGCGACATCGTGCTGACCGAGCTGCAGCGCATGCACGAAACAGCGCTCGACGGCCCGGCGCTCATGCCTTCCCCCAAGGAGTTTCTGCTTCCGCAGATGGAGCAGCTTTTCTGCTACTCCGAGGAAGGCATTGAGGAGGCATTGAACAAGCGGCCTCGGGTCCTGTTCGGCATCAGACCCTGCGACCTCTCGGCTATCAGGATCCTCGACACCTTTTATCTCGGCAAGACCAAGGATGCCTATTACGAGGCGCGCCGCTCCAGGACCGTCCTGATCGCCATTGCCTGCAACCGTCCCGATCCGACCTGCTTCTGTCTCGGCCTCGGCACCGGCCCTTTCCTGAAAAGCGGTTTCGACCTCCAACTCACCGACCTGGGAGACCGTTTTCTGGTCGAGACCGGCTCTGAAACCGGCGCGTCCCTCGTTACGGCCTATCCGCACATTTTCACCGAACCGAAGCCGGCAGACGGCGACGACCTCTACGAGACACGGCTTGCTTCCCAGAGCCAGTTCGAGAAACGGGTCAATCTGGAACAGGTGCGAAAACACATTCAGGCCGGGGCGGTGAGCGACGCGTTCTGGGAATCGGTGGCAGTACGATGCTTTGAATGCGGCGGCTGCGTGTACAACTGCCCGGTCTGCACCTGCTTCAATGTCATCGACCGCGCGGCGTCATCCGAAGCGGGCAAGCGGGTCAGGCTCTGGGACACCTGCATGTTCAAGGGGTTTACGCGGACAGCGGGAGGGGTCATTCCCGCCGAGGCCAAGATCAACCGCACCAAACGGTGGTTCCATCACAAGCTTATCCACTGGCCGGAACAGTTCGGGGCTTTCGGCTGTGTTGGCTGCGGCCGGTGCGCCATTTCCTGCCCCGGAACCATAGACATGGCCACGGTGGCGCTCAGGATCAAGGGTGAAAGCAAGGCGGAAGAGAAATAAACGGGGAGCCTGGTGTTTCAATATGACAACAACCAACATTTACCTGCCGTTCAAGACCTCGATCGCGAACGTCAAAGAGGTAGCAAAGGACGTGAAGCTCTTCTCCATAAGCGTCCCTGCTGACTTCACCTATCAGGCCGGCCAGTTCGTCATGGTGTCGGTGATCGGTGCCGGCGAGGTCCCGATTTCTATCACGTCCACCCCCGGCGTGAGCAAGGACCTTGAGCTTTGCGTGCGTACGGTCGGACACGTTTCTTCTGCGATCAACGCGCTCGCCGCAAACGACAGCATATGGCTCCGCGGTCCCTACGGCAGGCCTTTCCCGATCAATGGCCAGGACGCCCTGTTCATCTGCGGAGGCATCGGCATCGTACCGCTGCGGCCGCTGATCAATCAGATGCTGCATAACCGCGCAGCAACGGGATCGCGGAAAAAAGTTACGGTCATGTACGGTTCACGGAACCCTGCGGAAGTCTTGTTCATGGATGAGGCGGCCCGCTGGCAGGAGCAGGGCGCTCATATCGTCATGACCGTCGATACGTGCGATATTGAAAGCTGGAAGGGATGTACGGGGCTGGTGACCGATCACTTTGCCAAGGCGAACATCGATTACCGGAACAGCACGGCTTACATCTGCGGGCCCCATGTCATGATCAAGGCGACCATGCGTGACCTGTCGATGATGGGCATGCCCGATGATCACATTATCACAACGCTGGAAGCGCATATGAAGTGCGGCGTGGGGAAATGCGGACACTGCTACTGCGGAGGAAAGCTTATCTGCGAGGAAGGCCCCGTATTCTCACTGGAAGAGATAAAAAAATACAATATCAAACCGGGTGTCGACGACCTGGTCTGACAGCACCATCAGCCCCTGCTACTCCTCGCTGTAGTTCGGGTTGGCCGGTTTTCCATTATTCTGCAGATAGTCGTGGCTGAAAGCAGGAATCACTCCCGTTTCGCCGTTCTGGGGCTGGATCATGAAGCGGTAGGACACAAGCTGCCCCACGGTCTGCATCATATGGTCCCACCCTTTTTTGAACAGCGTGCAGTTATCGTTGTAACAAACCCAGAGATAGGGTGAATCCCAGTCCAGGTGGCGCGCATCCATCTGCTCCATCACCTGCTTGCAGTGGGGGCAGGTAGGGGCTTCGGTAACTTTCCAATTCGTTGTATCCATACACCAGTACCTCCTTGTAGTAAGGCGTGCATTATACGTCAGCACCGGTGCATTTGCAATAGTGAAAAGGCCTGCCGATTGCCGGCAGGAGAAGTCGACAATACTCACTCAAACCTTTGTTTTCCCTATACTATTCCCAACAAATAAGCAAAGACCGTCTCAGCTATCCTGGCGCGCCTCATGCGGCATCAATAATTTTCTGCTGCTATTTCGAAGTAGGTCTTGGGATGCTGGCATGCGGGACAGAGGTCCGGCGCTTCCGCACCCTCATGGTGGTATCCGCAGTTGCGGCACTTCCAGCCAGTTGAAACGTCCTTTTTGAACACCTTTCCCTGCTCAACGTTCTCCAGCAGCTTCCGGTAACGCTTTTCATGCCTTACCTCGACCTTTGCGATCTGGCGGAAAGCCTCGGCAATCTCGCGGAAGCCTTCCTCATCGGCGATCTTCGCGAATCCCGGGTACAGCTTCGACCACTCCTCGTTCTCACCCTCTGCTGCGGACCTCAAGTTCTCGGCGGTCGTCCCGATCCTGCCTGCTGGAAAGGACGCGGTGAACTCCGACATTCCGCCCTCCAGGAACTTGAAGAACCTCTTGGCATGTTCCTTTTCGTTATCGGCGGTCTCAAGAAAGAGTGCGGAGAT
>MHDY01000022.1 GCA_001803705.1 Nitrospirae bacterium GWC2_56_14 | reverse complement strand
TCTCATCTCTTCGGCAACCCGGCCATCCTTTTATTCAGGACCCGTGGCTTTGCGTCACCAGATTACTCTGGTTTTGCCCGTTCGGAGAACGTCTTTAAGCTAGATCAAACCGAAATACCTCGAACAGCGCTTTTTGAACAAGAAATCACACGTACATGCAATAAAAAAAGAGCGCTTTTATCTTCCGAAGATAAGAGCGCTCCTTGTGTCGGTAAAAAAACCGGATGCCAGGATGCATATCTCATCTCTTCGGCAACCCGGCCATCCTTTTACTCAGGACCCGTGGCTTTGCGTCACCAGATTACTCTGGTTTTGCCCGTTCGGAGAACGTTTTTTTCATTCCAAAAAAAGAACTATTTTCTTTATATCAATCGCCCAAACTTAAAGCAAGATTTTTTTTCGCTGAGCAAAATATTTTTTCGAGAACCTGTTGTGTCGGGCAACCACAGGTGTGGGGAGCAGCTGACCAATCATTGTGACAGCACCGCCACCGCCATGCACTACCTGGTCAATTTGTCTCTGAAAAAAGCCAGGAAACCGCTGCGGCAGATCTGCGACAAGCTCAAGGCTATACGACTCCGCAGATCATGGCGGAAGCCAGCACTACGTAACCATCTGACTGTAATGATTTAATACCACTTGGTACGATCCGTCAAAGACAACGTCTGCCTTACGTCAGGTTCCAGATCAATTACTCGATACTGATGAATATCAATAAGTTGAGCCACATAAACAACCGCTATGGACTAACTATGGACTATGGCCCCCTACCGCTTAAGTCAAAGCGAATTTGAGGTTCCAGATACTGTGCAAAATATCATAGTTTGGCGGTAAGCGCACCACCTGCTCTGTATATAGCAAGTCTGGATGCAGTCATCATGCGACACCTTTTTCACCAGTCAATAGCACGTGCTTTTTAACCGTGCGCCGGTCAAGTCCGGTTGTCCGTGCCACATCTTCATAGGTTCCGAAGCGGCGGTACAACAGGCCGCAATATTCGGCCATCAGCTGCTGGGCATCCATGCTGCCGGATTCAATCCCCGCCAGCAGGCGGTCGGTCGGATCACTTGAGGTCGAAGCTGCAGTGTCCCCTCGATAATGGCGGGAAATAATTATGCGGCGCACCGCCTGTTCCAGCTCGCGAACATTGCCCGGCCAGGCATAGTGCGGACCCAGATCGCGGCTGAGTGATTCTCTCACCAAGCGGGCATGAGAGGCGGCTTCTTCGCCGACCATGCGCTTCAGAATGCTGCCGATCAGTGCTTCCAGTTCGCGAGGTTCTTCCTGGATTCGCTGCCTCAGCGGCGGTACGACGATGATGTCCGAACAGAGCCGGTAATAAAAGTCGTCTCGGAACTGACCTGCGCGGCGCAGGTCATCCAGCGGTCGGTTGGTGGCGGCGATAACCCGTCCCTGGAAGCGCTGCCGTTCATGACTTCCTACCGGAGTGAAGGTTCTCTCCTGAATCACCTGCAACAGCTTGATCTGCACCGGTACGGAGACGTCACCGATTTCGTCCAGGAAAATGGAACCGTGGGGGGTGCAGCGACTGAATATCCCTTCGTGGTTTTCAATGGCGCCGGTAAAAGCGCCTTTTTTGTGCCCGAACAGCTCCGATTCAAGGAGTGATTCCGGATACTGGGACAGGTTAATGGGAATGAAGTTGCGGGTGAAACTCTCGCTGAAGCGACCATTGCGCCCATCAAACGGAATAAAACCGGAGCGGCCGATTGCCGCCGCCGCCGCTCCCTTACCGGTACCGGTCTCACCTAGGAGCAGAGTGGAGAAGTCCTCCATACGGTTCCAGAGGTGCTGTTCATACCAGTTGATGTTGCAGGTGAAAATGTTGTTCCACAACTGCAGCCGTAGGCCATGCATAGAATCCGAGAGGCCGGTCAGGGCGGTTTCAATGAAGTAAAATGCACGCCGAATCTGATAAAAAATTCCCAGATAGCGATGGCACCCGCTTTCGTCAAGACCGAGGGCCGAAATCGCAGAGAGGAGTTCTTTGGCAAAAGGCACCGGTATGATAGTATCGCCGGCCGACATTTGTTTGAGTATAAAGTCATCGAATGTCTGGCGATAACGGTGATATATATCAAACAGAAAGACGGTTCTGAGCAGTTCCCGGTCATCCGCCCCATACTGGCTCAGATTGTCGCGCCCCGACAACCTCAAACCGGCGAGGTGTTCGACTATACGTGTGATGGCCAACTCCACCAAATCGTTCCATGGGATGCAAGCGTCAGTACCGGCGATCTTCCGGTCCAGTTCAATACGTGCCGGACTGAAAGGATTGGCAAATGCCGCCTGAGCCACTGTCTTGAAAAATTCCCGTTCGGAGGGTGTTAACACTAAAGCCTTTGTCATGCATAATATGTACATCAGGTCAGCATATAGTGTCAACACTGCAGAACATTTCGACAATACAACATGCCTTAACCAGCTAATATCATAACGGTTGCATATTATATAACATTCTGGCATGGTCCCTGATAAGCATGACATGACCATCACTTCATTTGAATAACGGAGGACATATCATGCTCTCATCTCCTGCCATTATTGACATCCACTGCCATACCGCAGGCATCGGCGCCGGCGCCAGCGGCTGTTTCGTCTCCAGCGCCATGCGCCGCAACGTACGTTTTCCTTTTTTTTTAAAAACCTTCGGCGTTTCCGAACGCGAACTGCAGCAGCATGGTGACAGCCTGATACTTGAGCGCCTGTCGCTGCGCCTGTCCGAATCTCAGCATGTCTCGTCGGCAGTGGTTCTGGCGATGGACGGCGTAGTGAACGCACATGGTGATCTGGATGAAGCTGCGACGGAAATCTACATCCCCAACTATTTTCTGGGACGGGAGTGTCGTAACTATTCAAATCTGCTTTTCGGTGCCAGCATCAACCCTCATCGCCTGGATGCCCTGGAGCGGCTCGACAAGGCTGCAGAGGATGGAGCCGTATTGTTGAAGTGGCTCCCCTCAGTGCAGGGAATTAACCCCGCTGATGTACGGCTTAAACAATTTTATCGCCGTCTGCAGGAACTGAAGTTGCCGCTCTTGACCCACACCGGAGGCGAAGAGTCTTTTACACGCGTTGATAACAGCTTGGCCGACCCGATTCGTCTTCAGTGCGCACTGGATGAGGGAGTAACCGTTATAGCCGCACACTGTGCCAGTAACGGACTCAACGCCGGACAAAAAAACATGGATCGCCTGTTGCCGCTTTTTAAGGTGTACCCAAATCTTTACACTGATATTTCCAGCCTGACCCAGGTCAATCGCTTAGGTCACCTGCCTAAGGTGCTGCGGCATGTCGATATCCATGACCGCCTGCTCTACGGCAGTGACATGCCGATCATCAACAGCTTCCTTACCTCACCCTGGTGGCACGCTTACCGCATTCCGTTTCCTGCCGCGCGCCGCATTGCCTCTATCAAGAACCCATGGGACCGAAATATTGCATTGAAACTGGCGCTGGGTGTTACGGAAGAAGTTTTGTCCAACAGCTGGAAAATGTTTGCCGGGGCGACGCCTGCTCCGTTCGATCTGTGCTCTGCTAACGGTGCCCCGGCAGGCCAGCAAATATTCGGCGAGGTATATTGATGAACAACTCCGACAAGATGACAAAAAACTTCTCCGGCTCTTTCAAACGCCTCAACGCAACCCAGTTTTTGGGGGCCATGAACGACAACATTTTGAAGTTGTTAATCATCTTCTGCCTGATCGGTACGCAGGGAGTGGATAAAGCCGGAGTGATCACCGCTACCGTCGGAGCGGCCTTCGTGTTGCCGTTTCTCTTGTTTTCGGCCCCTGCCGGCTGCCTGGCGGACCGGCTGCGTAAATCACGGGTGATCGTGGCGGTCAAACTGGTCGAGGTGGTCGTGACCGCCCTGGCCGTGGCAGCCTTCTACTTCGGTTGGCACAACGGGCTTTATCTCGCTATCTTCATGATGGCGGTCCACAGCGCCTTCTTCGCCCCGGCCAAGTACGGCGTCATTCCAGAGCTGACGGGTCGCGAACAACTTTCCCGCGCCAATGGCCTGATCGAATCATTCACCTATCTCGCCATCATCCTCGGCACGGTTCTCGCCTCTGCCCTGACCCAGGCGGTCGGCGGACGCTACTGGCTGGCGGCGCTGTTCAGCCTCGGCGTGGCGCTGGCTGGTCTGTGGAGCGCTATGGGTATGGAGGCAACCCCGCGCGGTGATGCCGGGCGCCATGTTTCCATCTTTCCGGCCGAGATCCTGCGCACCGTCATGGGCATCCGTCATGACCGGCACCTCATGCTGGCGGTGGTCGGCCAGGCTTATTTCATGTTTGTGGGGGCCTATGCCCAGCTCAACCTGATCGCCTACGGCATGCAGGAAATGAAGCTCACCGAGGCCTACAGTGGCTACCTTTTCCTGGCGGCGGCGCTCGGTATCGGCGGCGGCTCCCTGCTGGCAGCCAAACTGTCGGGGAGGGATGTGGAATTCGGCATAGTCCCGATCGGCGCGCTCGGCCTGACTATCACGCCGATTCTGCTGCACGCCGTGCCGTCCACGCTGGCCTCCTGCATGGTCATCCTGGTTGTGTTCGGCATCTCGGCCGGTCTGTTCAGCCTGCCACTGCAAACCTTCATCCAGTTCCGCGCCGAACCGGCCAAACGGGGCGAGGTACTGGCCGCCTCCAGCTTCATCAACTGGGTGGCGATTCTGATCGCTTCCGGCATGACATGGCTGTTCAGCGGGCCGATGGGGCTCTCGGCGGCCCAGGGTTTCAGCACCGTCGGCGTCATCACCCTGTTCTTCAGCCTGATATCCTTTTGGGTGCTGCCCGATTTCCTGCTCCGCTTCATCGCCCTGGTCACCATGCGGTTCTTCTACCGTTTCCGCATCTTCGGCGGGGAAAACCTGCCGGTGGACGGCCCAGCCCTGCTGATCCCCAATCATGTCACCTGGGTGGACGCCCTGCTCCTGACCGCCACCAACCAGCGTCGTATCCGCTTCGTCATGGAGCGCCGCATCTACAACACCCCGCTGCTGCGCGGCCTGTTCCGGCTGATGGGGGTGATCCCGGTTTCGTCGGAGGATGGCAAAAAAGGGCTGCTGGAGTTCATGAAACAGGCGCGGGCCGCGCTGGACGACGGCTACATGGTCTGCATCTTCGCCGAAGGGCAGCTGACCCGCAACGGCATGCTGTGCGAGTTCCGCGGCGGCTTCGAGCGCATAGTCAAGGGAACCGATTACCCGATCGTCCCGGTCTATATCGGCGGCGCCTGGGGAAGCATCCTCTCCTATGCCCATGGCCGCCTGTTGTCACGCCTCCCCGCCCTCTCACCCTATCCGATGACGATCCACTTCGGTGCGCCGATGCCATCAACCAGCACCGCTATGGAGGTGCGCCAGAAAGTCGCCGAGCTTTCCTGTGACTCGTTCGACGCCCGCAAGCCGCTCCGTCAGCCGCTGGAGCAGTATTTTATCCATTCGGCCCGCCAGAATTGGGGGCGCACGGCGGTTGCCGATTCTTCGGGAAAGGAGCTCACCTATGGGCGGACGTTGGCCGGTGCGGTAGCGTTGGCGGGGAAGTTGGAGAGGCAAATCCCCCCCGCCCCCTTTATGCCCCAGAGGGTACCTTTGCAAAGTGGGGAGCAAAATCATGTCGGTCTTCTCCTGCCGCCGTCGGTGGGTGGTGTGCTGACCAATCTGGCCCTGATGCTGCTGGGCAAGATCCCGGTCAACCTGAACTACACCGCCGCCGAAGCGTCGCTCCACTCATCCATCGAGCAGTGCGGCATTACCACCATTGTCACCTCGAAGGCCTTTCTTGAAAAGATACCCGCGCTGGCACAGTTGGAGGGGTTGCTTCTGCTGGAGGACATCCTTCCCACCATCAGCGGCAGTGACAAGTTGCTGGCGCTGATGAAAGCCCGCCTGCTGCCGTCACGCCTGCTTTGCGGGCGGGAAAACTTTAGCGCCGACAGCGTCGCCACGGTCATCTTCTCATCCGGCAGCACCGGCGAGCCGAAAGGGGTCATGTTGAGCCACCACAACATCATGTCCAACATCGAGGCGTTGCGTATGGTGTTCCGGGTCAATGGCGCCGATAACGTCTGCTCCGCCCTCCCCTTTTTCCACTCCCTGGGTTTCACCGGCACGCTCTGGTTTCCGCTGGTGTCCGGCTTCTCGGCGGTCTACCACCCGAACCCGATGGACGGTGAAAAAATCGCCCAGATGGTGCGGGAGCATACATCAACCATCCTGCTGGCCACACCGACCTTCCTGCTCGCCTACCTGCGCCGCGCCAAGCGGGAGGATTTTGCCAGCTTACGGCTGGTGATCACCGGCGCTGAAAAACTGAAAGCCAAGGTGGCCGATTCCTTCGAGGATCGTTTCGGGGTCAGGCCGATGGAGGGGTACGGCGCGACCGAACTGGCGCCGGTCATCACATTGTCATTGCCGGATGTGGAGGTTGACGGCGTCCGTCAGCACGGCTCCAAAGTAGGAAGCGTCGGCCATCCTGTCCCCGGCGTGGTGATCAAGGTTGTTGATCCTGAGAGTGGTGCGGAGCTGAAAGCGGGCGAGCCGGGACTGATGCTGGTCAAGGGGCCGAACGTCATGCTCGGTTATCTCGGTAGGCCGGACAAGACCGCCGAAGCGATCAGAGACGGCTGGTACGTGACCGGCGACATCGGCGTGCTGGACGACGACGGTTTCATCCGCATCACTGACCGCCTGAGCCGCTTCAGCAAAATAGGCGGCGAGATGGTGCCGCATGGCGTGGTTGAGGACGAACTGCATGGCCGCCTGGGTCAGACCGGCGTGGTGGCGGTGACTGCGGTGCCGGATGAGAAAAAAGGAGAGCGGTTGGTGGTTATCTACTCTCGTGAAGCAGCCGTCGATGCCGAAATCCTCCAGCGCCACATGGCCGAAAGCAGCCTCCCCAACCTCTGGAAGCCGGGGCGGGATTGTTATGTGGAGGTGGAGAGCCTGCCGATCCTGGGGACCGGAAAGCTGGATTTAAAGGGAATCAGGGAGATTGCGCTGGCGGCGGTTGGGGGATGAGGTGATGATTTCCGAAACCCCGGCCCGGCGGGTGGCTGACAACGTCGGCGATGCCCTGACTCCTGACATAACTGCCCAAGCCCAGAGAATCGCGGATGTCATCAGGATGGTAACCCAGCAAGCCAACTCTATAATACATTTTTTGACAGTTTAATATTCATAATTTGCACACCGCCACTTTGCTGCCTATCACCACTCCCCTTCATTGCAATCACATAATCCTATAATACAAGCAAGTTACACCTTTTTCCAAATCTGGCACGTTCCCTGTAATACGTTTGGCAACTAAAAAACGCTGCAGGGAGGATGTCATGGAAACCTTCGTATTAAAACTTGCCGTTGCCGTTATTCCCCTGGTTGCCCTGGTCGCTTCCGTCGTCATAATCTCAAACATCTCATCATGCTACGCACACCACCCGCTGGCCTGGCACCGCAGAAACCGTTCGATCCTGCGCGCACTGGCACACGGCGTGATGATGCGTTGAGCACCAAACAGAATAAATCGGGAGGACGTCATGAAAACCATAATAGCAAAACCCGGCATTACCGTAGTCACGATCATCACAGTGGTTACATTACTCACCTTGTCCGCACATGCCGCCAGGACGGTTGCACGCTATTATCGCCCACAGCCGCATGCTGAAACCATAACCTTTGCTCCGGGCAACTATGACGACGTGATGAACAACCTGTTCGGGAGATAGTCATGAACATTCTATTCGCAGTCATCGGCATTGTGGTGGGCGGGATGATGTTCCATCTCGCCGGAGCCGTTTCCGGCGGCGTCCTTGGCTGGCTGCTGGGCGGACAGCATGACCTCCGGAAGCGACACACGGCACTGGAGAAAGAACTGGCAACTCTGCGCAAACGCCTCGACCAGGAACCGCATGAAGAGATCTTGGAGAGTGAACTGGAGGAAATTATCGAGCCGCCGGAGTTTGAGTTCGGTTACGAGACTGTTCACCCTGAGGCGAAAAAGCCAGAACCCGTTGTCTTCACCGCTCCCGCGCAGAAAACCACAGAGGAAAAACAGCAACCACCACGTCAGCAATACGTCCCTCACCTTGAACCGGTACAACCTTCTGCTGCCGAAGAGTGGCTGCGTAACCTCCTCAGCGGTGAAAACCTGCTGGTCAAACTGGGGGTGCTGATCCTTTTTTTCGGTGTTTCATTTCTGGTGAAATATGCCGCCCAGCATGGCTTTTTCCCCATTGAACTGCGCCTGACAGCGGCTGCCCTTGGCGGCTGCGCCCTGCTTGCCACCGGCTGGAAACTTCGTGAACAGCGACAGGTCTACGCCCAGGTGATTCAGGGGGGCGGCGTCGGCATCCTCTACCTGACCACCTATGCCACCATGCATCTCTATCACCTGATCCCGGCCGGACTTGGCTTTGTCCTGCTGATAGCCATCTGCGCTTTGTCGGCGGCTCTGTCTGTGATACAGGATTCCCGCTCCCTGGCGGTGATAGGGAGTGTCGGCGGCTTTCTGACACCTGAGCTGGCCGGGATCGGCAGCAACAATCCTGCCCAGCTGTTCGGCTACTACGCAATTCTCAACAGCGGCATCCTTGCCATCGCCTATAAACGCGCTTGGCGCGAACTCAACCTGCTCGGCTTTATCGGCACCTTCATCGTCAGTGCCCTGTGGGGAAGCCACTTCTACCGTCCGGACTATTTCTTCAGCGTGGAACCGTTCCTGGTGCTGTTTTTCCTGATCTACGCCGCTCTGCCGGTGCTCTACGCCCGAAAGCAGCCGACAGTGCTGGACGGCTACATCGACGTCACTCTGGTCTTCGGCACGCCGATTCTGAGCTTTGCCTTCCAGGCGGCCCTGGTGCGGCAGTATGAATACGGCCTGGCCTGGAGCGCCCTGGCCGCAGCGATCTACTATATAACCATGGCCGGGCGGCTGTTCCGCAGCGAGCCTGAGCGGATGCGCACCATGGCAGAGGCGTTTCTGGCATTGGGGACGCTGTTCGGCACCCTGGCGATCCCGCTGGCCCTTGAGGGTCGCTGGACTTCAGCTGCCTGGAGCTTGGAAGGAGCGGCGCTGGTTTGGGTAGGACTGCGTTACGAACGGTCTCTGGCCCGCGCTTTAGGCTATCTTCTTCTGATCGGCTCCGGGGTCATGTTCATCGGTGATGACGGTTTGCGTAGCGGCGTCTGGCCGGTGCTGAACAGCTCCTATATCGGCACCCTGCTGATCTGTGGTGCAGCGCTCTTTACTGCCCGGTTGCTTGGCCGCAGCGCCTGTCAGCGCCTGGAGTATGAGCGTTACGCCTCGCCCCTGCTGTTTGCCTGGGGGATACTCTGGTGGCTTGGCGGGGGTTTGAATGAAGTGACTGCCCATACCCAGCATAACCTGACTTTCGGGGCGCTCCTGGTATTTATTGCCGCCTCCAGCTATACCTGCAATCATCTGCGTGAGCGGCTTGACTGGCAACTGCTGGAATGGCCGGCGCTGGCGCTTCTGCCCGCCATGTCGATTCTGGCCGTACTGTCCTTGCTGGATGGCCGCAGCTATCCATCGCTCCAGGGTGGCTGGTTCGGCTGGCCGCTGGCTTTAGCCGCATGGTATATGATTCTCTCCGCTAACCGTGACCGCACGCCACGACTTCACCATTTAACCCATGCCGCACCGTTCTGGCTGCTGACTCTGCTGGTTTCGTGGGAACTGTCCGGTCGCATCGCCCATCATCTGCCGGGGATGACAACCTGGGCCTTCTGCGTCTGGGGAGCTGTTCCTGCCCTAATGGTGCTACTGATTGCCCGCCGTGGCGCAACGCTTCCCTGGCCGATTGATGGCAACTTGTCAACCTATCTCGGGCTGGGTTCCGCTCCGTTGACGCTCGCCTCCTTCCTCTGGCTGCTGAACGCCAACTTCACCCACTCCGGTAACCCCTGGCCGCTGCCGTATCTGCCGCTGATCAACCCGCTGGATGGCACAACCCTGCTGGTGCTGATCAGCCTGATCTGCTGGTATCGCGCCATCCGGGGCTCGCTGCTCGATCTGGCGCAACATCTTCCGCAGCGGGAAGCGATACTGGCCCTGACGGCAACGCTGTTTATCTGGCTGAACGCGATTCTGCTCCGCTTCATTCACCACTGGTGCGGCGTCCCCTTTACCGTGCACGACCTGTTCTCGTCACTGACGGTGCAGACCACCCTTTCCATCTGCTGGTGCCTGCTGGCGCTGACGGTCATGACCCAGGCCACCCGCCGGGGATTGCGCCTGATCTGGATGAGCGGAGCGGGCCTGCTGGGCGCGGTGGTGGCAAAGCTGTTTCTGGTTGATCTGGCCGGACACGGCAGCATCGCCCGCATCATCTCGTTTGTTGTGGTGGGTCTGTTGATCCTGTTGATCGGCTGGTTTTCGCCGGTTCCGCCTCGGGCGGTTGGTGGGGGTGTGTAATGAAAATGCCAAATTGGCCTCACGCGGAGGCGCGGAGGACGCGGAGAAAGTCAAAAGCATGTGATCAGGCAAAGGCGCAACAAACGCAACGGAAAACCGTAAGGCTTTTAGCACAATACAGAAATAATTTCAGGATGTTAAACGTCGCGTCGTTGCGTTCGTTGCGTGAGACAGCCTCTGCGCACTTGGCGTGCTTTGCGCGAGACAGACTTTCAAGAATGTGCCATGCCGTTTCAATTCTGCTAACCATAGTAACCATAGGCACTTCAGCGCTGGCAGACGACTCTCCCAACATTAAAGACTTCGCCCGCATGATGCCGCTGACGCTCTCCGGAATAGGGGCGCTGTACGAATTGCCGCTCCCGACCGAGGTCTATACCGGCAGCACGCGGCGCGACCTGGGCGATCTTGCCCTGTTCAACGGCGCAGGCGAAATCGTCCCGTTCACCCTGCTGCAACCGTCACCGGTCAAGACATCGGCCACCGGGCAACAACTGCCGCTCTTCCCACTCACCGCCACGTCACACACGTCATCCGGAAACTTCGCCATGCAGGTGCGGACCGACGGCTCCGGCGCTATCGTCACGCTCAACAAGGCACCCGGAGCAGCAACCGGTGCGCCGGTAACAAGCTACATCGTGGATGCCGTCGCGCTGAATCGACCGGTTAGCGGCTTCGACTTCGGCCTTACCCCGGCTGCATCCGGATTTATCGGCACGTTGCGGGTGGACAGCAGCTATGATCTGCAACAGTGGCGGCAGCACGCCGTGGGCGCGGTCGCCACCCTGGCGGCTGGTGAGCAGCGTCTCAACAGAAGCCGGGTCGAGTTTCCTGCCGTGCAAGCGCGCTACTACCGGCTGTGCATCACTCCGGCACCGGGCGCGCCCCGGATCGATACTGTTATCCCCCGCTTTGAAACCATCCAGACAAAGCAGCGTCGCGAAGCAGCCCGCTACGTCATCACCCCGGTCACAGGTAAGAGCGGTGAGTATCTGGCACAGAGCGACGGCTATATGCCGGTTGACCGCCTGCGCCTGATCTTTCCCGATGAAAACAGCCTGGCCGGGGTCACCATCCTGTCGCGCCATGATGACACATCACCCTGGATCGAGCGCGGCTGCGGCACCTTTTACCGTCTGCGCCGTGAAGCAGCCGCGGTGGAAAGCGGCGCGCTGGAGATCACGTCAACCACCGACCGGCAGTGGCTGATCCGCGTTCATCCATCCGGCGGCGGCTTGGGGAGCAGGCTGCCGCAACTGGAAGTCGGCTGGCAGCCGCACCGGCTGATATTCGCCGCCCGTGGCTATGCCCAGTTCCGCCTGGCCTACGGCAGCGCCCGCACCGGACAAGGCACCTTGCGGGACGACAGTATTGCTGCAGGGCTGGCGAAGTGGGAAAAACAGCAGATCAAACCGCTCCCGGCCCAGGCTGGGCCTTCGATGGAATCGGGCGGCAGACAGGCATTGAAGCCGCGCATTCCGGCCACCATTTGGCGCAAGGTGCTGCTGTGGGGTGCGTTGCTGTCAGGGGTGCTGGTGCTGGCCGGGATAGCGTGGCGGTTGGTGAGGGAGATGGGATTGGACAATGCAAAGAATAATCCGTCTGAAAAGGATAATCCTGTGGTAGAAAAGTGGCGAGGATAGGGATAAACAGGAAACCGCAGGATAACAATGAAATCAAAGCAGCAGGAATGAAACCATGAATACCGCTATTGTCATACTATCCGCCTATCTGTTCGGTTGCTTTACCACCGGATATTACCTGGTGCGCCTGTTGACCGGTCAGGATATCCGCGTTCTATCCAGCGGAAATGTAGGCAGCCGCAATGTCGGGCGTATGCTGGGCGCCAAGGGATTCATCATCACCTTTATCGGCGATGCGGGCAAGGGGATGCTGGCGGTATGGCTGACCCGGCAATTGGGGGGAGACTACTTCATGCAGCTTATCGCGCTTACGGCGGTAACAGCAGGCCATATCTGGCCGATACAGCTCCGTTGCCGGGGCGGCAAAGGATTTGCCACCTTTGCCGGGGGCTTGCTGATACTTGATCCGCTGATACTGCTGGTCGGCTTGCTGCTCTGTGCGGTTATCTACCCGCTGGTGCGCCGCACAACCAAAACAGGTTTGATAGCGCTGGCATTTTCTCCGGTGGTGATGATTTTGGAACGTCTGCGCGGCAATCAAGCCCTGATTACGGCAGACCTCGCACTGTATGCGCTGCTCGTTGCCATGGTTCTTTTTGCCCATCGTTCCAACATCCGCGCTGAATTCTTAAAAAATACCGTACACGGAGGATAAGTGTGCATGTTACCAGTTTGACATTCAAAATTGCTGCTGAACCGGATGAATATGAACAGATTCATCGCCTGAATTACCACACCTTTGTGGAAGAAATTCCGCAGCATCCCCCCAACCTGGACAAAAAACTGGTGGATCGGTTTCATGCCGAAAACACCTACTATATCTGCCTTGAGGGGGTACATTTGGTTGGCATGCTGGCGCAGCGCTCCCGCAGACCCTTTTCGCTGGATGAAAAAGTGGCCGATCTTAACACATGGCTTCCATATGGCGAAAAGCTCTGTGAACTACGCTTGCTGGCGGTTGAACAGAACCATCGCAAACCGGGGGTCTTTGCCCGCCTGATCGGATTTGCAGCTGAAAATGCTATTCAACAAGGCTACACCATGGCGGTTGCTTCCGGGACGCTTCGTCAACAACGCCTCTATAACCGTATGGGATTTGTTCCGTTTGCCGAACCGGTCGGCCCGCCTGAAGCGCGCTATCAACCGATGTACCTGCCACTGCGCACCGCTCAGGTGCTGCTTGATCAGGTAAGAGAGATATGTCAGGAAACGACGCGTGCGATCAGCTTCCGGCCCGGTCCGGTCGAGATTGCGCCCCCTGTGCGGCACGCTTTCCGCAATCCGCCCATCTCTCACCGTGCGGAGTCGTTTCTTGACATGGTGAGTGCGGTTAAGCAGCGGTTATGCGCTTTGACCGGCGCTTCAGATGTTGAACTGCTGTTGGGAAGCGGCACTCTGGCGAACGACGCTGTTGCCGGTCAGCTTAAACTGCTGGAACAACATGGAGTGGTGCTGACCAATGGTGAATTCGGCGACAGACTGGTTGATCACGCCCGCCGGATGGGACTCTCGTTTGATGTCATAAACTTCGGGTGGGGCAGACAGTATGATCTGGCGGCCATGGAACAGGCTTTGGGGGTTATGCCGGAATGTGCCTGGCTTTGGACGGTGCATTGCGAAACATCCACCGGGATGCTGAATGACCTGACCGGGTTAAAGTCGCTCTGCCGCGAGCGGGACATATTGTTGTGCCTCGATTGCACCAGTTCTCTCGGCACGGTCGAACTCGACCTGGGCGGCGTCTATCTCGCCTCTAGTGTCAGCGGCAAAGGACTGGCTTCCTATCCCGGCATTTCCTTTGTCTTTTATAACCACCCTATTTCCCCTGACAACCGTCTGCCCCGCTATCTGGATCTTGGTCTGTATCGGGAACAACGGGGGGTACCGTTCACCCAATCGTCGAACCTGTTGGCCGCTCTGCATACGGCGTTGCATTCCCTTGACGCCCCCAGGCGTTTTGCCGCCATCGGACAAATCAGCGCAACATTGCGTCATCGCCTAAAAAACGGACATTTTGAACTGCTCGCGGACGCTGCGAAATCGTCTCCCGCCGTCATCAGCATTGTTCTGCCCCGCGAACTGTCATCCGGACAAGTGGGAGAACAGATGGAGCGACTAGGCTGGTTGTTAAGCTACAAAAGCCGATATCTTCTCGACAGGAATATTATTCAGATCTGCCTGATGGGGGTTCTGGATGAAAGGCACAGTGAAGAGATGATGGATGCTTTCCTAGAGGTAATTTGAATAACCTAGTCTCATGCAAAAAGGCATTTATTGGCCGCACTTTTTTTTCAAATTTCTGGCGCACCACACCCTTGATGTGCCGACTCTGGTTTTTACTGCATGAGTCTGTTATAACGAAGCGCGTGCATCGGTGATGGTAGATGAGAAAGATTTTTGGGTATTTTTGATCGGCCTCACACGGATCTTCGAATGTCAACGGAACCTTCAAGGGGCAGACCTACGTACTTGATAAACCAAATAACGGCAAAAATACGAAGTTCCAATCGGGTAGTTGGACACCGGTCGGTCGGGAAAGGCTGCCCGAACGAGTCAACTGCGCGAACCGTTACCAAAAACAGATATCAGCCGAGCAAACACATGACTACCTTTCGTAACTATACTGGGATACTGATCATATCCTCACTGTTCCTGACAGGCTGTACTCTGGCCGGCGAGAAAAGGACTCAGTGGGATTTGAAGTCTTCACAGGAAGATATGGAACTGACGGTTAAAATGCACCTTGCACATGATCCTGCCGAACGACAGCAGCTTGAAGAACAATTGAATGATTTGAATTACAAATGGCATGTCACCCTGGGAAACAGTGTGGAAGAAAAGCCCCTACTTCCGCTTAACGACAATGCCAGAGACAGCGCCATCAACCAAATAATCGATAAAAACCTGCGCGAAGGAGTAACTTCTGCAAAGTAAAGCCATGCCTGTTCATTTTGACCATTGCGAAACAAAAACAGCTTCAAATAAGCTATTAAACGTCAACAAATGATTCCAAGGAGTCACTTCATGAAATGCAAAGCCAGCTTCTTTGTAATTATCTGCATCCTCCTTCAAACTCTCCCGGTCTTCGCCGACAGTTGCCGTCAGCACCTGACAACCAGTCATGGCACGACGCGAGAGGCGGTGGAGAGCTCACTGCAAAAAGAAGTTGAGCAGTTCCGCACCCTGGCGGAGCGAGCCCTGAGTTTACGAGCCGAGACCATTAAGGTCGGCATGGGTATAAAGAAAAAGCTGGATAAGGGGAAGCCGCTGACCGGTGATGATATTTCCCTGATCAATGTCGGCATCAATGAGCACCTCTCCCTGCGCAAGGAATTGCTGGCGGTTGCCGTGTCCCACGAATGCTGGCTGGACGGCTCTGAAAAAGAGTTGATTAAACGGGGCATCCCCCCCGAAACTCGCCTGACCGGCGTAATGCTGTCGCTCTCGTCGACCATGCTGCTGTATGATAACTACCTGTTGGCGGTTTCGCTCTTTGAGGGAGACAGCAAGCTGCGCCGCATTCTTAACGAGAGTGATCCCGGTTATGCCGTCACCAGCGCCGCACTGGCAAAAGTGACGCTCAACTATAATTCTATTAGCAACCGGGCCCGAGCGCGCAAAGCGATAAAGTTTTACGAACGCGAGTCGGCCCGATTTAAACAGACGTTGGAAATAAACCCCGATATCGGTTATCTCAATCTATTGATCGCTCAGAGTCCCTCTAACTCCATGGTTAAAAATTGGTCCCCTTTTTATCTGGTCGGCCGCAAGCTTGGCTTCCTGACCGGCGTCACTACCGACACCCTGACCGGCATGGAGCGGGGTGGTGTCAGTCTGTTCAGCATGGTCTTCGGCAATGCCGTTGGACTGGTTGAGACCCGCAAAGGCAAACTGTATATGAAATCTGACGTGCTGGCCGAGGTGAGTGGTAGCCTGCGGGCCGGGGATATTCTGCTGGAGAAGACCCCCTTTCGCCTGACCGACAAGTTGATCCCCGGTTACTGGGGGCATGCGGCAGTCTGGATCGGCAGTGAGACCGAGCTAAAGGAGTTGGGGATCTGGGGGAATCCTCTGGTTGCTCGCTACCATGACGAGATACGTGAAGGCAGGCTGGTGGTGGAGGCGCTGCGCTCGGGCGTGGAGATGAACTCGCTGGATCACTTCCTCAACATCGACAGTATCGGTGTGCTGCGTAAGACGGATCTAAGCCGTGAAGCGCGTGCCAATACCATTATCCAGGCGCTGCGCCAGGTGGGCAAGCCATACGATTTCAATTTTGACGTTGAGTCCAAGGGGCGGGTCTATTGCTCCAAGCTGGTGTACCTGAGCTACAGCGACATCGACTGGCCTACAAAGAGATCACTGGGACGTACCACCTTTACCCCTGATGATGTGGCGGTCAGGGCCGCCAAGGACGGCCCGCTCCAGTTGGTTACATTTTATCACGACGGCAACCGGGTCAGCGAAACACCCACGATTCGGATGGCGGAGTTGATGGGGATAACTACCAGCAAGTAAATTTTTTGTATGACTATCGGAGGAATGATGCTCAGATACCTGATGCTGCCGTCGCTTTTGCGTGACAAGTCCATGTCAATTTACCGTCCCTTTTGCCGATACATTTCCGTTTTTCTGATCCTGTTACCACTTTCAGGGTTTGCTTCTACTACAATACAAAAACCACTTTCCGATGTCATCGCTCCACTGATCACCGCCCATCCCGGCAAATCGGGTGCCTATGTGCTGGAAAAGGGGGAAGAGGCGTTGCGTGCCCGGGCCTGGCTGACGGATCATGCCACCAACGGCATCGATGTGCAGTACTTCATCTGGAGCACGGACAATATCGGCATTCTCGCGAGCGAATCACTGCTAAGGGCTGCCGAACGGGGGGTAAAGGTTCGTGTGCTGGTGGATGACCTGCTGATCGACGCCCCACCTGATTCCATGCTGGCCCTGGCGCTGCACCCCAATATCGATATCCGCATCTACAACCCGCGCCTGAACGTCGGTACATCAAAACTCAAGAAGATCGGCAACGTGGCCACCGGCCTGCGCACCGTCAACCAGCGCATGCACGACAAGACCGCCTTGTTCGACGGCACGGCTGGAATCACCGGCGGCCGCAACATGGCCGACGAGTATTTCGACTACAACCATACCTACAATTTCCGTGATCGTGACATGCTGGTGCTTGGCTCGGTGGTGACCGACATGGAAGCCAGTTTCCAGCGTTTCTGGGACAGCAAAAAGGTGGTGCCGGTGGAGAAACTGCTGGCAAAACAGATGAAGCGGATGACCCCTGAACGTGCCGGAGAAGTTTACGCCGGCCTGCACGCCTACGCCTCCAAGCCGGAAAATTTTGCTCCGGAGGTACGACAGGCGCTGGAGGACTTGCCGGGAAAATTCGAACGACTGTCACGGAACATCATATGGGATGACGTGCGTTTCCTGTGCGACCTGCCGGGTAAAAACAGCGCGCAACGCCGCTTCGACGGTGGCGGCAGAACCACGGCGGCTCTGGTGGCTGAACTGATAAAAGCCAAAAAGATCGTCACCATCCAGTCCCCCTATCTGGTCATGCCCAAGGGTGGTCTGGAACTGTTTCGCGATCTGGTCAAACGCGGCGTGGAAGTGCGTGTCGTTACCAACTCCCTTGCTTCCACCGACAACCTGCAAGCATTCAGCGGTTATTACAAACAACGCCAGGCAATTCTGAAGAGCGGTATCAAGGTATTCGAATTCAAGCCTGATCCGGCTATCAAGCGTGAACTGATCGAGCGCTATCCCAAGCTGGAAAAGCAGACGCCGGTCTTTGCCATCCACGCCAAGAGCATGGTGATCGACGGCACGACACTGTTCGTCGGCACCTTCAACTTCGATCCCCGCTCGGCAAACCTGAATACCGAGGTGGGGGTGTTGATTCGCAACTCAGCTCTGGCGGGACAGGTTGAGCAAAATATCGTGCGGGACATGTCACCGGAAAACAGCTGGAACGCCGCCGACAACGCTGATCGTTTCGCACCACCGGATAAACTCCGTAAAGTGAAACTCTGGAAGGCGCTGCCGCTGGAGCCGTTTTTGTAAGTCCGGTGTACATTCAATGTATAAATCATGTTATCCCTCCGCTGTCCGCAATGTAGTAATTGTCAATACCGATGGTTGTGTAATACACGCGCTTTTGACACGACATCTGTAAAAGTAGTAACCGCTACTGCACTACAATACCAAAGGCGGACATCATGCCCAGCGACTCGTCCCATGCAAAAAACTTTCTGGATCGCCTCTTTCACGGACAAAACAAAGAACAACTTCTCCAGCGTCTTTCGCCACACCATACCGCCCCGGTGCAGCATGTTCCGGGAGGCGCGCACATCACGCCGGAGATCGTTGAGCGTCGCTGGCACCGCATCATCGCCCCGCCGGAAACGCGAGAAAGCCTGTTAAGCAGTGCCGATATGGAGCAGATGTCCACCTACAGCCGCAATATCGAGAATTTTATCGGTATGACGCGCCTGCCGCTTGGTCTAGCCGGACCACTGCGGGTGAACGGCCTGTTTGCCCAGGGGGACTATTACCTGCCTCTGGCCACCACCGAAGCTGCCTTGGTAGCGTCCTACCATCGCGGCGCCTGTCTGATTTCCCAGGTGGGGGGATGCAGTGCCATGCTGCTGGCCGAAGGAGTCAGCCGTTCGCCCGGTTTTGCTTTCGCCACAGCCCGGCAAGCAGGTCTCTTTGCCGCCTGGGTCATTGAGCATCTGGATGAAATACGGAGCGCTGCCCAATCCACAACCAGGCACGGCTCCCTGGAAGATCTGCGCATCACCATCGAAGGAAACCACGTCTATCTCCTGATGGAGTTTAGAACCGGCGACGCTTCTGGACAGAATATGGCCACCATCGCCACCGAGGCGGCCTGTGCCCTGATCAGGGAGCAGTCGCCGGTCAAGCCGGACTATTTCTTTGTAGAAGCCAACATGTCCGGCGACAAGAAAGCCAGCGCCCAGTCCTTTCTCACCGTGCGCGGCAAAAAAGTCACTGCCGAGGCAATCATCCCGGCCGAACTGGTTGCACAGACACTGCATACCACTCCCGGACGCATGAGCGATTACTGGCGCATGTCGGCCATGGGCGGCGTACTCTCCGGCACCATCGGTGTGCAGGGGCATTACGCCAACGGCCTGGCAGCCCTCTACATAGCCTGCGGCCAAGATGCGGCCTGCATTGCCGAGTCGGCTGTGGGGGTGACCAGATTCGAAGTGCGTCCGGATGGGGCTCTGTATGCAGCAGTCACCCTGCCCAATCTGATGGTGGGCAGCGTCGGCGGCGGCACAGCGCTTCCGAGCCAGAAAGCCTGTCTGGAACTGATGGGGCTGTACGGCGAGGGACATGCCAGAGCCCTGGCGGAAGTCTGTGCCGGAATGGCGCTTGCCGGCGAACTTTCCATCATCGGCGCGCTGGCTGCCGGAGAATTCACCCGCGCTCATCGCAAGTTGGCTCGCGGTAATGAGCAGACAGCGAACGGAGCGTGTCATGACTAATCGCTGGTGGATCTACCAGAAGGAGCGCTTCCCAATTTTTGCTCACGGCCCGCTGATCCTGGCCTTCAGCATGTCGGCCATGAGTTATTCGGCCCTGTTGCGCGGCGAAACCTCCCTGCGCCCGGCTGCGGCCCTGGTGGCCTTTGTCACTGCTGTGCTCTTTTTTCTTCAGCTGCGCATCGCCGACGAATTCAAAGATACTGAGGACGATGCCCGCTGGCGACCTTACCGTCCGGTGCCGCGTGGATTGGTCACCTTGCAGGAACTGGGGTGGATTGGCATCGGAACCGCACTTATTCAATTGGTCGGCTCCCTCTGGCTGCGACCGTTGCAGGCGCTCTGGCTGGTAGTAGCCTGGACCTGGCTGGCTCTGATGACGAAGGAATTCTTCGTGCATGAATGGCTCAAGGCTCACCCCATCACCTACATGCTCTCCCACATGATCATCATGCCGGTCTTCGATATCTATGCCACCGCCTGCGACTGGTTCATGGTGGGTGCCGCGCCGCCACCCGGACTCGTCTGGTTCCTGGCAGTCAGCTATATGAACGGCATCGTCATCGAAATTGGCCGCAAGATCCGCTCTCCGCACGACGAAGAAGACGGGGTCGAAACCTATTCCGCCCTGTGGGGACAGGGACGGGCTCTGTTAGCCTGGCTTGGCGCCATGCTGCTGACAGCGGTCTGTGCCTGGCGCGGCGCTCTCCTGATCGGCTTTGCCACTCCGGTAGTCGTACTCCTGCTGCTGCTTTTATCCGTTGCCGTCCTGCTGGCAGTCTCCTTCAACGCCGCGCCGCTCCCAGGTCGTGGCAGGCGCATCGAACTGGTCTCCGGCATCTGGACCCTGGTGATGTACCTGAGTCTGGGAGCTGTTCCGCTTGCTCTTCGCTTTCTGCTCGGAGGTGCCTGATGAGCCGCATTCTGACGCATCGGGATCTATCGTCACGCGACTGGATGGGAGGCAAGGCAGGGGCACTTGCGGCGCTTACGGTCGCCGACCTTCCCATCCCCCTCTGGTTTGTTGTTTCATCCGGAGATGTACCGGTAAGCATCCCTGCCGAGATGCTCTCGATGATCGGAAGCGAAGATCACGAGCGTCGTCAGAAATTATTGGAACGACTTGTGCCGGGCGATGAACTCTGCCGCGAGATCGCTGACGCACTGGCACGGCTCTGCCCCAACGGCGAGCTGGTGGCGGTACGTTCCTCTGCATTGGACGAAGATGGCAGCGAGCACTCTTTTGCCGGACAACTGGATTCGTTTCTCTTCGTGCCGCTGCCGGATGTACCATCTAAAGTAGCGGCGGTGTGGCGCTCCGGTTTCAATGAGCGGGTGCTGGCCTATCGTCGTGAAAAAGGTCTGTCTCCGCTGCCGTCCCTTCCGGCAGTGCTGGTGCAACGCATGATATCCGCCGACGCCGCCGGGGTGGCCTTCAGCTCCGATCCGGTCAGCGGCAGGCGCGGCGTCGCCGTGGTAAGCGGCGTGTACGGACTGGGCAGTTCTTTGGTTTCCGGCGAGTGTGACGCAGACACCTGGCGGGTGGACCGGGATGGAAACATCGTCGAAGAACTGATCGCCGACAAACGGATAGCTCACCGCGCCGACTCCGGCAGCCATGAAGGAGTATCGGGAGAAACGGTTGCAGCGGAGCAATCGTGCCGTCCCTGTCTTACCGAGCTGCAGGTTCGCGCTGTGGCGGATCTCGCCCGCCGTGCCGCGCGCCATTTCGGACGGCCGCAGGATATTGAATGGGCTCTGGAAAACGGTGCCCTCTACCTGCTCCAATCCCGCCCCATCACCTCGCTGGCAACGCTTCCCGATCCGGACGGCGGCCTCAACATCTGGGACAACAGCAACATCGCCGAGAGTTACGGCGGTGTGACAACCCCGCTGACCTTCTCCTTTGCCCGCCATATCTACGAGGAAGTCTACCGGCAGTTCTGTCGCATCATGGCGGTGCCGGATGAAGCCATAGCTGTCAATGAGCGGGTTTTTCCACGTATGCTGGGACTGGTGCGGGGGAGAGTCTATTACAACCTGCTCAACTGGTACCGGCTTTTGGCCCTGTTCCCCGGCTTCTCCACTAATCGCCGTTTCATGGAGCAGATGATGGGAGTCAAGGAAGGGATTCCGGAAGAGATTTTGAGCGAAGCGGTGGCGGCTTACCGGGTGAAGGCTTGGCAGGACCGGCTGAACCTGGTACGAAGCATGGCCGGATTGGTGAAAAATCTGCGCGGTCTGCGCAGCAGTATCCCCCGTTTCTACCAGCGACTCAATACGGCACTGGCGATACCCGATCCGCCGCTGGCGGAACAGCGCCCGGATGAACTGGCCGCCCATTACCGCATGCTGGAAACAGAGCTGCTTACCCGCTGGGACGCGCCGCTGATAAACGACTTCTTTGCCATGGTCTTCTATGGCCTGCTGCGCAAGTTGACCGCATCCTGGTGCGGCGATGATCAGGAAACGCTGCAAAACGACCTCCTTTCCGGCGAAGGCGGGATGGTCAGCGCCGAACCGGCCCGGCGGGTGCGGGAGATGGCCATGGTGGCAGCGGCTGACCCCGCTCTGACCGAACTGCTGGCCACCGGAGATGTGGTTTCCATGAACAGGGGCATTACTGTCCATGCAGGACTTGGTTCGCTTTATCAGGCGTATCTGGAAAAGTTCGGCGACCGCTGTCTGGATGAACTGAAACTGGAGAGTGCCACGCTCCACGACGACCCGCTGCCGCTGCAACGTTCCATCGGCGAATTCGCCCGGTGCATCAACAGCAACGCCGCAGGGGCGCCGCTTGATGAAACGGCCATCAGGAATGCAGCTGAAGTGCGGGTGAATGATGCGCTGGCAGGCAAGCCACTGAAAGGGCTGTTTTTCGGGTGGGTGCTGAAGCAGGCCCGCAGCAGGGTGCGGGATCGGGAAAACCTCCGTTTCGAACGAACCCGTCTCTTTGGCCGGGTACGGCGAATCTTCGTGGAAATGGGAATACGTTTTCACGCCGACGCGATCCTGGACGACCCGCGCGACATCTTCTGGCTGGAGAAAGACGAAATATTCGGTTTTGTGGAGGGGACTGCCTCCAGTACCAATCTGGCCGGACTGGCGGAACTGCGGCGAACAGAATTCGAAAGGTGGCAGAACATGGAGCCTCCTGCAGACCGTTTTGACACCCACGGCGTGGTCAGCCACGCCCAGCCGTGCCGTTCCACCGTTGCCGCACCTATTATGCCGCAAGGGGACACTATGATTGGTCTCGGCTGCTGCCCCGGTGTCGTACGAGGCACGGTGCGGGTGATCACCGATCCGCGCGGCGCAACTATCCGTCAGGGTGAAATACTGGTAGCCGAGCGGACCGATCCCGGCTGGATCATGCTTTTTCCGGCCTGTTCCGGACTATTGGTGGAACGGGGAAGCCTGCTTTCTCATTCAGCCATCGTGGCCCGCGAGATGGGTATCCCGGCAGTGGTTTCAATTTCCGGTATTACCCGTTGGCTCACAACCGGCGATCTGGTGGAGATGGACGGCGCCAGTGGAGTGGTGCGAAAACTTGACCGGGAGGAACCGTTCCATGCGCAGTGAAGCCGCCAGCCACGCCGACTTTTCCGCCATTCGCTACGCCCAGTGCTGGGAGGATGCCGACATCCTCATGGAGGGACTGGCTATCCGTCCTGGCGACACCTGCCTCACCATCGCATCGGCCGGGGATAACTCTCTGGCCATGCTGGCGTGTGGCGCCGGACGTGTTGTTGCCCTGGATTTGAATCCCGCCCAGCTGGCCTGCCTGGAGCTGCGCGTTGCCGCCTATCGGGAACTGTCGCACCCCGAACTGCTTGAACTAATCGGATCGCGACCGAGTACACGCCGCAACGGCCTCTATCAACGCTGCCGTTCGCAACTTGGCAGCGACACACGTGCCTTCTGGGATTCCCATTCAGCAGACATCGAGACCGGCATTGGCGGGGCGGGAAAATTCGAGCATTATTTTGCCCTGTTCCGTCAGCGGATCATGCCGCTTGTCCACTCCCGTAGCACCATCGAGCGGCTGCTGGTCGGCGGCGCTCCGGTGGAGCGGGAGCAATTCTACCGGGAGGTGTGGGACAGTTGGCGCTGGCGGCTGCTGTTTCGCTTTTTTTTCTCCCGCTTCGTCATGGGGCAGCTAGGGCGCGACCCCAGCTTCTTCCGCTATGTGGAGGGGAGCGTGGCCGAGCGGATTCTGGCCCGCACCCGTCACGCATTGACCTTCCTCAACCCGGCTGATAATCCCTATCTGCAATGGATTCTAACCGGTCAACACACCAGCGCCCTCCCCTTTGCCCTGCGTCCCGATAACTTCGAGGCCATTCGCGCCAATCTTGACCGTCTGGAATGGCACTGCCTGCCGTTGGAGGAGTTTCTTGAAAAGGAAGGGACTGACTCGGTTGACCGTTTCAACCTGAGCGACATTTTCGAGTACATGTCGGAAGATAACCATCAACGGCTGTTGGAACGATTGGTTCGTGCCGGACGCAGCTGCGGGCGGCTGGCCTACTGGAACATGCTGGCCCCCCGCAGCCGTCCGGAGTGTATGGCAGGAGAATTGCGAACTCTTGAACCGGAAGCACGGCATCTTTTTCAGCAGGACAAGGCCTTTTTCTACAGCGCCTTTATACTGGAGGAGATTATCTGATGTTCGTTCCGTGGCTCGGCATACTGCTGGTGCTTGTAGTACTGGGTGGCGTCATGATCGGCTTGAAGCTGATCAGTGCCCGTTGCCATCTGCATCCCGAGACCAGCCGCAAAGCGGTGCATATCGCCATGGGGCTGGTGACACTTTCTTTTCCCTGGCTGTTCACAGCGTCGTGGCCGGTTCTGCTGCTGGCTGCTCTGGCGATTGCCGCACTGACGGGTACACGTCTTATCGCTCCGTTACGGGAGCGTTTCGGCGCAGTATTGCACGGGGTGGAACGACATTCCCTGGGCGAACTGTATTTCCCTTTGGCCGTGGCGGCGCTCTACCTGCTTTCTGAGGGAAACCACTTACTCTATGCAATTCCGCTCCTTACACTGACCCTGGCAGATGCCGTGGCGGCGCTGGTGGGAGTTCGCTACGGCCAGCACCGTTTCTCCACCTCCGAAGGAACCAAAAGCGCCGAGGGATCGCTGGCTTTCTTCATGGTCGCTTTTTTGAGCGCACATGTGCCGCTCCTGCTGTTAAGCGAAACAGGTCGGGCCGAATCGCTCCTGATCGCTCTGGTGCTGGGCGTTCTAGTGATGCTGTTCGAGGCGGTCTCGGTCGGAGGGGTAGATAACCTCTTTATTCCACTCGGCTGCTACGCCCTGCTCCGGCGCTATCAGACGCTGGAAGCAGATGACCTGCTTTTCAGGCTGGGCGCCATTGTCCTGCTGGCACTGCTGGTCTTTGCCTGGCGCCGGCGCACCACCCTCAAAGAAAGCGGCCTGCTGGCGGCGGCGCTGGTCGGTTATATGAACTGGGCTTTGGGAGGCTGGCAGTGGCTGGCGGTGTCGCTCGTACTCTTCCTGACCTATACCCTGCTCTGGCCGCGCAGCGAAGACAACGATCATCCCGTACATACGGTACGGGCAGTGGCCTCGGTGGCCGCGCCGGGAATGATCTGGCTGCTGGTATTTCTGGAAAACAACCGCATGGGGAGTGTTCTTGAGCCGTTCACGCTTTCTTACGCTGCCCATTCCGTTATGGTCGGTATGACGCAACTTGGCTATGCCGCACCCGGCCAAATGCTATCGAAGAGGCTCATGCGAGCGGTATCACGAACCTGGATCGTCTTCCTGCCTCTGTTGTTTCTGCCGGTCATGGATAACTGGCACGCTGACCGGTATCGGATTTTCCTGGATGTTTCAGCGGGCATGCTCTGGTCGGTGATTGCCCTGCCGTTGTTGTGTGTCGCCGCCCTCCTGCACCATCGCCTGGCCGGATATTTAGGAAACGACGAACAGGGCTATGGCCGCTGGCTACGGCGGGCGATAGTTGCCATTGGCATTTCTTTTGCGGCATGGGTGCTGTTTATGATCTGTTTTCCCGTGGTTGTGAAATTGTTTGGTTGTTTAAACATTTTTTCTGGAGCTGCCCCATGAATACCTTCACCTTGATATCACACTCCGATGAGCTCTCCCTCTTTTCCAGAACGGAAACAGTCCCGCTAATCAGCGCCGACGAGCTGACCCGTCATACCCCCGATTCCCACTGGCTGCTGACGGATGGCGGCAGTGATGTGCTTGCCCGCTGCTCTCTGTGGTGGCAGAGCGTTCCGGAGTTCCCGGAACAGCGTCTCGGCTTTATCGGCCACTATGCCGCACGAGACTTGAAATCATCCGCAAAGCTGCTGAACCATGCCTGTGCCAGGCTTAAGGAACAAGAGTGCACCATGGCGGTGGGCCCGCTGGACGGCACGACCTGGCGCCGCTACCGTTTCGTCGTCGAGCGGGGCCCGGAGCTACCGTTCTTTCTGGAGCCGGACAATCCCGCCGATTGGCCGGAGCACTTTATTGACGCCGGATTCAACGAATTCGCCTCCTACAGCTCATCGCTCAACACCAATCTGGAATATGTCGATCCACGTATGGATTCTGTGACAGAACGGATGGAGAGCACCGGAATCAAAATCCGGCATCTCGACCCGGCCCGCTTCGATCAGGAACTTGACGCCATTTTCGAACTATCCCTGACCGGTTTCCAACATAATTTTCTGTATGCTCCCATCAGCCGGGAGGAGTTTAAAGCCACCTATCGGAGGGTTCAGACGTATATCAAGCCGGAACTGACCCTGCTGGCGGAGCATGAGGGGAAAGCGGCCGGATTTCTCTTCGCCATTCCCGACATGCTCCAGGTCCAGCGTGGTGGTTCAATCGATACGGTGATTATGAAATCAATTGCCGTACTTCCCGGCAAAACCTACGGCGGACTGGGCAACCTGCTGATGGTGAGAACCATTGGCAACATCCATAAACTTGGCTATAAACGGGCCATCCACGCTTTGACATACGATGGCAACAGCAGCGCCCGCAACATGAGCGCCCACTATGCCCAACCGATCAGGCGGTATGCTCTGTTCAGCAGGGAGTTGATATGAACATCGCCGGGATTCTGCAACGGCAGGCGCACAAGCGCCCCGATGCTCAGGCAATTATCGACGTGCACGGCGGTCGGGAACGGGTAACCACCTTTGCCGGACTGGAAACGGCTTCGGCTAGAGGCGCAGCCTTGTTGCGGGAAGCCGGTCTTGTCAGCGGTGACACGGTGCTGGTCTTCCAGCCCATGTCGGCGGAGTTGTATATTGCCCTGATGGCGCTCTTCCGTTTAGGGATAACCGCCATGTTCCTCGACCCCTCGGCCGGACGGGAGCATATCGAGCGCTGTTGCGCCATCCGTCAGCCAGCCGCACTGATCGCCCCTCCCAAAGCGCACCTGCTGCGGCTGATTTCCCCGGCTCTGCGCCGCATTCCCTGCCATATCTGCTTCAGCCGGTTCATGCCGGGCTGCACTTCATGGAGCCGCTCCGAGCGCATTAAACCTCACCAGCCGATAGCTCCATGCACAAACGACACACCGGCACTGATCACCTTTACCAGCGGCAGCACCGGGCAACCAAAGGCGGCGGTGCGCAGCCACGGCTTTCTTCTGGAACAGCACCGCGTACTGGAGCGGACCATCCACTTGACCACCGGCGCTCTTGACCTGACAACGCTGCCGGTCTTCGTGCTGGCCAATCTGGCTTCTGGTGTCACATCCCTGATACCCGACGCTGATCTGCGTTGTCCGGGAGGGATCGAGGCCGCTCCCATCCTGCGCCAGATTGAACGCCATTGCCCTGCATCCGTGGCTGCATCACCAGCCTTTATGGAGCGAATTTGCGTCGCATGTGAATCCGCGGATCGAACTGTGCCGGGATTCCGTTACGTCTTCACCGGCGGCGCACCGGTGTTTCCCGACCACCTGGATCGCCTGGCAGCAACCTTCCCCGATGCCGAGATAGTTGCGGTGTACGGTTCAACCGAGTCGGAGCCGATTGCCCACATCAGCCGCCGCGCTGTGAGCAACGATGATCTGTCGGCTATGAAAGCGGGCGGCGGACTTCTGGCCGGTGAACCGGTGCCGGAAATCACTGTACGGGTGATAGCGCACTGCTGGGGTACTCCCCTTGGTAGTTTGAGCGAATCAGGTTTTTCCGGAATGTGTCTGCCGACGGACACGGCCGGTGAAATTGTCGTTACGGGTGGCCATGTTCTGAAAGGATACTTGCACGGAACCGGCGACGAGGAAACCAAGTTTCGGGTAAATGAGACTGTCTGGCATCGCACCGGTGACAGCGGCTATTTCGATGACGCGGGGCGTCTGTGGTTATTAGGTCGCAGCGCTGCGGTTATCAACGATGAACGCGGTCATCTGTATCCATTTGCGGTAGAGTGCGCCGCCCGCCAGTTTTCCGGTATTTCCCGCGCAGCGCTCGTCAACCGGCAGGGGCAACGAATCCTGTTTGTGCAGTCCGAAAAAGGCGCTCATATCGACACTACTGCCGTGCGCAATGCCCTGGCGTGGGCACGGCTTGATACGGTACGGGAGCTTGATGAGATACCGCTCGATAAGCGGCATAACGCCAAGATTGATTACGGTCGTCTGGCGAGGATTGATTGAACTTTGGGAAGGTTATTAATACATAATTAACTAAATAAAAACGTTTATTACAAAAGTAGCCCGTCTTAACCTCATGTCACATTCCAGATCAATGCTGATATATTTCAATATGTTATACCTGTAAACTGCCGCTATGGACTAGCTATGGACTATGGTCCCCTACCCGCTTAAATCAAAGCAGATCTGGGCTTAAACGGTGAAGCGTATACTATCATAGTATGGTGGCAAACGCCACCCCTCCGCTGTTAACCATAATTCACCAGCAACAATAGCAGGGCAAAGGTACCCATGGTTAGAAGGCTATTACGCATGTAATGGTCTCCTTTGGTCAGGTAGTGCGGTCTGGGTCAGTCGCGGCAGTTTCTATAGTATCCTCCAGCCTCCTGGCTTCAGGGATACCCAAGCTAACCAGAGCGGCAAGCAACCGATCCACATCGAAGCGAATAGGGCTATCAGCACCAAGCTGAGTCGGATCCAGGCGCCATACGTTTTCAAACCAGACACAAAGGCGGCGGCCGATGTCGTGGTCGCCCCAGAACACACTGTAATCAGGGAAGCTGACCAGCCAGCTCTTAGCGGTTTCGACTACGAACGGCAGGTGTGCCGATCTCGGCGACACCTCTAGAAGGTTGAGCGTAAGGAGCGCAGTAAAAATCGATGGTCCGCTTATGGCCAGTTTTTTCAAAATCGGCAGGAAGGGTTCGACCCGGTCGATAGCTATTTCAAGCAAATAGCATCTGGGAGGCTGAGAAAAACCGCGTTCATTGAAGAAGAGCGTCGCAACCGCCGGCCCCAAATGCATTTCGACTGAAGTGTCTCGGCTGCCTGCAAGCCGTCTCCAGCCATGGCTTGTCATCATCCGGTCAGCGATTGAATCGCGAATATTGACTGCTACGACCTCCTGCAAACTGCACTGGTTAAAGAATACAGCATCAACACTTGAAAGGAACTTCGTGACGACATCGTAAAATGACATGTCTGGCAGGGAACTGACAAGCGACAGCGCGAACTCGTCAATCTCCGTCAAACTAAGTCCGGGCAGGCAGTAGGCCAGCAGCTCGAAGTAGGCATCGCTCCATTCCATTGGGGTGTGGGAGATATCTTCGTTTGCATCTATCCCGGCGCCGTTCGCTGCAGCGGTCCAAGGGCCATAGGCACGTGCGATATCACTCAGCCAGGGCTGTTCGGCAATATTGAAGAGGCTCTTGGCCCCGTGCAGCCACTTAGCCGCAGACTGGTGGTAGGCAACTTCGTCAGGACGAACTCTACGCGCCGCTGCCGCATCCTGCCGGTCTTCTCCTCCTGGAATTCTGAGCTGGCGCCGCCGCTGAACCTCTTCGGTTGGGAACATTGGCCAGCCCGGTTCAGGCTCCTCATTGCCCAACCATGCCAGCTCAGCATCCACCGCCGCCCGAATCCGCTGCAGATGCCGTTCTGAACGTGCAGTGACCTCTTCCTCGGGAAGATCCCATGTACGTGCAGGATGAATACACCCAGCGAGTGCACACCTCAGTATCGACCTCGGCAGACGTACGTCGATGGAGGCCAGCGTGGCGACCACAGCACCAAAACCGCACGCAGCATTCGGGTCTCCGCTGGCAGCCGAGTCAAGGAGGTCGCGTACGTCGCCATTGGCAGGGTGATATTGCATCAAGTAAACCATGCCGGCAAATGCAGTTGCGATCGGGTTGTAGCTTAGTCCAGGTGGATAGTGGCGGTAGGGGTCTTTTGTCGCCTTCAGTGCTTGAAGAAAGATTTCGCGTGCCCATCCCTCATGCCGGCTGCGCAATTCAGCAGCGCCATCGCGCATCGCTATCAGTGCAGCGGATATGATGCCTTGTTCACGTGTCAAAGCATCATCTTCCCTTCCCGCCTCCGGCACCGACGCCTGTGCCCATTCCACCGCCTTCGCCGCAAAGTCTTGAGACGAACGGGATGGATCCTCCAGCGCCACCGGTAGGCTGGTCTGCATATTGATATCCGCAAAGTTGTCCTGCGCTGATCGCTGTAAAGCAGCGAAGTGCTGCTCCTCATCCGGCGGCGACGCATACAGACGAGCGGTTCCATGCGTACCGCCGGCAAGTATGACCGTCTTTTCGATGTAATTGCCGGGATTGGCGAGGTTGAGAGCATGGGCTGCCATAAAGGCGGGATCAGCCAGATTCGACTCATCGCCGAAAGATGCGCACCTTGGCGCGTACGGAGCTCGAAAAAATGAGGCTGCTCAAGCTTGAGCATAACAAGCCGGTACCAACCTTCCGGACCCTGTTTGACTCCTATCTGCTCAACAAGACAACCAAGAACCGCAAAACCACGCTCGGCAAAGACACAAAAGACGGTTACAACAGCCAGATCCGGCAAAAATTCGCTGACATACTGGATAAGCCGCTGAGTGACGTGATGTCGTTGCTAACACCGGAAGAGGTTATTGCCCGCCACCAGGATATTCGGGACGGCTCCGGTAAAGGCGCCGCCGTCAACACTTTCAGCCGGTTAAGGGCTATCTTTAACTATGGCATGGGCCTTCATCCGACAGTCATTAAGAGCAACCCGACCAAAGCCCTGACTGATGCTGGCGTCTGGACCAAGACCGATCCGCGCAAAACGATGCTCCAAAGCTCAACGGCATTTGCCGTGTTCTATAAAGCAGTCTCGGCGCTGTCGGAAATTCACCGCGATTGCTATCTCTTTGCTCTCTACCATGGGATGCGGCCAAGTGAGGCGGCCAGCGTCAGGTGGGATGATGTTGATTTCAACGCCAAGGTGGTTGACCTGTCCTGGATGTCTACAGAGACAAAGCACCGGCGCGCTCAGCCTCTGTCACGCCAGTCGGAGCAGATCTTGTCTATGCGCCTGCAGGCAAAAGGCCCAAACGATGTCTACGTATTCCCCAGTGACCACCATCTGTCGAAATCCGGTCATGTTACGCTCAGGGCCGACAAGCTGCGCAGCATCACCGGCCTGGATCTGACACCGCACTCACTGCGAAGGACATTCATCATGGTCGGCGACCACCTGGGTCTGCGCCGCGAAGACATTGACCGGCTGACCAATCATAGTGACGGCACCGTCACAGATGTGCACTACCTCGTCGATTTGTCGCTAAAAAAGGCCCGAAAACCGCTGCAGCAGATCTGTGACAAGCTCGAGGCTATCCTTCTCGGCATAGACTCGGCAGATGAGCTCTTCTACGAAGATCTATCCGACGACACACCTGAATCGAGCTGATCCGCTACCAGTCAGCCCCCCCAGCAAACACAAACGCCCCCATCTCGTTTTCGAAATGGGGGCGTTTGAGTATTTATCTGCCTCAGGTCAACCAACGCAAACAGCCGAAGGCACAGGTCATTTTATGGACAATTTATGGACTATGGCCGATGAAAAGCGGTCCAATTCGGTCAAAATACGTCATAATCAGGACCGCACCACAAGAAGATCAACGCCGCATAACCATCTGATTGTTATGGCTTTATACCACTTGGTACGACTCCGTCAAAGGCAACGTCTGCCTCATGTCAGGTTCCAGATCATCATTTCAAGGATGTCTTTCCAGCTCTTGCCGATCTCGTTGACCACGGTCGGCTCGAAGCCACAGTGCATCATGCATTGCGCACAG
>MHDY01000021.1 GCA_001803705.1 Nitrospirae bacterium GWC2_56_14 | reverse complement strand
TTTGCGAACCCGCATCTTTCCTATGCCCAGAAGTCCGTGGTCCAGGGCCAGGAGATCGTCGGCTTTCAGATCGTCAGCGGGATCAAGAAAAAACAGGGGGCGCAGTGATGGCCGCTAGAAGAACGATCGTAACGGAAGCGTGGCAAAAGCTCACAACGCGGGAACGGGTCATCGTGATCATCACCCTGCTCAGTGTTCTGTCCGCGTTCCTCTTCCAGTTCCCCTATACACGGCTGGTGAAGCTCGTGGACGCGCGCGAGGTGAAGATCACTGCAGCTGAAAAGGACATCGCGGACCTCACGGTCCAGATCGCCGACCTCACCCGTCGTGCGGCGGCCGGTCCAGCCATCTCGGCGGGATGGGAGCTCAGTGACCAGAAGAGCGTGGTCCTTTTTCTTGAGGACGTGTCCGGTGAAGCGCGCCGAAATGGGGTCAACCTGGTTTCTGTTTATCCCGCCCAGCAGGTGGACAAAGAAAAGTACCATGAGGTCTCGGTGAACCTTGACCTGAAAGGCCGCTACCGGGAACTCGCGGGCTATTTCAAAAGCCTCGAGAAGCTGTCCAAACTCGTGAGCGTGCGAAAGATACGCATGGAGTCCTGCCCGGACTCATCGTCCGTATGCGCAGCCCAGGTGGAGGCGGTCACGTATGTGGCAAAGTAAGTCGTCAGGGGGAGAACCAGCCATAAACACGATGATTACCATGCCGAGCAAGAAGTTGTTGTCCCTCACGATCATTGCGACCATGATCTTTGTAACGGCGGTCTGGGCGCAGGAAGGGGCAACAGAGCGCGATCCTTTCTATCCCGCGGAGAAGAGGTCCTCGGCGCCTGCACCGGTTCCGGCAGGCAACGCGTGGGGAAGGGACCCCTTTAACAATCCTCTCGCGGGCAGGACGCCGGTGCGCAGGGAACGGGGACCGGATGACCGCGGCAAAGGTCTTACCGGCATCATTTACAGCAAGGATATCCGTCTCGCCATCATCAACGGCGAAGCACTGAGCGAGGGCGGCAGCATCGGCGAGAGAAAAGTGGAGTCGATCGGCGAGCAGAGCGTGAAGCTGACCAATGCCGCCGGCGCCACCGAGGAGCTTTTTTTGCAGAACTTCTCGCTCCGGAAATGAGGATGCGCCGGGAATGTTCGCATGGTCCCTCGCATCCGCAAAGCGAAGATTCCCCCCGTTTTCCCGGCGAACACAAGCAGGGCGGAGAGTAGGGACCCAATCGGAGGTTTGTATGGTTTCATCAAGATGGTATTCCAGTGCGATCGTGTTGCTGAGCGCAGCGTGGCTGTGGGCCGTCCCCGCTTTTGCCCAGACCGTGGACCTTACGAAGGACATTACGAAAACCAGTTCCCTGTTTTCCGTGGAATTCCGCGACGCAGACATCAAGGACGTGCTCAGGGCCGTCGGTCAGGCGGCGAATCTCAATATGATCGTCAGCGATTCCGTTACCGGACAGGTTTCGTTGAGCCTTAAGAACGTTGATATTATGGACGCCCTTGAGTCGATCCTGAAGACCAAGGGGCTTACCTATGTGCGGGAGCGAAACATCGTGCGGGTGGTCGCTGTGGCCGATGCGAAGGACGATGACATGGAAACGCGGGTCTTCCCCCTGGGGTATGCGAACGGCAAAGATGCGCTCGGGGTGGTGGAAAAAATAAAAAGCGAAAAAGCCAAGGTCTCGGTGGACACGCGCATAAACGCTCTGGTGGTGAGGGATCTCTCCCTGAACATCGACCGCATGGAGCGGTTGCTCACGGACCTTGATAAACGCGCACCGCAGATCATGATCGAGGCGAAGATCGTCGAGGTCTCAACCAACTATGCGAGAGAGTTCGGTGTACAGTGGGGCGGTCAGTATTCCGGCACGAACAACAATGGGACGACGGTCATCTCCGGAGGGGTCACCGGGGCGGGCCAGCCGACCGGCAGCGGCACGTTCTTTCCCCTGACCGGCGATATCGGAGCGAGCGGCAGCCCCTACATCGTAAACCTGCCGGCCGCCGTGGGGGCCGGATCGGGCGGCGCCCTGGGCATTTCGTTCGGCAAACTGGGCGGCGCGCTGTCCCTTGATCTTCAGTTATCCGCCATGCAGGCCACCGGAAACGGCAAGATACTTTCGAGCCCCAAGCTGCTGACGCTGAATAATAAGGAAGCAAGGATCTCGAGCGGTACTGATATTCCCGTGAGAACCATAAGCTCCACCGCCAATACAGGAGAAGGCAGCACCAATACGGCATCGGTGCAGATTATATCCGCAAGTCTCCTGCTGTCCGCCATCCCGTCGATTACGAACGATAACCGGATCGTCATGGTGATCAAGGTGGAAAAATCGGAACCCGATTATACCCGCGTGGTGGATGGCATTCCCACGATCACGAAGAGGAACGCGAACACCGAGCTGGTCGTAAACGACGGTGAGACCGTGGTGCTCGGCGGCATTCTCACCAAGAACGAAGGAATATCCGAGTCGGGAGTTCCCTTCCTGTCAGAAATACCGCTCCTCGGCTGGCTTTTCAGAAAGAAGAGCAAGTTCGAGAATCAGGCGGAGCTCATGATCTTCATCACGCCGACGATCGTCTTGAACTAAGGACGGGCGAAAAAGCAACCTCTTAATTTGCCGAATAAGGCAAACTTCCGGTATGGCGGACCACCGCGGAACATGCTATAATCAGGCACAAGAAAGACATGGCGGGACGCCTCTTCCCGCCTTTTTCTTAACCAGACCAGAGGAAAGGGCAGCCGCTCCGGATGTTCAACTATTCAGATAAATCGATACTGGTGACCGATGATTCCGTGATCATGCGGATGTTCCTGGTGCTGAACCTGAAGCGAATGCTGAAGGTCAATATCACGGAGGCCGTGAACGGGCTTGATGCGCTTGCGAAAATAAAGAGCAGCAAGTTCGATCTGCTCCTGACCGATATGAACATGCCGGAGATGAACGGCGCCGAACTTGTGCGGTGGGTGCGCACCGGGCTGAACAGCGATATGCCGATCGTGGTCATTACGACGATGGGGGAAATAAAGGACCGGGAACGGGGGATGGAGCTTGGCGCCAACGGCTATCTTACCAAGCCGGTCAACCAGACCGAGCTGATCAAGACCGTTTGCAAGTATTTGGGGGGATATAAGTTCTGAGAAGCAAGAAGACAGAAGTCAGAAGTCAGAAGTCAGAAGTCAGAAGTCAGAAGCCAGAAGCCAGGAGTCAGGAGTCAGGAGTATCGCTTCCTGCCCGCGTAAAGCTACAAACGCACCGGTACGCCGCGTTCCTTCAAATATTCTTTGGCCTGCCTGATGGTGTATTCCTTGAAGTGAAAGATCGAAGCAGCCAGCGCAGCGTCGGCCTTGCCCGTTGTCAATCCCTGGTACACATGTTCGAGGTTCCCCACGCCGCCTGACGCGATGACCGGTATGGAGACCGCTTCTGCCACGGCGCGCGTCAGCTCCAGGTCATAGCCGTTCTTCTGTCCGTCCTGGTCCATGCTGGTCAGCAGAATCTCGCCTGCCCCGTACTCCGCCATCATACGCGCCCAGGCCACGGCATCGATGCCCATGGGCTTTCTGCCGCCGTGGGTGTAGACCTCCCATTTAATTTCGGATTTCGGATTTCGGATTGCGGATTGGGAAAGAAGCAGAGAAGCGTACTTGGGGTCGTCGGCCCATTTGAGGGGCGATTTGAAGTCCGGGTCGTGCGCTATCACCTGTTTGGCGTCGATGGCGACCACGATGCACTGGCTGCCGAAGCGGTTCGACGCGGCCTTGATGAACTCCGGGTCGTGGACCGCGGTGGTATTGATCGACACCTTATCGCACCCGGCAAGGAGAAGATTGCGGATGTCGTCGAGCACTTTGATGCCGCCGCCGACGGTGAGCGGCATGAAGACCTGTTCGGCCGTGCGGCGCACGATATCGAGGATGATGCCGCGCTCTTCGTGCGAGGCGGTGATGTCCAAGAACGTGAGTTCGTCCGCGCCCTGTTCGTCGTAGGCTTTGGCGATCTCGACGGGGTCCCCGGCGTCGCGGAGGTTCACGAAGCTGACGCCTTTTACCACGCGGCCGGCTTTTACGTCGAGACAGGGGATGATGCGTTTGGTTAACATGAACACTCCAGAGAATAAGTAAAAACCTTTGACACTGATCAGGGCGGATTACTTATGAAAAATCATGATACAGCAAATTGCCCTGCCACATCATAGCCTCTATCAGTGTATATCAGTGTCTAAATAAGTCTTTTGATCTTGATTGGTTACCGTGCGCAGCGGTTGTCATTCATCTTAACGAACGTTATCGCTTCCTTCAGGTCGAGCGAGCCCGAGTAGATCGCCTTTCCGGTTATCACCCCGCTTACGCCGGAGTGTCTGACGGTCAGCAGGTTCTCGATGTCTTTCATGGTATGCACACCACCCGAGGCGATGACGGGGATGGTGAGCGCTTTTGCGAGCGCCTGGGTCGCTTCGATGTTCGGGCCGGAAAGCATGCCGTCCCGCTTGATGTCCGTGTAAATGATGGCGATCACGCCATGGTCCTGCATCTGTTTTGCGAGATCGACTGCCTGCACCTTCGTGACCTCTGCCCAGCCCTTTATCGCCACCAGGCCTTCCTTGGCGTCGATGCCGACAATGATCCTGTCCGGGAACTTCCTGCAGGCCTCAGCGACGAATGCGGGGTTCTCGATGGCTGCCGTGCCGAGGATGATCCGGTCGATGCCGATTCCGACGAGGGCCTCGATCGTCGCGATGTCGCGGATGCCGCCGCCCACTTCGATGGGGATCTTGATGGCGGCCCGGATGGCCTTGATGGCGTCCAGGTTCTTGGGCACGCCGGCAAAGGCGCCGTTCAGGTCAACCACATGCAGCAGCTCGGCTCCCTGTGCTTCCCAGTGCCGCGCCGTGGTGCCGGGGTCGTCGGAGTATACCGTGGCCTTGTCCATGAGCCCCTGTTCGAGGCGGACGCATTTGCCTTCTTTTAAGTCGATTGCAGGAATGATTATCATGAGTACCTCAGTAGCCAGTAGCCAGGGGTCAGGAGCCAGTAGTGACTTTATCGTTTCCTGAACCCTGGACCCTGAACCCTTGCCCCTGAACCCTTGCCCCTATGCTTTCTGTTCTCCAAAGCGCTTCAATATCGACAACCCCAGCGCCTGGCTCTTCTCCGGATGGAACTGGACCGCGAAGATGTTGTCCTTCCAGATGCTCGAGACGAACTCGATGCCGTAATCCGTGGTCGTGGCGATCACGTTCTTATCTTCCGGCACGACATGAAAAGAGTGCACGAAATAGACGTGACTGTTGTCAGGAACATCCTGGAGCGCCGGGGCACGGCGCTTGATCGTTATGGAATTCCAGCCCATGTGCGGCACCTTGAGCGCTGAATCTTGAAGCTTAAACAGCTTTACCCGTCCTTTGATGATATCAAGCCCTTTGGAAATCCCGAATTCCTCGCTCTCGGTGAACAGGAGCTGGAGGCCCAGGCAGATGCCGAGAAAGGGCTTGCCGGATCTGACGGTCTGGTGGACCACGTCGATGAGGCCGTTCTGCTCCAGGTTCCGCATGCAGTCCGGGAACGCGCCGACGCCGGGCAGCACGACCTTGCCGGCGCTGAGGATCGTCTTTGCGTCGTTGGTGACCACGGCCTCGCGGCCCACGCGTTCAAAGCCCTTCTGAACGCTCCGTAAATTGCCCATCCCGTAATCGATGATTGCTATCATAGTACACCTGAAGAAGGAGTCAGGAGCCAGTAGTCAGGAGCCAGAATAAAAGCATTAGAACAAGGCTTTCTCCTGACTCCTGAATTCTGACTCCTGTCTCCTGAATTTTTGATCAGATCTTTCCTTTTGTCGAGAGAACGCCCTTGATCCTCGGATCGAGGCTCGTTGCCTGGTCCAGGGCGCGGCCGAAGGCCTTGAAGATGCCTTCGAGCATGTGGTGGACGTCGCGGCCGTAATGGAGGCGGATATGCAGGTTCATGCCGGCATGGTTCGCAACGGATTGAAAAAAATCCTCTGCAAGTCCGGGGTCGAAGTCCTTGAGCTTGTACTTCTTCGGCAGGTCGACCTGGTATGCCAGGAAGGGCCTGCCCGAGAGGTCCATCACCACCTGCGCCAGGGTCTCGTCCATGGGCACGGTCGCATCGCCGTAGCGTCGGATGCCGCGGCTGTCGCCCAGCGCTTTCTTGAGCGCCTGGCCGAAGGCGATGCCCAGGTCCTCGACCGTGTGGTGGTCGTCGATCTCGATGTCTCCCTTTGCCTTGATCGTGAGGTCGAAGAACCCGTGTTTGGCAACGGCCGAGAGCATATGGTCCATGAACGGCACCGAGGTTTTGATGCTGTACACTCCTGTGCCGTCGAGGTTCAGGACTATCTTGATGTCCGTTTCTTTGGTCTTGCGGTCGATCGTTGCTTTTCGTTTCATGGTAAATCCTTTTTTGACACTGATTTACACTGAAAAGATATGATACCGCCAAAAGCTTTATCATAACGAAACTGTGCTAATCAGTGTCTAAAATATTCCTTACTGTTTTTAAAAATTCTTTATTCTCTTCCTTCGTCCCGATGGTCACGCGCAAACAGTTCTTGAGCGGTCCGGGCTTGTTCAGGTTCTTGATAAGGATTCCGGCCTTTTTCAGTTTTCCATAGACCGTCGTTGCATCAACGGCGGTCCTGAACAGGATGAAGTTCGTTTCAGACGGATAGGCCGTGACGCCCTTCATCTGAGCAAGCGCATTATAGAGGTTTTCCCGCTCTGAAATCAACAGGGAAATCTGGCGTTCGATGATGGCGCGGTGTTTCAAAACCGCAACCGCAGCCGCCTGGGACAGGCTGTTGATGTTGTAAGGCAGCCGGATCTTGTTCAGCTCGGCGACGATCTCGGGTGATGCGGCAAGCACGCCGATGCGGAGGCCGGCAAGGCCGATCTTCGAAAGAGTGCGCAGCACGATCATGTTCGGATAGTTCTGCAGAAGGCTCAGATAGCTCTTGCCGGAGAAGCTGAAATAGGCCTCGTCGAGGACCACGGCTGCATCTGCCCTGTCCAGTATCCTGCGCACAGCCTTATCCGAGAACCGGTTCCCCGTAGGATTATTGGGACAGGCAAGGAAGATGACCTTTGCTTTGCTCTCTTTTGCCTTTTTGAGCAGCAGGTCCGCATCGAGATCGAAGTTCTTGTCCAGCGGCACGGTCACGACTGTTTGCGACAGCGCGCGCGACGTGATCTCGTACATGGCAAAGGTAGGCACCGGGATGAGCGTGGGCCCGCCGAAGGCGAGCAGGATCGCCTGGATCAGTTCGTCTGAGCCGTTGCCGAGGATCAAGTTGGCGGGTTTCATGCCCCAGAAGCCGGCGATCGCTTGTGTCAGTTTCTTCGCCGAAGGGTCGGGGTAGCGGTTGATCGATGCGCTGTTCACGGCCTTCGCCAATTCACGCTGCACCACCGTCGGCAGGGAAAAGGGGTTCTCCATGGCGTCGAGCTTGATGCGGCAGGGCGTTTCATCGATATGATAGGCCGCGAGCCTGCGCACCTGCGGTTTGATGAGCGTTGCGATGTCTTTCCTTCTCGTCTTTTTCATAGCAGTGGGAGACACTATACAAGAATCATAGGCTCTGAACAAGAGAAAATTGACTTGTTTTTTTTTGGGCCCAGGGAAATTCACGAACGTCACGGAGACGGCGTCTACCCATCGCAAAAATCGGTTGACATCCGGCGAAACGTCCTACATAATGTACTACAGGAGGTAGGTCATGCCGTCCAGTACTCGTCTTGATAAGGAAACCGAGGATTTGCTTAAAAAGGCCGCCGAATACGCCGGGGTCACCAAGTCGGAATTGGTGCGTGAATCCATTCGCGAGTATTGCGCGAAGATCGTAGCGCAAAAACAACGGACGCCGTGGGAAATTTATCAGGCGATTCACAAGTCGGGCGGCAGCGGCCACGGTCAGCGGGTAGCCAAGGGCAAGGAGATCCTGAAAGAAAAATTTGAGAGGATGCGTAAGAGATGGTCGTTATAGACACTGGCCCCCTTGTGGCCCTGTTTGATGATTCGGAAGAACAGCATGAGATATGCTATGCGGCCATGAAGACGCTCCAAACGCCTCCGGCAACCACGTGGCCAGTGCTCACGGAGGTTTTTTATCTGCTCGGTTCCTGGAAGAAAGGGAGGGTAGAACTTTGGAATTT
>MHDY01000020.1 GCA_001803705.1 Nitrospirae bacterium GWC2_56_14 | reverse complement strand
GGATCTTACCATCCCGCTGCCGCTCACCGGAAAGCAGGCCAAGTTCGGGGAGATCATGAAGCGCTCCTACGAGATGGCTGCCGAGGAGATCAATGCCAAGGGCGGCGTCAAAGGGAAAAAGCTCGCCCTGTCCTTTGAAGACTCTTCCGGCAAGCCGGAAACAGCCCGCGCCATCGTTGAGAAGCTGATCGATGTCAAAAAACAGCCGTTCATCGTGGGCGAGTACACCTCGGCCTGCGCAAAAGCCGTCGCCGCAGTGGCAGAGGAGCGTAAAACCCCCTACCTGGTCGTGGCCAGCGCCGATGATGCCATCACCAAGCAGAATTATAAATATGTTTTCCGCCAGAACCAGGTCAATGACCACTATGCAGACGCCTTTGTGTCATTCTTGAAAGAGGTGGTAAAACCGAAAACCATCGCCGTCCTGTATGAAAGCTCGGCCTTCGGGACCTCTGGAGCCGACGCCATGGACCGGGATGCGAAAAAGATCGGCGCCGAGGTCGTCTTGAAAGAAAAGTTCGAGACCGGCGCCATCGATTTCAAGCCGCTCCTGTCCAAAGTAAAGGCTGCCCAGCCCGATGTCATCTATACGGTTTCTTACGCCAATGAGGCCCAGCTCATCATGAAGCAGATCAAGGAGCTCCGGCTTGACGCGAAGCTCTTCTCGGGCGGCGCAGCCGGCTTCGCCATCCCCGAGTTCATTGATGGAGCCAAAGACGCGGCGGAATATGTGGTCAGCGCGACCCTCTGGACGCCTCAGCTCAAATACCCGGGAGCAAAGGAGTTCGCTGAAAAGTACAAAACCAAATACGGCGACTACCCCTCCTATCACGGCGCCTCGGCCTATGCCGCCATCTACGTCACCGCCGATGCCCTGGGACGCGCCAAGAACTGGACGCAGGACGGCATCCGCGATGCGCTTAAGGCAACGAACCTCAAAACCGCCTTCGGCCCGGTGAAGTTCGAGGACAAGGAAGGGTACCAGAACCAGAACTTTACCGAGACCCTGGCGATCCAGGTCATCAAGGGCGAGTTCCAGACCATCTGGCCGAAGAATCATGCCAGCATGCAGTATGTCTTCCCGGTGCCAAGCTGGAAGGAAAGACGATAATTCCATTGCGGATTTCGGACATCGTGGTCTGTGACCATTGCGGAATGCGGATTAAAACCGCAGTTCGAATTCCAATCCGAAATCCGCAATAAAAAGGGTTTTCCATGACCGCAGTCCAAACTGAAGTCTTACTCCAAACGCTCATTTCCGGATTCCTGCTCGGCGGCCTCTATGCCCTGATCGGCATCGGCATGACCATCATCATGGGCGTCATGAAAATCATCAACCTTGCTCATGGCGAGCTCATGATGGTGGGCATGTACATCGCCTACGTTCTCTACACCTATTTCCATATCGATCCCTATCTCTCGATCGTTATCGCGGGACCGGTGCTCTTCCTGCTCGGCATGGGGCTCCAGAAATACCTCATCAACCCGGTGGTCAAGGTAGATTCCATCCTGCCCGAGAACCAGGTCATCCTGACCGTCGGCATCGGCATGGTGCTGGCCAACCTGGCCACGATCATCTTCAAATCGGACTATCTGCAAACGCCGGTCAGCTACGGCACCACGGCATGGTACCTCACCGATATTTGGAAGGCTTCGCCCATCGAGCTGTCCCTGTCCCTTCCCTGGAGCGTTTCTTTTGTCTTCTCCCTGATGATCACGGCGGGGCTTTGGTTCTTTCTGACCAAGACAGACATGGGGAAGTCCATCAGGGCCACGGCGCAGGACCACGATGCCGCCCTGCTCATGGGCGTGAACGTTGAGCGCATGCGGGTGTTTACCTTCGGGCTCGGCTCCGCTCTCGTGGGAGCGGCCGGCTGTCTCTTTATTCCCATTTATTACATCTATCCCGATATCGGCGGACAGTTCACGCTGATCGCCTTCGTCATCACCATTCTGGGCGGACTGGGCTCTACTGTGGGGGCGATCATCGGCGGCCTGATCCTGGGCCTGTTCGAATCGCTCACCGCCACCTATATCGGCATGGGCTGGGCCCCGGTCGGCCGGTTCATCATCTTTGTTGCAGTGCTGATCTTCATCCCTGGCGGCGTCGCGTCGCTGCTCAAGAGCAGGAAGCTGGGGAAATAAAAAGATGGAAAATAGTAGTGACTTAGGTCAAAACACTGTCCGCAGATTACGCAGATGTCGCAGATTAAATCTAACGCAACGTTCTTTTTAAAATCTGCGGCCATCTGCGTCATCTGCGGATAAAAAGACTTTCTCTTCGGTTCAAATCTTATGAATAAATACTTCCCTTACATAGCAATCGCGCTGCTCGCCCTCGTTCCGCTCCTGGGCCTGAACAGCTACCTCATGCATATCCTGATCCTGGTCGTCATGTGGTCCGTCATCGGCATGTCCTGGAACCTGCTGAGCGGCTACTGCGGCCAGGTTTCTTTCGGCCACGCCGCCTTCTTCGGCGTCGGCGCCTATACGAGCGGCATGCTGTACACCAAGCTCGGCATTTCCGGATGGTGGGGCCTTCCTGCCAGCATCGTCGTGGTCACCCTGTTCGCCCTGGTCATCGGCTACATCTGTCTCCGGCTGCGCGGCCCCTACTTTGCCCTGGCCACCCTTTCCATCGGCGTCATCCTCAGGATCGTGGCGGAGAACATGGTGGACGTTACCGGCGGGGACCTGGGCATCATGATCCGCGAGCGGAGCTGGATCGAGAAGACCCGCTACTATTACATCATCCTCGCCATCGCCGCACTGTCCTTCGTGCTGGTCAAGCAGGTCATCGCATCAAAGCTCGGCTACTACTTCGTCGCCATTCGCGAGGACCAGGACGCCGCGGAATCCCTGGGCATCGATACGACTCTCTATAAGACCATCGCCCTCTGCCTGAGCGCCATGATCACCGGGTTCGCCGGCGCGTTCTATACGAACTACATGGGGTACATCGACCCCAAGGTGGTCTTCGCGCTGCACGACATATCGATCATCGCCATCATGGTCGTCATGGTCGGCGGCGTTGCCACCTTCTCCGGACCGATCGTCGGCGCGGTCATCATGGTGGTCCTTGCGGAAGCGATCCGGTCGATCCCGATGCTCGGAACGGCGCACCACACCTTCTTCGGCATCCTGCTGATCGTCATCATCATCTTCCTGCCCAACGGCATTGTGGGCGACTTCCCGAAGATGAAGAAGCTCCTGGGCCTCGCGAGGAGGGCGTCATGAGCTTCCTCGAAATACGAAAAGTCTCGCGGTTCTTCGGCGGCCTTGCCGCGATCAAGGACGTGTCCTTTGAACTGCGGCAGGGCGAGATCCTGGGCCTCATCGGGCCGAACGGTGCGGGCAAAACGACCCTGTTCAACGTGGTGAACGGTTTTTACCATCCCTCGCGCGGCGATGTCTTTTTCAAAGAAAAAAAAATATCGGGATCCAAACCGCACGTCATCTGCCGGCAGGGCATTGCCCGGACCTTCCAGGTGGTGAAACCGCTTCAGCGGATGAGCGTGCTCGACAACGTGGTGGCCTCGTCGTTCCTGCGTGCGAAGAACAAGGAACAGGCTGTGGAAGCAGCAATCGACGCTCTCCAGTTCACCGGCCTCTATGAAGACCGCGACGTCATCTCGCGGGGCCTGCCGCTGGGCAAACGGAAACGGCTCGAGATCGCGCGGGCGCTTGCCACGCAGCCGGAGGTCCTGCTTCTGGACGAATCCTTTGCCGGTCTGAACCCGTCCGAGCTCGACGAGTCCATCACCATCATCCGCAGGATCAAGAACAAGGGCATCACCATCATGATCATCGAACATCACATGCGGGTCATCATGGCCATATCGGACCGCATCGTGGTGCTGAACTACGGTGAAAAGATCGCCGAGGGCACCCCCCTGGAGATACGGAGCAATCCTCTGGTGGTGGAAGCCTATCTGGGAGAAACGCAGAGTGCTTGAGATCAGGAACATAAACGTCTTCTACGGCGATGTTCAGGTGCTCTGGGACATTTCCTTTGAAGTGAAGCAGGGCGAGGTCGTTGCGCTCATCGGCGCGAACGGCGCCGGGAAATCAACAACGCTCAAGACCATATCGGGCCTGCTCCGGCCCCGCAAAGGAGAGGTCCTCTTCAATGCGGAGCCAATCCATATCGTTGCGCCCTACCGGCTCATTGAATTGGGGATCGCCCACTGCCCTGAAGCGCGTCGGCTCTTTGTGGAGATGACCGTCGAAGAAAACCTGGACATGGGGTCGCTCCGCGGAGAAGCAAGACTGCAGCGGGCAAAGACCAAAGAGATGGTGTTCGGGCTCTTTCCGCGGCTCAGCGAACGCAGGAGGCAACCGGCAGGACTGCTCTCCGGCGGAGAGCAGCAGATGGTGGCGATCGGGCGCGGGCTTATGTCGCTGCCGAAGCTTATGATGCTCGACGAGCCGTCGCTGGGACTGGCCCCGATCCTCGTCCGCGAGATCTTCGATATCATCACGACAATACGGAAGCAGGGCACCACGGTCCTGATCGTGGAGCAGAACGTAAAACAGACGCTGGCCATCGCCGACCGCGCCTACGTGCTCGAGACCGGCAGGGTCGTCATGCAGGGGGCCGGCAAAGACCTTCTGAACGACCCGCATGTGAAGACGGCATATTTGGGAGTCTAACCGTCGCAAGGCGGCAGAAAATTCAAAGCACCAAATTGCAAATACGAAATATACCCGAGAATAACCCTTTTGTCCGCAGATTGCGCAGATGGCCGCAGATTTTAAATAAAAGGATCCATGTTCGTTTTTATCTGCGTCATCTGCGTCATCTGCGGATAATATATTGACCTGAGAAGTTAATTTGTGTTTTGAATTTTTGGAATTTCTCCACCGGAGGTGGCCATGTACGTATCAGACTGGATGACAGCAAAGGTCTTCACGCTTGAACCTGACGATTATCTCTCCTATGCACTGCTGCTGATGAAGGAGGAGAGCATCAAGCATCTGCCCGTGATAAAGAGCGGCAGGCTCAAAGGCCTCATCTCGGACCGGAACATCAAGGAATATACTCCCTCGAAAGCAACGTCGCTCGACATCTATGAGCTCCACTATCTTCTGGCGAAAACAAAGATCAAGGAGATCATGGTCACGAAGGTCATTACCACCACTCCCGACACGCCGGTGGAAGAGGCCGCCATGCTCATGCTGGACAAAAGCATCGGCTGTCTGCCGGTGCTGGAGGGCAACTCCCTTGTTGGTATTATCTCGGACAAGGACATTTACCGGGCGCTCGTGGACATTACCGGTGTCCGGCACGGCGGCAACCGGATCTGCGTTACCATCGAAGACCGCGGCGGCTCCATCAAGGAAGTTGCAGACATCATCCGGAAAAACAATTTCCGGCTCCAGGGGATACTTACTTCCTACGAGGGTGTAAAAGAGGGCTATCGGCGGGTCGTTATCAGAACGAAGGGCAAAGGTGATTTTAACAGCCTGAAAGCCGAGATAGAGGGCGCGTTCAGAAGCTGTCGGATCAGGAAAGGATAGCGAAACGCTATCCTCACAAACTGCGTAAACAAAAAGGCCGGGGAATCAATCCCTGGCCTTTTGTTTTCGGGCTATGCCCTGTGCTACTTTTTGAGCTTGTGTGCCGGGATGCCGTACAGCATACCTTCTGCGCTGATATCTTCATCGATATCCGGCCAATGCACACCCTGGCCATCTCCGATGAGCTCAAAATGCGAGCGCTGCTTCGGCGTCGCCTCCGAAAGCCGCCACGACCACGCCAGCGGAACACTTATCGTCCTCCCGTCAACGAGCTGAGCGGTGATGGTATCCTCCGTAATCTGAATGTTTTTAATTTTTACTTCCTGTAGTATGACCGCAGTGTTCATCCCACGCCTCCATGACCGCTGTTTTGTTATCCATAATGATCTTCCTTATCACATTGAGCTCGTTCGCCGCAAAGCCATGATTATTGGCCAGCGTCACCGGGTCCAACCAATACTTGCAAACCGCGTTCTCCCTTTGCGCATGTACATGCCTCGGTTCGTTGCAATCAAAACTGTAAAAGAAGAACCGATACGGGCCAGCGATGTTTTTTATGCTCGGCATGGCACCATTTTACCACCTTTCGGTATTTTGTCTCAATATCATTAGTGAAAATTTATACAGTCCCTTCCTTTTGAACATTCATCAATTCAAGACGCGACCCTATGGTTCCGACAAATGCGATTCGACCCCCAAACATCCTCTGCATCAGCCGCTCCCCTCTCTTGCGAGGGGAGAGCACTGTTACGCCGCCCTCTTCATCGCCCGCACCGCGAACTCTTCTCCAGCACTTCCAGCTTCTCCATGATGCCCGTGTACTCCAGCTCGTCCATGGGCAGCATGGCCGCCGTTAACCTATTTCTACATCAACAACTTACTGCCCGCCCCGAACACAGCGCACATACAGAGAATTAATTTTACTACTGCAGTTTGAGCTGCCGTAGCTGAATAACACTTCCCAGGCCATCACAGAATTTGCGGAATTTGTGGTCGACGACCAATAGGATGCGGAGTGTGTACCCGGGAACATGGTCGTGTCGATAGTGATTTCCGTCATTTTCGCATCGTTCACCAGTGAAGAAAGCTCCTTGATATTCGGTAGTCGCCAGTCGGTAACCCCCCCGAGCGAAAGTCCTTCGCAAAAAGAAAGCGCTGCTTCCCATGTCATGGGACTGTTTTCCCCCTTCTGCCACATCAAGAGAGTCCCGCTGTCCGTTACGGTCCCATTGCCATTGTCTGTGAGGGTGCCGGCCAGGGCTACGCCTGATACCAGGCAGTACAGGCAAACAAGACTGATGGCGATATATATTTTATTCATCTGAGATCTCATGATCAGTTTCTCCTTTGGTTGTCCTGTCAAGTCATCGGTCTGTTTCATCAATAACGTGCGCTTGTTGTCATCAATCATGAACGCAACGAGCGGATGCATAAGCAGCTGTTTTGGTGATATAGAATGTTGAGCCGTCATAGAAGTCTACAAACCAGGCCTGCACCGTATAAAGAGCCAGGGTGGTAGACGACCAATAGTACAAGCTGACATTGGGGAAATAGGTGGCGTTTACAGCCGGTTGGTAAGCGCCGTAATCAACAAGACTGATAAGCTCTATCCTGGTCGGCAGGCGCCAGCCTGTTTGTCCGCCGAGGCTGAGATTGCTGCAATACGTTTTTGCATCATCCCAGGTCTTTGCCGTGTTATCATCCTGCTTTTGCCAGATCAGGCCGGTAACATTGTCCGTAATCGTGCCATTTCCATTATCCGTGTAAGACGGCACGCTGATCAGGTAGTCATGGTCCTCGCCGAACGTAGGAGTATAACTCAGCGTCTGGTTGGTGTCGGGCATTTTGAAGCTGGCGCCGGCGGGAGGGATCGTTGCTGTAACGCTTGATGTTATGGCACATGCCTGCGTACATTTTGCCGATTCGTTCCCGGCCTGATCATACGCCGACACCTGATAGCAGTACTGGGTAGAGCTGGTCAAGCCGGTATCCAGCACTGACAGCGTCGACGTTGCCCGCAGAAATGTTCCGGCGCGGTAAACTTTATACCCTGCCACTTGAATATTATCCGAGGAAGCTCCCCAGGCAACGCTGATCTGACTTGTTGATATGGTGGTTGCGGCAAAGCTTGGCGGAACTGTCGGCGCTGCGGCATCAGGGTCAGGAACAGGGCCGGGACTTGAGCCGCCGCCGCTGCCGCAACTTAACGTAAAAACAGACAATGCAAGAACAACCAATAGTATCGTTACTGCCGGAAATGCAGATCTTTTCACAGTGCCTCCTTGTAGAGTAGCGAGTAGTAGACCGAGTGTACCGCCAGCAAAAATGCCCTTGTGCGTTCATTCGATGATGCCCGCTTGAGAATGGACCTTGAGGCTTCCTTATTTTCGACGCAAATCAGACAGACGAGCCCAGTCCCCTTCTGCATTTTTGAAATACCAGAAGGTCCAGCCATTCATATTAGGACTGCCTACGATGCTTGTCGCAGCCGCTGTCGGGGTAGCGTAAATCTTTCCATTGAATTTGATCTTTCCTCTGGGGGTCAATAACGCCTTGTATTCTTTCCCTTTGTATGTCCGGTACAATGCTGTTTTTTTCTTCACTAAACCGTCTAAAGCAAGCGGGTGCTTATCCGAGCCAGCTGCCCGCGCGCGATTATCTGCTGTTTTACCGAACATAGTGTTGAATTCTGCCTGCTGTCGCTGTTTCACCAGGGCTTGCATCTCTTTGAGCAGCGACGTTCCCTTGTCCGCCTTATACTTCTTCGTATTTCCCTTCGGATTAGCGACTCGTATGATCAAAGATTCTATTTCGTTTATGTGGTCTGCATTCC
>MHDY01000019.1:27952-32582 GCA_001803705.1 Nitrospirae bacterium GWC2_56_14 | reverse complement strand
AACACCCAGAGGCTTCTGCAGCAGCATGAAAAGGCCACTGATCCGCCGGGCGATGCGAGAAGCGATATCTGGTTCACCTACCTTCTGGGCAAGAAGCTGAAAAAGATGTACGCCTCGTCATCAAAAGACCGGGATTGGGGGATCAAGAACCTGTTCTGGGATTACGAGCCCGAACCCGCCGAAGTGGCGAACTTCCGCATCAAGGACGAGCCTTCGGCGTACAAGGTGCTGAAAGAGATCAATGGTTATACCTGGGAGAACATGAAGCCCCTTCCCTCCTTCGCGAACCTTAAAGAAGACGGCTCCACGATCTGCGGCGCATGGATATACACCGGCGTTATCCCTGAGGAAGGAAAGAACTTAGCAGCACGGCGCCAGGGAGACAACTGGATCTCGCCCAACTGGGGGTTTACGTGGCCGGCAAACCGGCACATCATGTACAACCGCGCCTCAGCCGACGCCGCAGGCAAACCCTGGTCGGAAAAGAAGAAGCTGGTCTATTGGGACGCGAAGGCGGAGTCCAAGGACCCCGCAGGCAAAACGATCATCGGCAAGTGGGTAGCGCCTTCCGGCGAGAGTGTCGACTTTGCAGCGACCAAGACCCCGACGGCAAAAGGCAAAGACAACGGCATCGGCTTCGACTGGCTTTCGGGAAACGACGCCTTCATCATGCGGCCTGACGGCAAGGCCTGGCTCTTTGCGCCCGCCGGACTGGTGGACGGTCCGCTGCCCACGCACTACGAACCCTATGAAACGCCGGTAGCGAACCTGCTGTATAAGCAACAGTCGAACCCGGTGGCAAAGACCTGGAAGATCCCCGGCAACCCGTACCACAAGGTCGCGGACCCGGACTATCCCATCGTCGTTTCCACCTACCGTTTGACCGAGCATCATCTGACCGGGGTCATGACGCGCTGGCTGCCCTGGCTTGCGGAGCTCATGCCCGAGCTCTTCTGCGAGATCTCGCCGGAACTGGCAGCGGAGAAGGGCATCAAGAACGCCGAGTATATGACCATCGAGACCGCGCGCGGCAAGATCCAGGCCCGGGCGCTGGTGACGCAGCGCATGCGGCCCTTCACGATCAACGGAAAGACCGTGCACGAGATCGGTCTTCCCTGGCACTGGGGCTGGCAAGGCAGGGCGCAGAGCGACGTGGTGAACAACCTCTCGGCGCTCGTGGCCGATCCGAACGTCTCGATCCACGAAGGCAAGGTCTTCACCTGCAATGTCCGCGCAGGGAAGAGAGGAGGTGCGGCATAATGGCAAAGGGAATGTTCGTAGACGCCTCCATCTGCACCGGATGCAAGGCCTGCCAGGTGGCCTGCAAGGAATGGAACGGCCTGGAAGGCGAGCCCTCGCACTTCCATAAGGTCGCTGATGTGCCTTATCCGGTGGCGTTCAACTTTACGGGAAATTCCTACGACAACACCGGGAACCTCTCCGCAACGGACTGGCGGCACGTCCGGTTCATCGAGCAGTTCAACAAGGACCGCACGGAAGGACGCTGGCTCTTTGCAAGCGACTCCTGCAAGCACTGCAATGACGCCGGCTGCTTGAACGCCTGCCCGGTAAAGGCCATCGTGCGGACCGATATGGGCAACGTGGTGATACAGGACGATGTCTGCATCGGGTGCAAGTACTGCATCCCCTCCTGCCCCTACGGCGTGATCTCCTTCAGCGAAAAGACCGGCACGGTGCACAAATGCACGCTCTGCAACGACCGCATCCACAACGGCCTGGGCACCGCCTGCGCCAAGGCCTGCCCCACGGGCTCCATCGCCTTTGGAGAGGTTGCGGAGCTCAAGAAAAAAGCCGACGCCCGTCTGGCGCAGCTCAAGGCCCTGGGGCATACCAAAGCGAACATCTACGGGTATGACGAGGCAGGCGGTCTGAATGTCTTTTACCTGTTCATGGACGCCCCCCCGGTATACGGCCAGCCCGAACATCCCGTGGTGCCGCAGCGCAGGCTGTTCCGGTCGGCAGCATTCACCGTGATCACGGCCATCGTTGTTGCCGCGGCAGCGATCATGAGCTTCCGCGAACGGGGAATGAGGAAGGAAAAGGAATAAATTTCGTAACTGCATAGGTCAAAATATTATCCGCAGATTTCGCAGATTACGCAGATCAGGTCAGATCTGATTCTTTTTAATTTCAATCTGCGGCCATCTGCGTAATCTGCGGACAAAAGGTTTTTTCTTTGGGCCTATCAGTCCAATGGAGGTGTTATAATGATAGCTCTCGAATCGCAATCCCCTCACTGGGAGTGGTACTACATCGCCCTGTATTTCTACATCGGCGGGGTATCAGCAGGTGCGTACTTCATCGGCTCGCTCCTCGAGCTTTTGAACAAGGATAAGCTGCGCGAGATCATCAGGACCGCTTATCTCATCGCGTTCCCCTTGATCTGCATCACGCCGGTCCTGCTGATCGCCGACCTTGGGCAGCCGATGCGGTTCTGGCATCTGTTCTTTTACACCAGGGACGGCATACCCTACATGAACCTGTCTTCACCGCTTTCCGTGGGAACCTGGGCGCTGCTCATTTACAGCGGCATGTCGTTCCTCTCGTTCCTCAACGTGCTGGCCGAGGAAGGCCGGCTCACCCTGGAAGCGCTCAAAAAGTTTCACGCACTGTTCAGCAAGGTCCCGCACAAGGTCTATGCGGCTGTCGGTTCCTTTTTCGGTTTCTTTGTGGCAGGCTACACCGGCGTTCTGGTGAACACCACGGCTCGTCCGCTCTGGGAGGCCACGGACCCGCTGTACGGCCCGATCTTCATCGCTTCTGCCGCATCAACCGGCGCGGCATCCATAGCACTGACCATGGCATGGCGTAAAAGCGCGGCACAGGAATCCTTTGACCACCTGGAGCGCTTTGACCGCGTGGCCATGATCATTGAGCTGGCGCTGATCGTAGCACTGTTTGCCGTGGCAGGCCGTTATGCAGCTCCTCTTCTGACGGGCCTTTACGGGGTTATGTTCCTGGGAGGCGCGGTCCTGCTCGGCATCCTGGTGCCGCTCTGGCTCAACTGGCGCGGCAATGCACCCGATAGTGCCAGTGACAGCATGGCAATGCTGACCCCCGTGCTGGTGCTCTTCGGCGGGCTGCTGCTCAGGATCAGCCTGGTGCAGGCCGGGCAGCTGTAATGTTGATGGGAAGCACTCAGCAATCTTGCGTCCTCGAATCACCCCACCTAACCTCCCCTTGGCAAGGGGAGGGAAAGCCGTAGCCCCTCGATAGATTAAGCCCCCTCTCCCTTTTTCCCTCTCCCACTGGGGGAGAGGGGCAGGGGTGAGGGGAGATGTTAAAGGGGTTGGGGAGGTGATTTCCGAATATGTTGTTTCTATTTTGAGACGATTAATAACCGCTTTTCCCAAGATCAACATTCATTGCGAAAATCGAAAGAAATAATGCCAACCCAACCTTTAAACGCCACTGATCCAATTATCCAACGTCTGCGTGCTCTTGAAAAAGAGCGGCCTGAACTCAAGGATACCACGCGGATCTACGAAGCGATCCTGCCCGTTTTGAGAGAAGCCGATCTTCATGCAGTGACAATTTCCCTTACCCCTTCGCAAGTTCGCGAGAAAATGGAAACAGGCGAGCCGCTGCTCCCCGGCCTGGACCTGGATTTCGATGGAGAGGCCGTGCAAAGCCTGATGATCAGGCTCGCAGCAGCTGTCGAGGAAATCAGGAATAAACAACGTCAGTTCTGGACGCGTATGCCCGGATTTTCGAAAGCAGAAGATTTCGGGGAATCAGCGCACCGCGTCAGGTCGGCGCTTGAAACAGGTAAGCTCGACATAAGCGAGCTCTTGCCGCACCTTGCAGCGGGTTCACGCGAACAGATCGATGCTGCTGCGCGCGGCCTTGACCTCGATCCCGATCTTGTCTGGACGCTTGCACAAAACGCTCTGAAACCAGCCCTGCGCGCGTGGTGCAGGCAGCTATCGCCGCTGGCTGCGGAGATTTCATGGAATAAAGGCTTCTGCTTCGCGTGCGGCGCACCAGCGACGCTTGCAGAACTGCAGGGGAATGATCAGGCAAAGCATCTGCGGTGCGGCACCTGTGGCGCCGATTGGCAGATCAGGAGGCTGCAGTGCGCAGGGTGCGGGAACGAGGACCACAAAACGCAGCACTATCTGTATGCGGAAGGCCGGCGAGATACCATGCGGGTCGAAGTGTGTGATGCGTGCAAAGGATATATCAAGGTGATCGCTTCTTTTTCGCCAATGCCTGTTGAAATGATAACGATCGAGGATCTGGCAACGGTCCACCTGGACGCTCTTGCTCAGGGGCAGGGTTATGTGCGGATGTCGTCTGAAGCTGGTGAGGGAAGAAGTACTTCGGCCTTGATCCCAGGGGAATCGCCTTGTCAGCTCACACGCGGGGCATAAAACAGGCATGAAAATGTCAAGACGCTGTTAGTAGAAGAGTCGAAGCTCCGAGGGCTTGGCAATCAGTTCATATGCTTCATCCACGGGCAGGCCTTCTCCGTCAGCTGCGGCAGTCGCCATCCGGTCGCAGCGCTCGTTTTCCGGGTGCCCGTCATGGCCGCGGACCCATACAAATTTGACCTGGTGGCGTTCGCAGAGATCCAGCAGCCTGATCCAGAGGTCCTGGTTGAGCGCCT